>JBAXQF010000040.1:0-20312 GCA_037131875.1 Verrucomicrobiota bacterium
GCCCCCGTCAATTTCTTTGAGTTTTAATCTTGCGACCGTACTCCCCAGGCGGTACGTTTAACGCGTTAGCTCCGGCACGGAAGGGGTCGAATCCTCCCATACCAAACGTACACCGTTTACTGCTAGGACTACCGGGGTATCTAATCCCGTTTGCTCCCCTAGCCTTCGTGCCTCAGCGTCAGTAACTGTCCAGAGATTCGCCTTCGCCACTGGTCTTCCTCACGATATCTACGCATTTCACTGCTACACCGTGAATTCCAATCTCCTCTACAGTCCTCTAGCGGGGCAGTATCGAATGCAGTTTAGGGGTTGAGCCCCTAAATTTCACACCCGACTTACCCCACAGCCTACGCACCCTTTACGCCCAATGAATCCGAACAACGCTTGAGACCTCTGTATTACCGCGGCTGCTGGCACAGAGTTAGCCGTCTCTTCCTCTTCAGGTACTATCAAGCGCAGATCAGTTAAATCTGCGCAATTGTTCCCTAATGACAGGAGTTTACAATCCGAAAACCTTCATCCTCCACGCGGCGTCGCTCCTTCAGGGTTTCCCCCATTGAGAAAAATTCTCGACTGCTGCCACCCGTAGGTGTCTGGACCGTGTCTCAGTTCCAGTGTGGCTGGTCGTCCTCTCAGACCAGCTACCCGTCATAGCCTTGGTGAGCCGTTACCTCACCAACAAGCTGATAGGCCGCGGGCTCATCAAAAAGCGCCAGGTTGCCCCGGCTTTAGTGTTGGAGGGATGTCCCTCCTGACCACATGCGGTATTAATTCGCCTTTCGGCGAGCTATCCCCCACTTTTCGGCAGATTGCCCACGTGTTACGCACCCGTTCGCCACTAGACTGCATCTGTATTGCTACAAATACAATCCCGTTCGACTTGCATGTCTTATCCACGCCGCCAGCGTTCGTTCTGAGCCAGAATCAAACTCTCCGTAGAAAATTTGTGCCGAGCTGCTAAAGCTCGAGCAAAATTCTGACCTTATTTAGCAGAGCCACCCTTCTTGTGAGATCAGGTGGTCCGCTTCGGTCAATTAATGTTTAAGTTCAAATAATTTGACGTTCAACGCACAATTCAATTTTTGCTATCCTCAACCGTTCCAAGCTTTCGACCATTCGAAAAACCGTTGGAACCAAACTTTCAAAGATCTCGCTCGTTTTTCCAGATCCGGCCAGTCAACCCGATCTCTCGGATTCACCAACCAGCCCTTTCAATCAGAGCCGTTCGCCTTGTCGCGAACCGGCGACTTTCGTCGCTTTCCACCGTTTGACTTTCGTCGCGGCGGGATGGACAACTTAGCGGCTTTTTTTTCAGCGTCAATCAAATCTTTTCGATTTTTTTCGGCGCCGTCATTTCGGCCATCACCCATTCCCTTGCGGGGCGGACAACTTAGCGGTTTTTTCGTTGGCGTCAACCGAATCTTTCGATTTTTTTGACGCTGCCGTTTCGGCCGCTTGTCGCCCTCCGTTGCGGGCCTTGCACCTTAGCGCATCGTTCCGCTTCGTCAACCGTTTTTCGAAGAATTTTTTACATCCCTCAATCAACCGGCTGGCCCGGCAATCCCTGCCGCTGCGTGGGAGGGCGAAAGTATCAAAGAAGTCTTTTGGGTCAACGGTATTTTGAAAATTTCCCGCTTTTTCTCTGTAACTTTTTTTAAACAGCGGGCCTGCCGCGCTTTGTTTTAGAGCATCTCTCAAAAAGAATTTCCGTTATTCGATGGGAGCGCCGTGGGTTGGCGCGCAAGGCGCAAGCGAAGCGGCTGTATTTTCCATACTGCCCGAGCTTGCAACGCAGCGCGACGGCCCACGCCGCCCCGGCGAATAGGAAATTCTTTTTGAGAAACGCTCTATAAGCCTCCAGCGGCTTTTTATTTCACGCCGTCCACGCGAAACCCCTCCGCTGCGAGCCATTGCCGCACCCGTGCGACTTGTTCTCCCTGCAACTCCAGCGCGCGTCCTTTGACGGCGCCGCCGCAGCCGCACGCGGCGCGCAGCCGTTTACCGAGCGCCTCGATGAATGCTGGATCGAGCGCCGCATCAAAGCCTTCCACGACGACCACGCATTTGCCGCCGCGATGCGCGGTCTCCCGGCGCAATACGACGCGCCCGAGTTTGGCGGGCGCGTTTTGCGCAGGGGATTTCTCCACGGCTTGCGCACCTTCCGGCAGCCCGCTGATTTCCAAGCCTGCGAAGGCCGCAAAGAGGCCTCCGCCCGTCTGAACCTCGGTGGAAATTTTGTTTTTATTGGGACGCGACATGGCGGTCTCCTTCTATTGAAGCGCCTCGCAGCGCACCCGTGTCCGCGTGGTGTGTTTCCCGCCCGGGGCGATTTCCAGCGTGTTATCGGCGACGTTGCCGGTTTCCACGCAGACCATGCCGGGCCACTCGTCATCGCCAAAGTCCGGCATGATTTGCGCCTTGGCGATCCACGGGTTCCAAACCACGGTGGAATCCGAGTCCGCTTTTTCAACAAGAATCCGCCGCCGCCAACCGGGGTCGTCGATGGCGCAAGCCGCAGCCGTGTTGACATAGGTGCGGTCGGTCTCCGCCGTGAAGCGGATGGGCCCGCTGTCCTGGCATTTGCGCCGCATCCCATCGGCCTTGTCGTAGTATTCGGCGTTTTCCAGTCCGCGAACCTGGATGGCTCCCACCTCGCTCACGCTGAAATAAGTATGAAGGGCTTCCTCACACCGGAACGGCGCCGCGCCACGATTTTCGATTTCCAACTCCATCCCAAGCGCCGTGCCCACCGTGATGCGGTGGCGTAGCACCCAATCATGCGGTTCGCCCCAGAGAGCGCGGGTTTCCGCATCGCTTTCGAGCCGCAAAACAAGCACCACATTGCCATCCGGTTCCTGGCGGAGCGACTCCACTGTCCACGCGCGCGTCCGCGCAAAACCGTGGGCGGGAGACTCCTGGCGCGGGCCAAACCACGGGAAAATAACCGGCACGCCTCCGCGAATGGGCCTCCCTCCTTGAAACCAGCTCTGCGCGCTCATAAAAAGCACGGGGCGCTGGCCTGTAGGCGCAAAGTGAGAGACATGCGCGCCGTGAAGATAGACGTGCGCTTGAGCCAGGGGCGTGGTGATTTCATAGCGCGGCAAACCACCGGGGCCGGTAGCGAGGCGCGCGATTCCAGGGATTTCGAGAGAGGCGTCCATCCCCCCTTTATAACGCAGGACGCTCTGGAACGGCACTGGAAATAGCCGCAAAAAGGCGCAAAAGGCGCAAAAACAACGCGTTGGGTCAACGAAATACCTGAACGGAGGTTCGCTGGCCGGAGCGTCTGCAACCCGCTAAAAAACAGATAAATGCCTTTTATTTTGCGCTGTTTGCGCCTTTTTGCGGCCTATCCTCTTCTCAATTTCCGGGCTTAGTTGCGCCGCTGAGCGATGATCGCCTGGGCCAAGCGGTCGGCGGTTTCCTCCCGCCATGAGGCGCTGGCGCAGTGGGCAAGCTCCGTCGCGTTGCTCAGATACCCGCATTCCACCAGCAAGGCGGGCCCTTCGGAACACCGCAGCACATGGAAGCGGGCCGTCTTTACGCCGCGGTTTGCCCCTCCCGGCATCGACGCCAGGTAGCGCTCCATGCGCGCCGCCAACTCCCAGGTGCCCCTGCCATTGTGGTAAACCTCCGCACCGTGAATGCTGCGGCGGCGGGTGTCGTTGAAATGGATGGCCACAAAAACCGACTTCCGTTGGGCATTGGCAATGCGCGAGCGCTCATCCAGCGTGACAAAACGGTCGCTGCGGCGGGTCATCACCGTGCGGAACCCGGCATCTTTGAGCCTCACCTCCAAACGGCGGGCCACATCCAACGCCAAATCCTTCTCCAAAACGCGCGCCTTGCGCCCTCTGCTAAAAGCACCGGAATCGTGTCCGCCATGCCCGGCATCGATCACCACCGTGTTAAAATCCGTCACATTAGAATAGCGGGTCGTCGCGCAACCGCTCAGCCAGACCATGCAGGCCAGGCCAAACGCCGCCATGAACACAGGGCGCACCCATTGGGAGAAAATCTTGGAAATCATTTTTTGCCGAAGCTCCCCCTTCATGGGCGGCGGGGAGCGATTTGTCAAGAAACGCCACAACTGAAGGCAAACGCATCTAAAATGAATCTGGAACTCAGGAACTCAGGAAAATACAGAAAAAGCATCCACAAAGATTGCGCCGATAAACGCAGGTTTTTTCAGAAAAAGACGGCTTTTGGAAAAAACTCTCTTCTCCTGAGTTCCTGAGTTCCAGATTCTCTGTGGTCTTTATTTAAATGCGTTTGCCCTGTAACGGAATCGGGGTTGATTCCTGGCGTTCTTGCGCCGATAGTTCCCGCTCCTCACCGAAACGGATGAACGGGAAGCGAAACCACCTATTTTTGAACCGCCTGCTGGCGATCCTCGCGCTGCTGGCCGCCCTGACCGGCTGCAACAATAACCCGCACCCGCGCCCGCTCCAGGAGACGCGCGCGGACGGCACGCCGTGGGTGGTAAGCTATCTGCGGATTGGCGATGACCCGCGCTCGCTCGACCCCCAGTTCAGCTACGACACACTGGGCAACGCCGTAATCTCCCAACTCTACGAGAGCCTCCTGCAATACAACCCGTTCAAGACCGACCCCTACGAACTCGAACCGTGTCTGGCTGAAGAAATGCCGCGCCGCATCAAAAACGCGGATGGCACCGAGACCTACGAAATCCACCTCAAGCGCGGCCTCTTCTTCCACGACGACCCGTGCTTCCCCGGCGGACGCGGACGCGAGGTGACGGCGGCGGATTTCGATTACACCTTCCAGCGCATTGCCGACCCGGCGGTGGAATGCCCCGTGCTCTCGACATTGCAGGATTTCATCGCGGGCCTCGGCCCGGCGTATGAAGAAGCGCGCAAGGCGGAATGGTTCGACTACTCCAAACCCACCGGGGCCATCACCATCCTGGACGACCACACCTTCCAACTCCATCTCCTCAAGGCCTACCCGCAAATCCAATACTGGCTGGCCATGGCCTTCACCGCCCCCGTGCCACGGGAAGCCGTGGAGTATTACAACGGCAAAAACGGGCGCGACCCGTTCAAGTTTCACCCCGTCGGCACCGGCCCCTACCGTTGCGCCGAATGGGCGCGCAGCCGCTTGATCCGGCTCGTCCGCAACGCACGCTACACCGCCACCCGTTTCCCCGCAGGCGGCTGGCCTCAAGCGGATGCGGCGCGCTTCCAGCCGCTCGCGGGCGCGGCCCTCCCTTTCATGGATGAAATCCAATTCAGCGTCATCCGCGAAAACATCCCCGCCTGGCTCCTCTTCCGGCAGGGCTACCTCGACCGCTCCGGGGTCGGCAAGGATACCTTCAACTCGGTCATCACGGCAGGGCAGACGCTTTCCAATGATCTGCGCGCGCGCGGCGTCACGCTCTACCGCGACGTGGAACCGGGGACGTTCTATTCCCAGTTCAACATGAGCGACCCCGTGCTGGGCAAAAACCTGCGGCTGCGCCAGGCGCTCTCCACCGCGTATGACGAAGACCGCGCCAACGAACTCTTCGGCAACGGCGTGCAACTCAAGGCGGAACAAATCCTGCCGCCCGGCGTGGTCGGCTACGCACCCGGCTTTAAAAATCCGTACCGGACGCAAGACCTCGCCCAAGCCAAGGCACTGCTGGCTGAGGCCGGGTACCCAAACGGCATCGACCCGCAAACCGGCCAACCGCTCATGCTGACGATGGATGTGGTTGCCAGCGGCGCGGAGGATCGCCAGCGCGCTGAGTTTGACCAATCCCAAGTGGAGCAGCTTGGGCTGGGCTGTAAGATCGAGGAAAACACCTGGGCGCGCTTTCAGGAAAAGCAGATCACAGGGCATTTCCAAATGAACACCGGCTCCGGCTGGAACGCCGATTACCCCGACCCGGAGAACTTCTTCTTCCTCTTTTACAGCAAAAACGTCCCGCCGCAGGGGAGCAACAATACCCGGTTTTCCAACCCGGAGTTCGACCGCCTCTTCGAGCAGATGGCGACCATGGACAACGGCCCGGAGCGCCTGGAGTTGATCCGCCGCATGAACGCCCTCCTCGTTGAGCAATGCCCGGTCATTTACGCCTTCCACCCGGTCGCGTTCACCCTCAACCAGCCGTGGCTCGCCCGGGTCTCCTCCAACCCGATGCTCACCGGCGGCCTCAAATACGTGCAACTCGACGCCCCCCTGCGCGCGCAAAAAATCCGCGAATGGAACCGCGCCCCCGCCTGGCCCCTATGGACGCTGGGGGGCCTGCTCGCGTTGATCCTGGGCTACGCCATCGCCTGGGCGCGCAAACAAAACGTGTAACCATGCTCAACTACCTCATCCGTCGCCTGCTCTACATGGCGCCGATTCTCCTCGGCGTGATGTTCATCACGTTCGCCCTCTTCAACGTGGTCAACACCCCCACGCAGATGGCCTACCGCATTCTGGGGCCGAAAGCCTCCGTGCAAGCCATTAACAACTGGCTCAACAACCACGGGTATCTGGACAAGGAGGGCCAGCGCATCCCGACCTATTTCAACACCGCCCCCGGCAAAAACCTCTTCGATTCCCTCTACTTCCGCAGCATGAAGCGGTTTGCCACCTTTGATCTCGGCACCTCCTTTGCCACCAACGAGCCGGTGCTCACCATGATCAAACGCGGGGCGATCCCCTCGCTCTGCATCACGCTCCCGGCGTTCGTCGTCGGCCTCTTTCTCTCCCTGTTTGCCTCGCTGCTGCTGGTCTTTGTGCGGGACTCGCTCATTGACCGCTGGGGAACGGTGTTTTGCGTCGCGGGCATGAGCATCCCCATCACCGTGTATGTCATCTTTGGCCAATGGATCGCCGCGAATCTCTTCAACTGGTTCCCGGCATTCGGCTTCAACCTGGAAGGGCTCTCCACGGCGCGGTTCATCGCGCTGCCGGTGGTGATCATGGTCGTGAGCGGCCTCGGCGCCGATGTGCGGATGTATCGCGCCATTTTCCTGGAGGAAGTCCGCTCCGAATATATCCGCACCGCCCAGGCCAAGGGAGCCTCCCACGCGCGGGTGCTGCTGGTGCACATGCTCAAAAACGGGATGATCTCGATCATCACGCTTGTCGTGGCCGCGCTGCCCTTCCTCATCATGGGCACCCTGGTGCTGGAAAGCTTCTTCGGCATCCCGGGCCTGGGCAACCTCATGCAAAACGCCATCCAAACCTCGGACTTCGGCGTGATCCAGGCCGACGTCTATCTCGGCTCGCTGCTCTACCTCTTCGGCCTGCTCCTCACCGACCTCTGCTACGCCGCCGTGGATCCGCGCATCCGCCTGCAATAGGAACTCAGGAATGAAAACGATCAGGAACTCAGGAACCCAGGAAAAATTCCCTTTTTGGGAGCGTCGTAAGGCGCTCCTCGTTCCCAATCTCCAGATTGGGACTGCCCTGCCGCATCGCGGCTTAGTTCACGCGAAGCGCACTTTGCAGAGCCCTGCAAGGGATCACGCACTTGTCTTCGAAGCTCCAGCTTCGAAAGCGCCGCAGCAAAACCAGCTTTCGCATTAACTCTTTATGCCCATCTGGCTCTCCAATCTCCTCATTCTCGTCGCCTGCGCCGCCTTTGCTGCGCTGCTCCGGGCGTTTCTTTTCACCGAACGCTCGCGCCGCGCCCTCAACCGCCTGAAGCGCGACCGCTTGGGCATCGTTTGCGCCACCCTGGTCGCCCTGCTGCTCCTCCTCGGGCTGGCCGATTGCCTCCAGATCGCCCCGCGCCAGAGCGTGCTCGATTTCGCCTTCCGCAATGTGCCGCGCGAAGAGGGTTACAGTGCGCCGCTCGCCCGCACCACCTTCAACGAGCGCGATCCCAAACCGCTCAAAGGCCGTCACCTCTTGGGAACCGATCTGCTGGGCAAAGACGTGCTCCTGCAAACCCTCAAGGGCTGCAAGACGGCGCTCATCATCGGCGGGCTCACCAGCCTGCTTTACATCCCCTTTGGTGCATTGCTGGGCATCCTGGGCGGCTACTACCGGCGCTGGGTGGATGACATTGTGCAATACCTTTACAGCACCGTGGCCTCCATCCCCGGCATCCTCCTGCTGGTGGCGGTGATGATGACGCTGGGCAAAGGGCTCGACCGGATGGCCGTTGCCCTGAGCCTCACCGCGTGGGTGGGCCTCTGCCGCCTCGTGCGCGGGGAGACCTTCCGGCAGGCCGCAAAGCCCTACGTCGAAGCGGCGCGCGCTCTGGGCCAGAGCCACACGCGCATCATCCTTTTTCACATCCTGCCCAACGTGATGCACCTGGTCATCATCAACGCCATCCTCGGCTTCTCCGGGCTGGTGCTGGCGGAAACCATTCTCAGCTACCTCGGTGTCGGCGCGCCCGTGGGAACGCCCAGCTGGGGCATCATGATCGACTCCGCCCGCATGGAACTGAGCCGCGAACCGGCGGTCTGGTGGCCGCTCGCCGCCGCCACCAGCGCGCTCTTCCTGCTCGTGCTCTCGCTCAACCTCTTGGGCGACTCGCTGCGCCGCGCCTTCGATCCCAAAGCGGGGTGAGGGAAAAAGACAATAGATGATAGAAGGCGCTACCGCGCCAGTGCGAGCAAAGCGAGCCTGATTTCTCTATTATCTATCGTCTACTTTCTATTCTCTCTCCCCTAAAAAAAACGCTCCGGGGCCATCATCGGTTGCGGCTGGCAGATGCGATCCACGCAATGCTGCCAGCTTTCGTGCCCGGTGAGGATTTCGATCTCCACGCGCAGATAATAAATCGGCAGCTCCATGTCCTTGAGCTTGGGAAAGCGCACGCAATCCTTTTCGGTCGTCAGAATAGCGTCCAAGTCCCGGTTCACGCACCGCCGGATGAATCCCGCGATCTCCTTTTCCGAGAACCGATGGTGATCCGCAAAGTGCCGGGAAAGCTCGATCTTCGCGCCGAGCTTGCGCAGCCCGTCCTCAAAGCTCTCGGGCCGGGCGATGGCTGAAAGCGCGCCGATATAGCGTCCCTTGAGATAATCCAGCGGCACGCGTTCCCCGGTGAAAACGTGTTCCAAATACTGCGGGCTGTGCGTGCATTCGACAATCTCCGCAGTCCGGTTGTACTGGCGGATGCGCGCAATGAGCGCGCTGTTGTCCGCGCCTGGCACGCATTTGGTGATGAAAATAAAGGAAGCCCGCCGGAGGTTTGCAGGCGGTTCGCGCAAGGTGCCGCGCGGGAGGAGAAATTCATTACCGAAGGGCGCCTGGCAATCGACCAGCACCACGTCGAGCCGGTGCTTGAGCCGCAGATATTGCAGGCCGTCGTCAAGCAGCAGCGTGTCGCAGCCCATTTTTTCAATGGCATACACCCCGCTCTTCACGCGGTCGCGATCCACCAGCACAATCACGTCCTTGAGGTTTTTGGCGAGCATGTAGGGCTCATCCCCGGCCAGCCGCGAACTGAGAAGTAATTTTTTGCCATCGGCAACAATCCGCGGCACGAACTCCTGTTCCGGCCCGAGCCGGTTGCTGAGGCGCTTGAATAACGGCAGCTTCTTGCTCTTGTAACCCCGGCTCAGAATCGCCACGCGCCGCCCGCCCGACTGCAACGCGCGCGCGAATTTCTCCACCACCGGCGTCTTGCCCGTGCCGCCTACAGTTAAATTACCGATGGAAATCACCAGACAGCCCAGCCCTCGCTCCCGCAGGATACGCTTGCGGTAGAGCCGCAGCCGCAATTGCACGACCCCCCGGAAAACCCATGAAAGCGCGTAAAGGAACCAGCGCAGCAATGCGGCGCGCTTGCCAAAGCGTTGGCCGAGGATGACCTCGATAGCGAACTGTTCAAACTCGTCAAGCCAGCGGCGCACAGGAAAATCAGGTTAGCCTTTCACGATCTTGACCCCGTTCTTGTCGGCGGTCGTGACCACCGTCCGGGCCTTGCCTCCCGCCGCTTTGAGCATGGCGGCGGCCACGCGCTCGGGGTTTTCCAACGTCACGCACGCGATGGTGGAACCCGAGCCGCTCAAATACCCGCCCAACGCCCCGGCCTCCTCGCCCGCGCGGATCACCTCCGGCAAAAACGGGATGAGCGGCTGCCGGAACGGCTGGTGCAGGAAGTCCTCGAAAGCCCCTTGCAACGCCTCATATTGACCGGAGGCGAACGCCGCCGTAATGCGCGCCGCGTTACCCACGCACGCCACAGCCAATTCGTGCTGCAAATCCCCCGGCAACACCTTGCGCGCGGCGGGCGTGGAAACCTCAAAATCCGGGATCAAGAGCACGAACGACAAATCCGGCGAGACCTCAAAGGAAAGACAGCCGTCATTGCTCGCCACGGTGAACCCCCCGAACTCCGCCGGAGCCGCGTTGTCCGGGTGCCCCTCCAGTTCGCTGCACAGCAAGAACAACTCCTCGCGCTCCAGAACATCCCCCGCCAATGCATTGAGCCCGTGCAAAATCCCCAGCCGCACGGTCACGCTGCTGCCCAGTCCACGCGATTGCGGCACGTCGCCGGTGATCGACCAGTCAAAATCGAACGGCTTCACCTCCGCCTCCTCAAAAAAGCGGCTCGCGGCCTTGGCGGCCATCGGGTGGAGCTTGCCTGCGGGCTTGCCCCGGCGCACGGTCACGCGATTATAAATCCGCAACGCCACCCCCAGGCAGTCATAGCCGGGGCCAAGGTTCGCAGTAGTGGCAGGGATGCGCAGGGTGATGGAATTCATAAAGGGATGCCGTAGAAAAGCAGGAATCCCTCAGAAAGGGGAGAAGAAAACCTTGACGGCTGTGTTAGCGTTCGGGGCGTGACTGAAACCGAGGCATGTATCGCGCTGAACATGGTTCCCAAGCTGGGGCCGGTGCGCTTGCGCCGTCTGCTGGACGCTTTTGGCAGTCCCCAGCGCATTCTGCTGGCCAAAGCGAACGAACTCCGGGGAGTGGAAGGGATCGGGCCGGAAATCGCCGACTCCATCGCCCACTGGGAGCAGCACGTCGATCTCCCCGCCGAACTCGCCCGCATCGCGGACTTTGGCGCGCATGTCATCACCCAAGCCGACCCGGTTTACCCGCCGCTGCTGCGGGAAATCCACGATCCGCCCATCGTTCTCTATGTATGGGGCGAGCTTTTGGAGAAGGATCGCCATGCCATCAGCGTCGTCGGCTCCCGCAAGACAAGCCATTACGGGCTCGAAAGCGCCAAAAAACTCTCCTACCAGCTTGCCTACGCCGGGCTGACCATCGTCAGCGGGCTCGCCCGTGGCATCGACACCGCCGCCCATCAGGGAGCGCTCGCCGCCAAAGGCCGCACCGTTGCCGTGCTTGGCTCCGGGTTGCAGCATCTCTATCCGCCGGAAAACAGGGCGCTGGCGGAAAAAATTGCCGCCTCGGGAGCCGTCGTCACGGAGTTCCCCATGACCGTCCCCCCGGATGTGCAGACCTTCCCCCGTCGCAACCGCATTGTCAGCGGCTGGAGCGACGGTCTCTTAGTTGTGGAAGCGGGCTTGAAAAGCGGCGCGCTCATCACGGCAGGGCAGGCGGCGGATCAAGGGCGCTCCATCTTCGCCATTCCGGGGCAGATCGACAAATCGACCTCGGCGGGCTCCAACCGGCTCATCCAACAGGGGGCCAAACTCGTCATGGGAGCGGCGGACATTCTCGACGACCTCCAAATCCTGCTTCCAGAGAAACCGCAGCTTGAGTCAAGCCCGGCCCGCACCGTCACCTTTACGGGCAACGAACAGGCGATTTACGACTCCATTACAGAGGGGGAGACCCCCATTGACACCATCATCGCGAAATCCGGTTTGCCAGCGGGGGCCGTCTCCTCTACGTTGCTCGCCCTTGAAATGAAACGCCTGGTGAAGCAACTCCCCGGGCGGCACTTTGTGAAGCTACTTTAAAAATAAATCTGGAACTCAGGAACTCAGGGGATTTTATCAGGAACTCAGGAAATCAGGAATTACAGAGTGAGCTTTGCCATAGACAACAAAGACTTGAGCGGAAAAGTGATTGCTGCTGCTGTTGCGGTCCATCGCGAGCTTGGCCCCGGCTTTCTGGAGTCAATTTATGAGACGGCGCTCTGTTTGGAACTCGACGCTCTGGGCATTCTCTATGAACGCCAGAAAACCATTCCCATCCACTTTCGCGCCATCGTAGTTGGAGAACATCGGCTGGATCTTCTCATCGAGGGCAAACTTATTGTGGAACTCAAGGCTGTAGCGGATCTGGACAAAATTCATTTCAGCATTATGCGTTCGTATCTGAAAGCGACCGGCTTGCAGGACGGTCTTCTTCTGAATTTCGCCACAATGCCCCTCACCATCAAACGTGTAGGTTGTCAGAGAAACCTTGATCCGGGCGTCCCCAGCCCCTAACTTCCCCCCTCTTCAAGTTCCTAATCGCATTCAATTCCTGATTTCCTGAGTTCCTGATTGTTTTATTTTTCCTGAGTTCCCATGGGTAAAAAACTGGTCATCGCAGAAAAACCGAGCGTCGCTGGCGATATCGCCCGCGTGCTGGGCAAATTTAAGAAAGAGGGCGACTTCTTCGAAAACGAGGAATTCGTGATCGCCTCCGCCATCGGCCATCTTCTGGAACTCTGCGTGCCCGAGGGCTTGGAGAAACGTGGTAAGTGGAAGATCGAAAACCTCCCCATCCTGCCCCAGGAATTTGAGCTGGCCCCCACCGACGGCAAAGCCGAGACGCGCTTCAAGCTGCTCAAGCGCCTGATGAAGCGCGCCGACGTGGACGGCATCATCAACGCCTGCGACGCCGGGCGCGAGGGCGAACTGATTTTCCGCAACCTGATCCAAATGGCGAAGGTCAAGAAGCCGATCCAGCGCCTCTGGCTCCAGTCGATGACCGCCGACGCCATCCGCACCGCGTTCAAGCATCTCCGCACCGACGAAGAGATGCTTCCGCTGGCCGACGCCGCCGTCTGCCGCTCGGAAAGCGACTGGCTCGTAGGCATCAACGCCACGCGCGGCATGACGTGGTTCAACTCCAAGCAGGGCGGGTTCCGGCTCACCACGGCGGGCCGCGTCCAGACGCCCACGCTCGCCATTCTGGTGGAGCGGGAGGAAAAGATCCGCGCCTTCAAACCGCGCACTTACTTTGAAGTCTTCGGCACCTTCGGCGTGAAGGCGGGCAGCTACCTGGGCCGCTGGTTTGACGAAAAATTCAAGAAATCCGAGGATGACACCCTCAAGGCCGAGCGCCTTTGGACGCGTGAAGAGGCCGAGGCCATCCGCGCCAAGTGCGAAGGCAAACCGGGCATCGTCACCGAGGATAAAAAGGCGACCAGCCAGATCGCCCCGCAACTGTACGACCTCACCACCCTCCAGCGGGAAGCCAACGGGCGGTTTGGGTTCAGCGCCAAGACCACCTTGCAGATTGCCCAGGCACTTTACGAGAAACACAAGGCGCTCACGTATCCGAGAACGGATTCACGCTACCTGCCCGAGGACAACCTCGCCACCGTGAAGCACGTCATGGCGGATTTCCCCGACCCGACCCTCGCCGTCCACGCGAAAAAGGCGCTCGCCAACGACTGGGTGCGCCCAAACAAGCGCGTCTTCAACAGCGCGAAAGTCACCGACCACAACGCCATCATCCCGACCGGCGTGGAGCCCAAGAACTTGAGCGAAGCCGAAGCGAAGGTCTTCCGGCTCGTCTCCCAGCGTTTCATCGCCGTCTTTTTCCCGGCGGCGCAATTTGAAGTCACCACCCGCATCACCCGGGTGGAAGGCGAGCCGTTCAAGACCGAGGGCAAAATCATCAAAGACCCAGGTTGGCTGGCCGTCTACGGCAAAGAAGCCGCCAGCGAAGAAGGCGGCGAGGCCATTGTCGCCGTGATCCCCGGCGAGCAGGCGGCAACCCGCGCGGTCGAGGTCAAGGAAAGCGAAACCAAACCGCCCGCCCGCTTCAACGAAGCCACGCTCCTCTCCGCAATGGAAGGGGCAGGCAAGCTCGTGGACGACGAGGAACTGCGTGAAGCCATGAGCGCCCGCGGCCTCGGCACCCCGGCCACCCGCGCCGCCGTCATCGAAGGCTTGGTGTATCAGGATTACCTGCTGCGCCAGGGCCGCGAACTGATGGCCACGCAGAAAGGCATCTCGCTCATCACCGGCCTGCGCGGCATCGGCGTGGAGACCCTCACCCGGCCCGAAATGACCGGCGAATGGGAGTTCAAGCTCAAGCAGATGGAGCAAAACCAGCTCCCGCGTGAGGAATTCATGCGCCAGATCCGCGATCTGACCGTGCAAATGGTGGAAAAAATCCGCGACGGCGGCGAACCGCCCGAGGGGATGTTTGAAAACCTCGACGCCACCTGCCCGAAGTGCGGCGCCCACCCGCTCAAGCAGGATTACCGCACCTACCGTTGCACCCAGTGCGACTACGTTTTCTGGAAAACCCTGGCGGGACGCGAATTCTCCCCCGAGGAAGTGCAAACGCTCATCGCCGAACGCAAGATCGCCCCGCTCGAAGGCTTCCGCTCCAAGATGGGCTTCGCCTTCAAAGCCTCGCTGCTGCTGGACGAAGAGCACAAAGCCAAGTTCGAGTTCGAGAAAAAGGAGGAAGACGCCGCAAACGTGGACGTGAGCACGCTGCCGATCATCGGCGAATGCCCCGTCTGCAAAAAAGCGCCCGTGCGCGAGACGGAGACGGCCTTCATTTGCGAGCGCACGCTGGCCAAGGAATGCACCTTCCGCATGGGGCGGCAAATCCTCAAAAAGGACATCCCCGTCGAGCAGGCCCGCAAGCTGATCGAGACCGGAAAAACCGACCTTATCACCAAATTCATCTCCTCAAAAACCAACCGCCCCTTCGACGCCTTCCTGAAGCTGGAGAAAGGGAAAGTCGGCTTTGAATTCCCCCCGCGCGAAGCGAAACCCGGCGCGAAGGGCGGAGGAAGAGGACGGTTTGCGAAGCGCGCGCCCGCGAAAGCGGACGGGGCCTAAAAATCTCACGCAAAGCCGCCAAGACGCAAAGAAGAGGTCATTGGGCGCTTTCTTTGTGCCCTCGTTCCCAATCTCCTGATTGGGAATGCAAGTGTCTTGGAAACTCTGTTTCCTCAAGCGTGCTTTGGCATCAGCGCTTTCTAAAAAATCCCACGCACAACTTCTCTCCGCGCGTGACGAAACGGAGTTTCGCGGACAAGGGCGTTCCCAATCAGGAGATTGGGAACGAGGAGGCAACGAGGTGAACACGCTATACCGAACGATACCCCTGCGGGTCGATCTCCACTGCTCCGTAGCCGAGCGCCAGCAGCCCGGATTCGATCTGCGGTTGCACCTGCGCCAGGTGCGCCATCTCTTCCGGGGCCACCTGCACCAGGGCGCGCAGCGCGTTGCTTGGCTCCACAATGTGCCGCACCCGCAGGACGCGGAATCCCAGCGAGCGCACATGCGCCTCCCCGGCTTCCACCATCGCCAGCGCCTCACGGGTGACGGGCGTGCCGTGGGGGATGCGCGAACTCAGGCACGGCTGCGAGGGGGCATCGGCGGTGGAGAGGCCCAGCGTGCGGGAAAGCGCGCGCACTTCCGCCTTGGTCAGCCCGGCTTGGCGTAACGGCGCAAGCACGGAGAATTCCCGGGCTGCTTGCGAACCGGGGCGGTGCTGCGGGGGATCGTCCGCGTTCTCCCCGTAGGCAATGGCGACGCACCCGCGCTCCCGCGCCAGCGCGTCCATTTGGGCGAAGAGTTCGGCTTTGCAAAAGTAACAGCGGTTGAGGGGATTGCTCGCGTAGTCCGGGTTGTGCATCTCCCCGGTTTGGATCACCTCCACCTGCGCGCCAATCGAGCGGGCGAGCGCCAGCGCATCGGCCAGCGCCTGTCGGGGAAGGCTGGGGCTGTCGGCAATGACGCCCTGCACCTGGTCGCCCAGCGTGCGGTGGGCAAACGCCAGCAGGCAGGCGCTATCGACTCCGCCCGAGTAGGCAATCAAAAGCGGCGCATGAGCGCGGAGGGTCGCTTCCAGCGCGGCGAGTTTTTCGGGAGCAGGTGCGGTGTCAGACATCGGTTTTCAGAAAGTCTCACGCAAAGACGCAAAGGCGCAAAGGAGAATCTGCCCCCCTACTTCCCCTTATTCTCGCACGCCCCAAACTTCTTCAACTTGTCGCACGTGGCCTCGATGCGGACGCTTTTTGAAAACGGGGTGAACCCGAGCCGTTTGGAAATGCACTCCTCCAGCGTCTCCATGTAGTGATCCTCAAACTCAACCACCTTCTGGCAATCGATGCAGATAAGGTGGTTATGGTGGGGGCGATTGACGAAATTCGGGTCGTAGGTTTTGTGATCCTTGCCGAGGTCAATCTCCCGCAGGAGCCCGCTTTCCACCAGCAACGGCAGCGTGCGGTAAACCGTGGCGCGCGAGACCGAGGGCTCGATGCGCTGGGACATGGCGATGAGTTCCTCCGCCGTGTAATGCTCGGTGGTGCTGAAGGCCGCCTGAATAATCGCCTCCCGCTGGACGGTTTTGCGCAGGCCCTTTTTTTCGATGTAATCGTAAACTCTCTGGCGAAGGTCGTTGTCCATGGGGTGGTGTATTATACGGCCTGGGGGAAAGGGGCGTCAATGGCTGTTACGCCTCCTCCACCACGGGGTTCGTCAGCGCGCCGATGCCGTCGATCTCGATGGTCACGGTGTCGCCCGGTTTGAGGAACAGGCGCGGCCTGCGCGCCATGCCGACGCCGTGGGGCGTGCCAGTGAGGATCACCGTGCCGGGCAGCAGCGTGGTGCTGCCGCTCAGGAACTCGATGAGCGCGGGCACATCGAAGATCATGTCGTTGGTATTCCAATCCTGCACGGCTTCCCCGTTGAGAAGGGTGCGGATGCCGAGCGCGTTCGGGTTGGGGATTTCGTCCAGAGTCACCAGGCACGGGCCGAGCGGGGCAAAGGTGTCGAAGGTTTTGCCCCGGCACCACTGGCCACCGCCTTTGTAGATCTGCCAATCGCGCGCGCTCACGTCGTTGGCGCAGGTGTAGCCCAGGACGAAGTCGAGCGCGTTGGCCCGCGTGGCGTTCTTGCACGCTTTGCCAATGACGATGGCCAACTCGCACTCGTAATCCACATCGTCACTGCGGAGATGGCGCGGCAGCACAATCGGGTCGCCCGGATTCTGCACCGTGTTCGGCCCTTTGAAGAAAAGGACGGGGTATTCCGGGATTTGCGCCTTGGTCTCCTCCGCATGGCGACGGTAGTTGAGGCCCACGCACCACAGCGCGACGGGTTCCACCGGGGCAAGGAGTTTGGCGACCTGCGCCGGTTTTCCGGTGGGGCGGATACCGTCGTAAATGCTTCCGGCGAGTTGTTCGCGGGAGCCGTCCGCATGCTGCACGGCAAATGAGATGACCCCGTCCGGGGCAAGATAACGCAAGAGCTTCATGGAGGGGATCAAAGCGGAATCCGGCCCCTACGAAAAGAGGGAACTTCGTAAGGGCGCCGATCCGGGGGAACGAGGGGGGGGAGATCGGCGCCCTCACAAGAATTCTATTCAGCAAGCTCCGTGCTCATGCTAAGAAAAACGCATGACTATCTTCGAAAAAATCGCCCGGCGCGAAATTCCCGCCGCCATCGTGCATGAGGAAGAGGATTTCTTCGCCTTCAAGGATGTCCACCCGCAAGCGCCCGTGCATGTCCTCATCGTGCCCAAGCGGGTGATTGCCGGTATCCGCGACAGCGCACCCGGCGATGCCGAATTGCTGGGCCGGATGCTCGTCGCCTCCAAGGAGATTGCCGCGAAGCTCGGCGTGGCCGAGAGCGGCTACCGGCTCGTCATCAACCACGGCGAGGACGCCGGAGAGAGCGTCCCGCATCTGCACATCCACCTGCTCGGAGGCCGGGCCATGGCGTGGCCTCCGGGGTAAGCAAGGAAGTTGAGAGTTTTTAGTTGAGAGTTGAGAGGAAATGAGCCCGAGTTGTTCCTTCTCTCAACTCTCAACTCCTTCCTCTCTCAACTTTCCTCCCCAACCACCCGCGTAAACCGCTGGATGCCCAGCGCCTTGCCGGTGGTCTCGTCGATGTCGATGATCGCGCCGTTGAGGGCCACCGGGCCTTTGGCGACGGGGAAGGTGGCGGGCAGATTCGTGATGAAGCGCGAGATGATCGGCTCGATCTCCCGGCCCAGCACCGACTCGGTGGGGCCGCACATTCCGGCATCGCACAGGAACGCCGTGCCGCCGGGGAAGACCCGCTCGTCTCCGGTCTGCACGTGCGTATGGGTGCCGACGACCGCCGAGACCCGCCCGTCCAGAAACCGTCCCACGGAGATTTTCTCGCTGGTGGTCTCGGCATGGACATCGACAAAAATAACGGACGTCTCCTCACGCATTTTTGCGACAGCGGCATCCAGCGCGCGAAACGGATTTTCCAACGGCGGAAGCATGAAGGTGCGCCCCTGGACGTTGATAACGCCCACTTTGCCCTTGGGGGTTTCCAAAATCACGCTCCCCTGCCCCGGAGTGTCTTCCGGGTAGTTGATGGGCCGCAGCAGACGCGGCTCGGTGTCGATGTAGTTGAGAATTTCTTTTTGATCCCAGACGTGATCGCCCGTGGTGACGACCGCAACGCCCGCCCGCAGCAGGTCAATGGTGATCTTGGGGGTGATCCCGCGCCCACCCGCCGCGTTCTCGCCGTTGACGATGACGAAATCGAGTTCATACTCTTTTTTGAGCACGGGCACGAGGTCGATCACCGCACGGCGTCCGGGTTCACCCACCACATCGCCCAGGAACATCATTCGTAACATAGCGTTTCCTTACCGGAAAACCCTACCCCTCCACAAACGATTTCATTCAAGATGCGCCATTTCCTTCTTCTTTTGCTGACTGCCGTTGTGTTTTGCGCCCCCATGCGCGCCTCCCCACCGGTGAGCGTGCTCGCCGAACGGCCCGACTGGTCGGATCTCGCGCCCTTCCAAAAAACCATCACCCGCGCCGATTTCCTGCGCCTGCTTGACACCGTGTACGCCCCCGGCGGAGCGTGGAAGGAGTGCATTGAGGTGAACCGGGATGCTGCGCGCATCCATCAACCCGGTGAACGCGGGGCCGATTTCCGGCTGGAGTTCGCCCCGAATGCCGCTGCCGCCGCGCCCTTACCGCGCTACTGGACGGCTCCAGGCGCCCGAAAGCCCGTGCCCGGCAAACCGCTTGCGGGCTACACCATCGCACTTGACCCCGGCCACCTGGGGGGACGCTGGGCCAAAATGGAGGAACGCTGGTTCCAGATTGGCGACGCCCAGCCGGTGATGGAAGGCGACATGGTCTGGATCACGGCGCGACATCTGGCCGAACGGCTCACCGCGTTGGGAGCCAATGTGCAGATGGTGCGCAACGGCTCTGAGCCGGTAACCAGCGAACGCCCGCGCTCGCTGCGGAGCGCCGCCAAAGCGGAGCTTGCCCGCGAGGGAATCGACCACCCCAACGAACATTACGAGGGCCCGAACGATCCACTCAAAAGCCAGACCGTCCAGTGGCAGAGTGAGCTGCTTTTTTACCGGATCAGCGAAATCCGCGCGCGCGCCCAACGGATCAACGCGAAACTCCAGCCGGATTTGGTGATCTGCCTCCACTGCAACGCCGAGGAGTGGGGCGACCCGGCGCATCCCACGCTCACCGACAAGAACCATCTGCACCTGCTGGTCAATGGGAACTACCACCCGGGCGAGCTCGGGCTGGCGGATATCCGGCATGAGATGCTCCTCAAACTCCTGAGCCGGAGCGCGCGTGTGGAACTGCCGCTCTCCAACCGCGTCGCGGCCGCTCTCGCCAGCGCCACCGGGCTGCCGCCGTATGAATACCACAACGGCAAAGCCCGCGTAACGGAGAGCCCGTATGTCTGGACGCGCAATCTGCTGGCCAACCGGCTCTACCGCTGCCCGGTGGTCTACTGTGAGCCGTACGTGATGAACAGCCAGTCCGTTTTCGACCGGGTGCAGCTTGGCGACTACGCCGGGTTAAAGCCCCTCGACGGCGTGGAACGCAAAAGCCTCTACCGCGAATACGCCGACGCCGTAGCCGAAGGCGTGGCCCGGTATTTTGCGGAGCAGGGGAAATAATACCAAATACGAATAAGTTTCGGTATAAACCCGGAGGGTTTAAAGAAAATAGCCGGGGGTTGAGCGAAGCGACACCCCCGGTTTGGATCAAATCAGCGGCACACCCCAACGGGGTGGCAGAACCCTGCCGCATGAGATGCCCTCTACCACCCCGTTGGGGTGAATTGCGTTGTGGACACAGGTTCCGGTGGTGTCGGCGCGCTGCGCACCTCAACCACCGGCTATTGTCTGGAAACCCTCTGGGTTTCTACCGAATCACTTTGCTAGTGTCCTGTCAGGCAATTTCCTTTCATAATTCCAGCCCCTTTTCCGATTTT
>JBAXQF010000041.1:0-20067 GCA_037131875.1 Verrucomicrobiota bacterium
AGCCTTCGGCGCTCCCAAGCCACTGGCCACATTTTTTTGTAAAATGCTCTATTTCTTGAAGCGGCGGAGGCAGGAGCCCCCCGCGCTCAAGCCGCCAAGCAGAAGCATCGCCAAGGTGGCGTTGGGCTCGGGCGCCTGCGCGAGGTAGACTTCCTTGGTGCCATTGATCGCCTCCAGGACGACGCCGGGCATCGGGCCATCGGTGGCCGAATTGAAAACCGCAACCCGCGAGGTGTAGTTGTCCCCTTCGAATCCGCTGCTGCTGGAGTTCTTGAAGACCACGGATGACCAAGAGCTTCCCGCTGTGGCAAAGAAGTTGATGAAGGCGAAGGGTTCGCTTGGATCTTTCCCTGCATTCGTTCCCGTATTGGGGTTGCCATAATAGGCCTTCGGCAGAGTCTTGAGCAGGTTGGCCGTGGTAAATTGAGCCAACAAGGTGCCCGTTCCGTTTGCGCCGCTGTAGAAGTCGAGGACGTTGGCAGCGTCGCCTGCGGACCACCACATGCCGAAATAACTGCTCGAATGATCCAGGTTCAAAATGGTTTGGCTCACCGAACCGAGTCCCTCGACGGCGTAATTGGTGTTGCCCGCGCCGCCGTATTGGTTGGCGGCGAGAATATTGATCTTGTCGAAGGTGCCGACATCGTCCCATTCCACGTTGGTGTGGATGCCTGCGGAGAGGTCATTAAAGGTGAAGGTGGACGCGTTAACCAAGCTGGAAGTCTCGGCACCTGGCGCTTCAGCGTAGGTGACGATGACCGTGGCTCGGGCCTGCGCAAATGCGAAGACGGAGAGAATCCCGAGAGCAAGGATCGCTTTGTTTGTTTTCATGACGAGAGCGAGAATAGGAAAATGCGCAGAAATACGCAATACGTAGATGTGCGTATGATATACGTAGAAGAAAACGGCGCCCCTCCGAAAGAAGGACGCCGTTCGAAAGGGGGGCGTATGGGTCTTTTTCCCTGGCTTAAGCCAGGGCTTCGAGCTTGGCGATCAGGGCGTTTTTGCTCACCATTCCGCCGACGATTTGCTCTTTGACCTCGCCGTTTTTGAACAGCAGCAAGGTGGGGATGGCGCGGATGCCATACCGGGCGGAAAGCGCCTGGTTTTCGTCTACATCCACCTTGGCAATCTTGAAGGTTCCCGCTTTTTCCGCCGCGATTTCATCAAGGATCGGGGCGATCATTTTGCAGGGTCCGCACCAAGTCGCCCAGAAGTCGACAAGCACTGGTGTGGAGGCGGAAAGAACTTCCTGGTCAAAATTGGATTCGGTGAGTTGGAAAACGTTGGTGCTGGACATGAGTGGATTGGGCGGTTCAGTGGTGGGCGTTGTGGGGTGTTGCCAAGGTCTCTTTTTCGGATTAACCCGCGATGAGGGCTGTCGCGAGGGCGAAAAGAGCGGCCACAAGGGCAACAATACTGAGGGGGAGCATCATAGGATCTTCTTCTTCGGAGGTTGGAGTGGTGGTGGTAGCGACGCCCACAGTCTTGATGGAAGGCGCCGGCATGGGAGTGGAAAGGGGAGCCGTCTGGTTGAGCTTGACGGTTGCCTTGGGCATGGATTTCGGGTCAGGCGGCAGGGCGATGCGCGTGGTTTCCTTCTTGGGAGCGACCGGCTTTTGGGCTGCCACGGGAGCGGCTGCGGGTTTGACGGTAGCGGGCGCAACGGGAACTGCCGGCGCTGCGGGTGCAACGGGGGGCATCGGCTTGATGGGAACGGTTGCAGTCGGGGGAGGGATCATGGCTCCCGGAGGCTTCGGAGCCGACGGAGTGGCCGCAGGCGGTGGCGGCAGAACCGGCCCGGGCGGACGCGGCGGCATGGGAAGGTTGGAAGGGGGAGGCGGCAGGGTGCCGGGAGGTTTGGGCGGCATTGGAAGCTGGCCCGCAGGGGGAGGGGGAGCAAACGCGGCGGGCCGTGTGGGAGCCACCGGAAGGCCGCCTGCCTTGGGCAGTTCGATGGGTATGGTGGTGCGCGAAGCCTCATCGGGGCCGCCCGTCCGGGGTAGCTGGATGGGCATGGTAGTGCGCGAAGCCTCATCGCTGGTCTTATTTTCGGGAAGATTGATGCGGATGGTGTCCCGATTGGCACCTGCTTTCGAAGGGAGATTGATGCGAATGGTCTCCTTCTTCATATCGCCGATGCGAACGGTCTCTTTTTTGATGCCAACTCCCGATGCGGGTACGTTGATGCGGATCGTCTCCTTCTTTTCGCCACCGGCAGCGGCACCCGGCTTTGGAGGAAGGGTGATGCGAACGGTCGATTTCTTGGAAAGACTTTGCTCTTGAGGTGCAGTGGGGGTGGGCTCTTCTGCCATAGTCGGTTCCGTTTGTATCGCATTGAGCGTTCGGGGTGTCAACCTCTTGGTTGCGTGCACTTGCAAAAAACGTGGAAGACCCCACCCTCAGGCTCCGCCAAAATTTTTTGCCTTGTTGATGATCCGTGCATCCCCCCCCGAAATCCCCACCGAAAAGTTAGACGTTACCAAGTGCAACTTGGGAACGAGTTATAAATGAGCTAAGGTTTTGCTTGCCCGGCTTTTCGCTGATCTTTAGTTTGCGGCGATGAAAATCTTGGTGACAGGCGGGGCCGGCTTCATCGGCTCCAATCTCGTGGATCGCCTCCTGGCGGATGGACATGAAGTGGCCGTGGTGGATGAGTTTAACGATTTTTACGATCCGCAAATCAAGCGCGCGAACCTGGCGGCGGTTGCGGGCCGGGTGGTTGTGCATGAGGCGGACATCCGCGATGCCGACGCCGTGAACCGGATTGTCGGCGAGGGCAAATTCGACGCCATCATCCACCTTGCGGCGCGCGCCGGGGTGCGGCCTTCCATCAAGCAACCCAAGCTTTACATCGACACGAACATCACCGGCACGTTCAACCTCCTGGAGGCCGCGCGGCAGGCCGGGGTGAAGCGGTTTATCAGCGCCTCAAGTTCCTCGGTGTATGGCGTGCTCAAGACGGCGCCCTTCCACGAGGGGCTTTGTCTCAACCAAACGATCAGCCCCTACGCGGCGACGAAACTGGCCACCGAACAACTTTGCAGCAACTACTCGCACCTGTACGGGATGCGCACCATCAGCCTGCGTTTCTTCACGGTTTACGGGCCTCGGCAGCGCCCCGACCTGGCGATCCACAAGTTCACCAAGCTGATCCACGAGGGGCGCTCCATCGACCAATACGGCGACGGTTCGACCCGGCGCGACTATACCTATATCGACGACATTCTTCAGGGGATTGTCGCCTGCCTGACCTACGAGGGGCCGCTCTGTGATGTGTTCAACCTGGGCGAAAGCCAGACGACGACCTTGAGTGAATTGATCACCGCCATTGAATGCGCGTTGGGCAAAAAGGCGATCATCAACCGGTTGCCGGAACAGCCCGGCGACGTTCCGCTCACCTACGCGGACATCACCAAATCCCGCGAACTGCTCGGCTACAAACCCACCACGAAGATCAGCGAAGGCATTCCGAAATTCGTCGAGTGGTATTTGGCAACCTACGGGAAATAGGCGTCATGAACCGGCCTTCCAACGTCACCGAGTTGCTCCAGGCGCTGGTGCGCATCCCGAGTGTGAACCCGGACGGCGATCCCGGCACCCCATCCACGGGGGAGGCCGCGTGTGCGGAATATGTGGCGGAGTTTCTGCGGTTGGCAGGCGCGCGCGTGGAGTTGGAAGAAGTGCTGCCGGGCCGTCCGAACGTGGTCGGTTTTTTCCCCAGCAACGCGCCGGGCAAAAAGCGCGTGGTCTTCGCGCCGCATCTGGACACGGTGAGTATTCTCGGCATGACCATCGACCCCTTTGCCGCCGAGGAGCGCGACGGGCGCATTTGGGGACGCGGGGCGAGTGACACCAAGGGGCCGATGGCCGCGATGCTCTGGGCGCTTTGGGAATTGCGCGAGCAGCTTCCCGCGCTCGGCTACGCAATTTGTTTCGTCGGGCTGGTGGGCGAAGAGGCAGGGCAGCACGGCTCAAAGGCGTTTGTGGAGCGGCATCAAGCGGATTTTGCGGTGATCGGCGAGCCGACCGAACTCGGCATCGTCCATACGCACAAAGGCTCCACCTGGCTCCACCTCACCACGCGAGGCCGGGCCGTCCACGCCTCCGCGCCGGAGCGGGGCGAGAACGCCATTTACAAAATGATGGAGGTGCTCCGCGTGCTGCGCGAGAAGGTGATTCCCGGCTTGTCCATGTTCCGCGATCCCGTGCTGGGCGCTCCGACCGCCAGCGTCGGAACGATCCGGGGCGGTAGCAAAATCAACATCGTGCCCGACGAATGCCACGCGAGCGTCGATCTGCGCACCATCCCCGTGCAAGATCGGCCCGGGTTTGTCGAAGGCATCGTTGAGGAATTGCGCAAAGCGTGCCCGGATCTGGAAGCAAGCTGGCACCAGTCCCGCCCGTTGTGGACTGATCCCGCCCACCCGCTGATTGGCGCGCTCGAACGCGCCGGGGGGCATTGCTGTGGCGCGCCGTGGTTTTGCGATGCCGCCGTGTTCGCCGCCGCGGGAATTCCGGCAGTAGCGACCGGCCCCGGCTCCATTGCCCAAGCGCATACGAAGGACGAGTGGATTTCGGTGCATGATTTGCAACGGGGCGTGGCGTTTTATAAGGCGTTTTTGGAGCAGTTGGGGTGAGCGCCCCGCAAGAGTTTTTCCCTCCTCGTTCCCAAGCTCCAGCTTGGGAACGCCCTTGTCTGCGAAACTCCGTTTCGTAAAGCGTGGAAAGCCCCTACGCCTTGTATTTTCAGCCGCCTCTCTTGCCATGGCGAGCTTTGGGAAACAGAGTTTCCAAGACACTTGCATTCCCAATCAGGAGATTGGGAACGAGGGTGTGCTCTCTCATCCCTCTTTTTCCTTTGCGGCTTTGCGTGAGTTAAAATCCCTTTCTTAATCTGCGAAAATCTGCGTAAGCTGCGGATTCTCTTTTTCCATTTTATGAGTGACCCAACACCCGCCGCCAAGACCGCCATCACCCCCCGCCGCGACCAGGATTTTCCCGAATGGTATCAGCAAGTCGTCCGCGCCGCCGACATGGCCGAGAACTCGGACGTACGCGGCTGCATGGTCATCAAACCGTGGGGCTACGGCATCTGGGAGAACATCCAGGGGCAGCTCGACGCGATGTTCAAGGCCACCGGCCACAAGAACGCATACTTCCCGCTTTTCATCCCGATCAGCTACCTTGAAAAAGAGGCCGCACACGTCGAGGGCTTTGCCAAGGAATGCGCCGTGGTGACGCATCACCGGCTCGAAGTCGGCCCCGATGGCAAGATGCGCCCCGCGCCTGCCTCGGAGTTGACCGAGCCGCTCGTCGTGCGGCCCACCTCGGAGACGATCATCGGTGCGACCTACGCCAAGTGGGTGCAGAGCTACCGCGATTTGCCCATCCTCATCAACCAATGGGCCAACGTCGTCCGCTGGGAGATGCGCCCGCGCGTGTTCCTGCGCACGGCGGAGTTCCTCTGGCAGGAGGGCCACACCGCCCACGAAACGCGCGAGGAAGCCATTGAGGAGACCGAGAAAATGCTCGGCGTGTATGAAACCTTCGCCCGCGAACACCTTGCCGTGCCCGTCTATTGCGGGGAGAAGAGCGAGAGCGAGCGCTTCCCCGGCGCGGATCGGACGCTGTGCATCGAGGCAATGGTGCAGGATCGCAAGGCGATCCAGGCCGGAACGTCCCATTTCCTGGGGCAGAACTTCGCCAAGGCGAGCGGCATCAAATTCCAATCCCGCGAAGGCCGCGAGGAGTTTGCGTGGACGACGAGTTGGGGCGTGAGCACGCGCTTGATCGGCACGCTCATCATGGCCCACGCCGATGACGACGGCATGATCCTGCCGCCGCGCATTGCCCCCACGCACGTGGTTATTTTGCCCGTCACACCCAAGCCCGACACCCGCGACGCTGTGCTCGACGCCGCGCACAAGCTGGCTGCGGAGCTGCGCGCCCAGCGGTTTCACGGCGCGCCGGTGGTGGTGGAGGTGGATCAACGCGACCTTGGCGGCGGCACAAAGAACTGGGAGTGGATCAAGAAGGGCGCGCCGGTGCGCATCGAGATTGGCCCGCGCGATCTCGCCCAAGGCACTGTGGCGCTGGCCCGCCGCGACCGGGCCGTGAAGGAGAAAGAATTTCTCCCCGCCGCGGAAGTGCCCTCACAGATTCCCGCAATTCTGCAATCCATCCAGGACACCCTTTACGCCCGCGCCCTTGCTTATCGCGACGAGAACACCCGCCCGGTGGAGACGCGCGAGGAGTTCTACGCCTTCTTTACGCCCAAGGACGCCAACAAACCGGAGATCCACGGCGGGTTCGCCCGCGCTCACTGGTGCGGCTGCGGCAAGTGTGAGGAGGTCATCAAGGCGGACTTGAAAGTGACCATCCGCTGCATCCCCTTCGACGCCGTGGAGGAAGCGGGCGCATGCGTTGTCTGCGGCAGCCCGAGCAAGAAGCGGGTGCTTTGGGCGAAGTCGTACTAATTCTAGCGTCCCGGCGCAGGATGGCGTAAATTACAGCCACGCACCATGAAGCTCGGATTTTACGGAGGCACCTTCGACCCCATTCACCACGGCCACTTGATCCTGGCTCGCGAGGCCGTGGAAAAGCTTGGGCTCGACCGGCTCTATTTCATCCCCAACGCCGTTTCCCCGCACAAGACCACCCTCCAGTCGGCCCCGTCCAATTTGCGGGCGGAGATGATCCGCGCGGCCATTGAAAACGAACCCCGCTTTGACATCGAGGAGATGGAACTGGAGCGCCCGGGCGCTTCCTACACCATCGACACCCTCCTGGCCCTGCGCGAGCGGTTCGGGCCGGAGTCCAAGTTTTTTTATCTCATTGGCGAAGACAACGTCGCGTCGCTCTCCACCTGGCGGCGGGCCGACGAACTGCACCACCTGGCCACCTTTGTCGTCCTGTGCCGCAGCGCCCACACCACCCCGCTTCCCTACATGACGCTGGAGCGGCGGATCGACATTTCCGCCACGGAAGTGCGCAAGCGCATTGCCAACGGGCAATCAATCCGTTATCTGGTGCCAGACAAAGTGCACGACCTCATTATTCAGAACTCCCTATACCGATGACATCCGAAGAACTCGCCCGCCTCTGCGCCGCCTGCGCCACCGAAAAACATGCCGAAGAGGTCGTTGCTCTTGATCTACGGGGCATCTCCACGTTTACCGACTTTTTTGTGATCTGCTCGGGAGCCTCCGAGCCGCAGTTGAAAGCCATCGCCGGTGGGATCACCGAGCGGGTGCGCAACGAGCACAACATGCGGCCCACCGCCGTGGACGGCTATCCGTTGAGCCAATGGGTGATCGTCGATTACGGTTCCGTGGTCGTCCACATCTTCCACCAGGTCAAGCGGGAGCTTTACAGCCTTGAAGACCTCTGGAGCGACGCGCCGAGGCTGGAGCTGGCGGAGTAATCCCGCGCTTCCTCTGGGAAGTTTTCCCGGAGGAGTCTCGCGCAAAGGGGCGCAAAGGACGCAAAGATTTTTTGCAGGGCAGACCTCCAGTGTGGGGATCGGCGATTTTCCAAAGCATATCGAGCGCAGTGAGCTGATTTTGTTTGCGACGGCCCACCCCCGGAATCGCGCGCGGAGCGCACGATCCACCGCTTGTTTGTTTTCCTTTGCGTTCTTTGCGGCCCTTTGCGCGAGATTTATTTTTCCGCAATCCGCCGCACCACTTCGCCCGCCGCTGCAAAGCCAAACGCCCCGGTGACGAAACAGGCTGCGCCGTAGCCGCTGGCGCAATCCATCCGCAGGTTTTCCCCGGCTTCTTTGGTCGCGCAGACGGTGCCGTCGCTCTGTGGAAAAACCTGGGGTTCGGCGGAATAAACGGCGGGAACATTAAACGCCGCTCCCCGTCCGACGGCCCATCCGTGCGTGTGCCGCAATTCCCGGCGCACCTGGCGCAAGAGCGCGTCGCCGCCGGTCGCCCCGAGATCCCCGCAGCGCACCTGCGTCGCATCGCGCCGCCCACCCGCGCCGCCCACCGTCAGCACTGAAATGTCGAGAGCGCGCGCTTTGGTGATCAGGAGTGCCTTGATGGACATCCGATCCACCGCATCCACCACCCAGTCGAACGGCTGGCAGGCAGGGCAGAGAAGCCGGTCTGCGGTGCTTTCCAGAAAAAATTTGGTCACGGCTTCCACGGCACATCCAGGGTTGATCCGCCGGATGCGCTCCGCAAGCACCTCCACCTTGGGGCGTCCAATCTCCCCCTCCAGCGCGGGAAGCTGGCGGTTGGTGTTGGTGATGCAGACGTCGTCCATGTCAATCAACGTCAGGCGACCCACGCCCGAGCGCGCCAGCGCTTCTGCCGTCCACGAGCCGACGCCCCCCACGCCGATCACCGCCACGTGGGCGCGCGCGAGGCGTTCCAGCGCGGCGCGTCCGTACAGGCGGCCCAGGCCGCCAAAGCGTTCGGTGTCAATGGGCCGGGATGGGTTTAAAATTGATGGCTGCATGCAAGGGTGTTTGAATTGTGAACCGGGCGCGCGTAAAATCAAGAGGATGCAGGCTCAAAGCTCAACGCTTTTCCATTGCCACGACTACCAACGGCTCGTCCGGCGTTGGCGCAAGGTGGCGCGAGATGCGGGGTTGCAGATGACGGCCTTTGCGCAAGCGGGCGGTTATGAGGTGCTGCGGCTCACCTCCCGGAAATCGGTCGAGGGCGGGGTGTATCTCTCCGCGGGCATTCACGGGGACGAACCGGCGGCTACCGAAGGGCTCATCTGCTGGGCGGAAGCCAACCCGGAACTCTTGCGCAAAACGCCGTGCGTCATTTTCCCCTGCCTGAACCCGTGGGGCTTGGTGAACAATTCGCGCTTTGACGAGCAGGGGCGCGACCTCAACCGCACTTTCCAGCACGACCACGTGCCGCATCTTCAGGCCCTCAAAGCCTTCCTCAAGCCCCTCCGGTTCCGTCTGGCGCTCAACCTGCACGAGGACTACGACGGCCACGGGCTGTATATCTATGAATTGGAGCGCCACGCTCCGTTTTGGGGTGAAGAGCTGATCGAGATCGCCCGCACGCTCATTCCCATCGAGAGCCGCACCCTGATCGACACCCGGCGCGTCTCCAAACCGGGATTGCTGCGGCGCAAGATCGACATCGAGAAATTTACGGCGATTCCCGAAGCGATCTACCTTCACCACCACCACGCCGAGCGCACGTTCACCTTTGAGACTCCCAGCGAATTCGCCTTGGAGCAGCGCGTGCGCGTTCAAGTGGCGCTGATTGACGCATGCCTCAGGCGGTGAGCCTGTCAAATGCGACTGCGCATTTCCCGGGGGGGAATGATTTTTTTCACGGGAACGATTATCGGAAAACTCTAGCTCGTGTCAGTCTGTTCGGCAGATATTCCGGAGTAAGGCCGTGCGCGGTAAATATTGGAAGCATAAAATAATCCATGAATTTAGAAAGGCGCTCCATGGTCCATTGCGCTCCGGATCGGTCATGATGCTTTCATGCAAATGGACCCCGCCTCATTATTCGTGATTCCAGAAGGTGTTCAAACTCGTTGGGCAAGCCCGGAAAATCCCAAGCCGTTCCCAAAACTGCTGTCTTGATTATCTGACGCCCTTTTCGCTTGAGCAGATCCGCACGTCCGGCAGGTTCCGGTAGTGGCCCTGGTAATCGAGCCCGTAGCCGATGACAAAGGCGTCAGCGATGTCAAACCCGACGTAATCGGCGTCAAGCGGTTGCGTGCGCGGTTTCTCTTTGCGCAGCAGCACGGCCACGCGCACACTCAGCGGGGCCGCTTCCGCGAGGAGCCGCTGCCGAACCGCGTGGAGCGTGCGCCCGGTGTCCAGGATGTCGTCCAGAATGAGGACGTGCCGCCCCGCGAAATCCGGCAGGGCGTTCTGGAGAAAGGTGACGCAGCCGCTGCTTTCCGTGCCGCCGTGGTAGCTGGCCACGTTCAGGCATTCCAGCCGCAGGGGCAGCGGGATGCGCCGGAGCAGATCGGCGGCAAAGACCAGGCTGCCATTGAGGATTGCCAGAACCGTGAGCGGTTTGTCGGCGTAAAATGTGGAGATCTCCGCCGCCAGCGCATCCAGGCGCGCAGCGATGGTCTCGGCAGAGAGGAGGACGCGTCCAGCGGAATAGGGATGTGGCAGGTCGATGTTCAAAGGGTTTAGCAATCTACAACCTTCATCCGGTTGCGGCGTTTTTCCAGCAGCCAGGCGATCCAGATGCACGCTTCGTAAAGCAGGCACATCGGCGCGCCGAGGGCGAAGAACGAGAGCGGATCTGGCGTGGGAGCGAGGATGGCCGCCAGCGCCAGCACGAGCACCCAGGCATAGGGGCGGGTGCGGTGGAGCAGCTCGAAGCTGACGATTTCCAGATAGGCGAGCACCACCACGGCCACGGGCAGTTCAAACGCCGCGCCGAAGGCGACCAGCATTTGGGTCACAAACGAGAAATAGTCGCGGACGGTCCAGGAGGGAGTGAAGTTGAGGTCTTTGGAGTAATCGAAGCAGAACTTCAGCGTTCCGGGCAGGATCACGAAGTAGCAGATGGCAACGCCGGTGAGGAACAGGGAGAATCCGACGGCGATGGCAGGGAAGACGATGTGCCGCTCCTTGCGGGTGAGGGCCGGCACGACGAATTGCGCCACAAAAAACAGGAGCAGGGGAAACGAGAGGACGATGCCGGCATAAAAGGCGAGGGAGAAGGAGATGGTGATGGGGTCAATCACCCCCAGGTTCTGGAGTTTGGAGACGAGCGAGGGGTCGATCTGCGCCAGCGGGCGCTCCATCAGATGCACCAGCGTTTTTTGGAAGTAGAGGCTCCCGGTCATGCAAATACCCAGCGCAATGACCATCTTGAGGAGCATCCAGCGCAGCTCCTCCAGGTGCTGGAGGAACGGCTTGGCAACGTCAGGTTCTTCGCGGAGCTTGAAGAGGCGGTCGAGCAGGGCCATGGGGAAGGTGGAGAGTTTCTAGTGTCTAGTGGAGAGTGGAGAGAAAGACGAGGCAAAGATGCGTCTCTTTGCCTCCCTTGCGTGAGGCGTTTTGAGCAGTGAAGAGTGCAAGGGGGATAAAATCCACCGTTTTCTGTCGGAATTTATGCACAGAGAGTGAACGAAACGCGGCTTGCACGGGTCTCTTATAGAAGCGGGGAGCCTTTTGACCACTCAGGGCACGGCTTCTGCTCTCCCAAACCTCAACGAACCATGGTTATGAAAAAAATCCCACGCAAAATCCAACGGACGGTTCACAACTTGGGCGAACTCATCCAATTGGTGAGCAGTTGCACCCGCAGTAAAGGAGAAACCGTTGCTGCGGTTGCGGACTTGATCGAGACGGGCCGTGTGCGCTTCCAGAGCGAAGGGCACAAAGTGCGCGCCCACATTTGTTAATTCACCACAAAGATCACAAAGAACACGAAGGAAAGAACAAGTTGTTTCTCCTTTTCCTTCCCTTCGTGTTCTTTGAGTCCTCTGTGGTGAAACTCTTCAGTTTCTAAGCCGCGTACCAGAGAATGGCGAAGTAGTGGCAGGCCGTCCCTGTGAGCACAAACAGGTGCCAGACGAAATGGCCGAAGGCGAGGCGTTTATTGACATAGAAGGCCACCCCCACGGTATAAGCGATGCCGCCGCCCGCCAGCCAAAGCAGGCCCGGCAGGGGAAGGTGCAGGTAAAGGGAGCGGGCGGCAAAGACGATCAACCAGCCCATTCCAAGATAAAGCGCCACGGAGAGCCTCGGATAGCGCACGCCGTGGATGGATTTCAGGATCACCCCGGCCAGTGCAATCGTCCAGACGAGCCCCAAAAGCGTCCACCCCAGCGTTCCCCGGAGCACTCCCAGCGTAAACGGGGTGTAAGTTCCGGCGATGAGCAAAAAAATCGCCGCGTGGTCGATGACTTCGCACACTTCCTTGGGTTTCCCGGTGGGCAGGACGTGGTAAATGGTCGAAGAAAGATAAAGCAGGGCTGCTGTCACGGCAAAGACCACCACCCCCACCAAAGCGGCCCCTCCGCCGTGGCGGAGCGCCGATTCGATGAGAAAGGGCGCGCCAATGAGCGCTCCCAGAAAACCTGCGCCGTGGCTTGCCGAATGGAGAAACTCTTCCATGCGCGTGTAGGCGCGGTGTTTGGGGCGGATGTCCGTGTTCACAGGGCGGCATCTTAACACCCCGGAGGAAAAGACCAAGAGGGGGTTTCCCTGAAAAAGAGGGAAAGGGGTTTTCCACAATTTTCCTGATGAGGGCAAACGCATCTAAATTGAAAGGCAAAAGAGAATCTGGAACTCAGGAACTCAAGAAGAGGGAAAGCAACTCACTCATTTTGGAATGACTGTATCCTCTCCCAGTTCAAATACCCGCTCTGAAGAGGTTGCTTCTGTCTTTTTCCTGATTTCCTGAGTTCCTGATAGATTTTTGATGCGTTTGCCCTGATTTTCCTGTGAAGCGCCCTTTACAAACGGCCCACCCTCCGCCATATTCGCCGCCCTCATGCTTCCGATTTTCATCAACATCCTTCTGACGATCAATGTTCTCGTCTGCCTTCTGCTCATCCTTTTGACGCTGATGCAGCGGCCCAAGAATGAAGGGCTCGGCGCGGCGCTTGGCGGCGGGATGACGGATAACCTCTTTGGCGCGCAGACGACCAACGTCCTCGCCAAGGCGACCCGCGTGCTTGCGGGCCTCTTCTTTTTCCTGACGCTCACGCTTTCCGTCCTTTACACCCGGCAGGCCAACTCGCCCAGCGCCGTTCAGGCCCGCCTGGCCAGCAAGGCGGCAGCGGCGGCCTCCGCAACTCCGGCGGCTTCTCCTACTCCGGCTGCAAAATAGCTGAAAATCGCGCTCGAAAAAGCGCGCAAACCGTGCGAAGACGCGGGGTGAAGTTGAAAACATTTTTCACTCCAGTTGTTCTCCTCCTCTGCCTGCTCTTGGCGGGCTGCGGCTCCTCGTTCCAGCGTGCCGACCTCGTTTTTCTCAACGGCGCGGAACCGGAAACGCTCGACCCCGCGCTGATCACCGGCCAGCCGGAAATGCGCGTTGCGGACGCGCTTTTTGAAGGGCTGACCTCCTTTGACGCCGCTGCGAAACCGATTCCCGGCGTGGCCGAACGCTGGGAAATCAGCCCCGATGGGCGCGTTTACACTTTTTACCTGCGCCCGGATGCCTGCTGGAGCAACGGCGACCCTGTTACGGCCGGGGATTTCGTGCGTTCCTGGCGGCGCGTGCTCGATCCCGTGACCGGTTCCGAATACGCCTCGCAGCTCTACCACCTGCGCAATGGGCGGGCTTTTAACCAGGGCGAGTTGCCCGATTTTTTTCAAGTCGGCGTGCGTGCGCTTGATCCGCTGACGCTGGAAGTCACGCTGGAAAACCCCACCCCCTATTTCCTCGATCTTTGCGCCCTTGTCACGCTCCTGCCGGTGCACGCCGCCACCTTGGAACGCTTCCCGGACGACTGGACCAAGCCGGGCAAGCTTGTCTGCAACGGCGCTTACGTCCTCTCGGACTGGCGCATCAATGACCGCATCCGGTTGGTCAAAAACCCCCGGTATTGGAACCGGGAGAAGGTGGCCCTGCGCAGCGTCGATGTGCTCCCCATTAGCAAAGCCAACACCGCCTTCAACTTCTACGCTTCCGGGCAGGCCGATCTGCTCATGGACAAGGGGCTGGTGCCGAATCAGCTCCTCGACGAACTCAAAAAACGACCGGACTTTCATGCTGACCCTTTTCTGGGCGTCTATTTCCTGCGGTTTAACTGCACGCGCCCGCCATTCAACGATCCCCGCGTGCGCCGAGCCTTTGCGCTGGTCATTGATAAGCGGCTCCTGGTGGAAAAAATCACCCGTGCCGGGGAAAAACCGGCGGACAGCCTGACCCCGCCGGGCACCGGAGGCTATGAACCGCCGACGGGACTGGCGCGCGATCCCGACCAGGCGCGGAGCCTTCTGGCGGAAGCCGGATACCCCGCAGGCAAGGGGCTCCCGCGGATCAGCTACCTCTACAGCGAGGGGGAACTCAACGAAGGGCTTGCCGTGGAAATGCAGGCGATGTTCCGGCGCGAACTTGGCGTCGAGATCGATCTCCAACGGCAGGAATGGAAAGTCTATCTGCGCTCCATGAGCACCTTGGAATATGATCTTTGCCGCGCCACGTGGGTGGGGGATTACAACGACCCGAACACCTTCCTCGGTTGCTTTGTCACCGGCGATGGCAACAACCGCACCGGCTGGAGCAGTCCCCCATATGACACCCTCCTTGCCGACGCCGCCCGGGAGCCGAACCCCCAGCGCCGCCTGGACATCTTCCGCGAGGCCGAGCGGCTCCTGATTTCGCAGCAAGCGCCCATCTGCCCGCTTTATTACTACGTTGGCATCCAGTTCTATGACGGCAGGCGGCTGGGGGGCATCCAGGCCAACCTGCTCGACGAGCACCCGCTCAAGGCGATGTTTTGGAAAGCGGGCGGACGGTAGGGAAAGTTTCGCGCAAAGGAACGCCAAGGACGCAAAGGGATTTTGTGGGTTCTCTTTACAAGGCTCCAGCCTTGTAATGCACATTGTCCCGGAGGCTCCTGCCTCCTTCTCTTTGCGTTCCTTTGCGCGAACCCTTTTCCCCGGTTTTCCAGTGCCCTTTCAGCGCGTAAGAAAGCAGCCTGAAATTCTGCGCTTAAGAAAGGAATTTCGCCTCTACGCTCCGGTGTCCGGCGGCAGTTCGACAATCTCGAACCAGTATTTCTCCAGTGTTTGCAGGATGTCCACGAGCGCTTCAAAGGTGACGGGTTTGATGATGTAGGAGTTGACCCCGAGATCGTAGGATTTGAAGATGTCTTCGTCGGCCTGCGAGGTTGTCAGCACTACGACCGGGATTTGGCGCAGTTCGGGATCGCTCTTGATCTCCTTCAAAACGGTGCGTCCGTCTTTGCGCGGCATGTTCAGGTCCAGGAGGATCAATCCTGGTCGGGGAGCTTCGGCGCTGGCGTATTTGCCGTGGTGGCGGAGGTAGTCCATGAGTTCCTCGCCGTTTTCGACAAAGCGCAAATCGTTGGCGAGCCGCCCTTCCAAAAGGGCTTCCCGGGTCAAACGGCGGTCATCATCATCGTCGTCGGCCATCAAAATAGTGATCGGTTTTCCGTGTTTGCTCATGATTTGGTGATCTGTTTGACAGGAAGTTTGACAATGAAGGTCGCTCCCTGACCTTTCTCGCTCTTAGCAACAATACTCCCTCCGTGGCGATGTGCAATTTTTCGGCACACGGCGAGCCCGATGCCTGTGCCTTCGTATTCCTCGCGGCTGTGGAGCCGCTGGAAAAGCGTGAAGACCTGTTCCACGTATTGCGCTTCAAAGCCGATGCCGTTGTCTGCCACCACGATCTGGCAAATCTCCTCGCCCGGCCCGGCTCCGGGCAATTGCGGTTCGGGGGAGGGGAAAATCCGGGCCGAAAGGGTCACTTCCGGCGGTTGCCCCGGCTTGTGAAACTTGAGGGCGTTGCTGATGAGGTTTTGGAATAGCTGGCGCATTTGCACCGGGTCGGCGTCGATCTCCGGCAGCCCGCCGACTTCGATCTTCGCACCCCCCTGTTCGATTCGCAGTTCAAGGTCGGAAAGGACGCCTTGCACCACCTGGCCGAGGTTCACCCGCGCGAAGGGTTGCGCCCGGCTGGTGACGTAGGAGAGGGTCAGCAAATCCTGAATAAGCGTCTGCATTCGCCCGGCGGCATTCTGCATCCGCGCAAGGTAATCGAGTCCCTCATCGCCCAGTGCGTCGGCGCATTTGAGCCGCAGCCGATCCGCGAAGGCCTGGATCTTGCGCAGCGGTTCCTGCAAGTCGTGGGAGGCGACGCTGGCGAAATCGCGCAGCTCGGCGTTGCTGCGTTCGAGTTGGGCGGCGAAGATGCGCAGTTTTTCCTCCGCGAGCTTGCGTTCGCTGATGTCGGCGCTGATGCAAACCAAGCCGACAACCCCTTCTCCGCTCACGCCGCGCAAGGGAACCTTGGTGGTGGAGAGCCAGATCAGCTTGCCCTCGGCGGTCACCGCAGGCTCCTCCCGGTTGAGGATGGCGTTGCCGGAGGCAAGGACGCTCTGGTCATCGGCCGCGTAGATTTCCGCGAGTTCATGGGGGAAAAAGTCGAATCCCGTGCGCCCGGTGAGATGGTCGGAATCGGGGATATTCAGAAAGCGCCGATGGGCGATATTGTCGAGCACGTAGCGGCCCTGGAGGTCTTTGACGAAGATGTGATCCGGGATCGCGTCGATGAGGTTGCGCAGGAGATTGCGTTCCTGGGCCAGCAGCGCTTCAGCTTGGCGGCGGGCGGCGATGTCGCGCAGGATAAGGCAAAGGGCGACCACGAGCAGCGCGATGGCGGCGGCCGAGCCGAGGAGAATCCGCACCTGGGTTTCCCGCCCGATTTGGTGGGTGAGCGCTGCGCGTCCACTGAGCAGGCGCTGTTCTTTCAGCTCAAACGCGGCCATCAGAGAGCGCAGTTCGAGCATGGAGCCTTCCTGGCCCATGGCGGAAAACCGTTTCAACGCGCTCTCGGCTCCCTCCTTGTGGCGCAGGTCAATCAATTCGCGCAGGGTTTGCAGTTTGTGCTCCATCCGTTTTTGGATGGTTGAGAGCCGGGCGAGCTGCTCGGGTTGATCAGCCAGGAGCAGGCGGAGCGCCTGGGTGTCGCGGAGGCCATCCGAGGCGGCTTGTTGGAAAAAATCCAGGAGGAGTTCATCGCCGGTGATGAGGTAGCCGCGCGCGGCGCTTTCCGCCTCCATTAAATGCCGCAACAGGGACTCGTGGGTTTCCAGGACGCGGTGGGTGTGGGAGACCCACTCGGCGTTGCGGATGAAGGAGCGCGTGCTCTGGATGGAGAGCAAGGCGATGATGATGAGCGCCAAAAGAGCCAGCCCGAAGCCGAGCAAGACCTTGAGCCTGATGGAGGGCGAAAAAATGCCGGTTCTGTTCACGGGGTGATGCGTTTCCTACACAACAAGAACGACTGGGAGGGGGATGGGGGGTGGGATTCGGTTGCTGTTTTCAGGGGCAAAAATACCTTGCTTGCCAGCGTACGCAAGCGCTACCCCGGCGAACACCGCCAGCAGTTCCAACTGCCAATCAAAGCCCTCAAGTATGCCGTTGCGCCCCCTTGAATTACGGCGCAACGTCATAAACCGATAATCGCCCGGACATCTCCAGCCCGCTGCCTGTAGTGCCCAATACGCGCCTTCGGTTTTTCCGATCCCCACCTCCGGTCGGTGCTGGGCAAACCACTCCTGCGTCCGCCCGACGTAGTGAAGGGCGCAGTCGTTTATTTTTACGTAGCCATGGCCAAATTCCGTCTTCCGGAATCCCGTGCGAGTGTTGACCGTGTCCACCGGTTGCCCGTTCACCTTGAGGGTGGTGCAGACAGCGTAAAGATACCCATACCCCCAACTCCAGAAGTGAAGGTTCGTGAGGTTCGCACTGGCGCTTACAAACTTTGTTTCCCCCGCGCCAATCGTCTGCTGACCCCCATCGATGGTTTGCACCAGCTTGCCCTCCCTATCCTGGATGCTGACCTCATAGCTGAACGTCTTGGGCTTCGCATCATCATTCTTCACCTGCGCCTCGGCTGTCACCCTTGCCGACTTGGCCGGGATATTGATGTCCTGCGCATAAACGTAAACGCCGGTTGTGCCGAGGTTCGAGTAAAGCGGCAGCGTCTGGTGAAGCTTGTCGGTAATGTGCAGAAAAACATTTTTGTTCATCCCGCCATGGTTCGCGTAGAAGTTTCTGGCGTTCCATTGGAAGGGGGGTGTCTGTCTCCTTGTCCCGGTAGTCCCAAGTGTTATCAATCTGCGCGGCGATCACGTTCTCCTGCGGAGCGGGCTTCACCTTGTCCGTGATGTCGAACCCAAAAGCCATCACCCCATTGCCACTGTTTCCAATCCATTCGCCGTTGAGATAGAACTCGCCGCCCTGGCGAATGCCTTCAAATTCCAAAAACACCTTCTTTCCCTCCGAACCCGCCGGCAGCTTGAAGTGTTTGCGATACCACGCCACGCCGATGGGAAGTTCGCGAATTTTAACCTTGAATGCGCTGTCCTCATTCCACGCATAGGGAAGCGTGACCTGCTTCCAGTCTGTGTCCGCAAACACGGCTGCTTCCGCTCCGCTGGCATCACCCACGTTCACCAGCCAGCCGGAGTTAAAGTTGTATTTCCCCCCGTGGAGTTTGGGTCTGGAATTTCCCATTGGGTTTGTCGTTCATAAGTTCAAAGAGACTATCGCATAATTTTATCCCGAGCCCTCCGCGCCTCAATCCTTTTAACTGCATCTTGAGTGTTTTTGACCGGATGCGTTCCGTGAAATTGTTCTCGGATAGATGGCCATCCCTCACTTGCTGTATTCGCTCGCCAGACGAACCCTCAGTTTCCCGTTGTAATGGCGCAAATCACCGACTTACGCCACATCAATCGATTTTAGTGGCGCGAATCCCCAATTTGCGCCATATAAAGTGTCAGCATGCCAAAGCCAATCCCACAGGCCGCGTTGGACGCACTGCTCGGTGTGGTATCCCGATTTCCTGAAGGTGCCTCGCTGGATGATATTTCAAAGGCCGGGGAGACCAACCTTCCCCGCCGCACTTTGCAACGGCACTTGGCGCTTTTAGTCAGCCAGCAATTACTCCTTGTCGAAGGGAAAACGAGGAACCGACGCTATCGCTTGGCAGACTCCCGAGCGACGGAACTTTCAGCAAAGAAAGTGCCAGAGCCGAAAGAGGAAACGCAAATCCCGGTATCCCGTGAAGCGCAGGCCACCAGACGAGCTGTTCAAAAGCCGATCCAAAGCCGTGCGCCTGTCGGATACAACCGTGCATTTCTCGATTCCTACCGCCCCAACGAGACCTTTTACCTTGCCGCCAGCATCCGGGAGCATCTCGCAGCCATTGGACGCTCCACGGAAGCGGAACGCCCGGCAGGAACGTATGTGCGGCACATCTTGGGCCGTCTACTCATTGATCTCTCGTGGAATTCCAGCCGCTTGGAAGGCAACACCTATTCGCTGCTGGAAACGGAGCGTTTGCTGGAAATGGGCGAGGCTGCGGAAGGTAAAGACGCGCGGGAAGGGCAAATGATCCTCAACCACAAGGCCGCCATCGAGTTGTTGGTGGATCAGGCCGCAGAAGTGGGCTTCAACCGGTACACCATTCTCAATTTGCACGCCCTGCTTTCCGACAATCTTCTGGCCGATCCGCGCGCCTGTGGACGCTTGCGCGCCATGCCTGTCGGAATTGGCGGCACGGTCTATCAGCCGCTGGAAGTGCCGCAGTTGATCGAGGAATGTTTCCAGCAAATCCTCGACACGGCCACCGCGATTGCCGATCCCTTTGAGCAGGCGTTCTTCGTCACGGTTCACCTGCCGTATCTGCAACCCTTCGAGGACGTGAACAAGCGCGTTTCCCGGCTTGCGGCCAACATCCCCCTGATTCGAAAAAACCTGTGCCCGTTGTCGTTCGTGGATGTTCCCGAGAAAACCTACATCGACGGCATTCTGGGCGTTTACGAACTCAACCGCGTGGAATTGCTGCGCGATGTTTTCATTTGGGCTTATGAGCGATCCTGCGCCCGCTATTCGGCGGTTCGCCAGTCTTTGGGCGAGCCCGACCCGTTCCGCCTGCGCTATCGTCAGTTGATTGCGGATGCAGTCAGTGAAATTGTTCTCGGGCAGATGGACAAGAAAGCGGCCATTGCATCCATTCGGCGGCAAGCTGCGCAAAAAGTATTACTGGAAGATCAGGCGCGCTTCGCGGAATTGGTCGAAACGGAACTCATGAGCCTGCACGAAGGCAACATCGCCCGGTATCGACTGCGCCCCTCCCAATACCAAGCGTGGCGGGCGACGTGGCATTGAACCAAGCCTCGCGAACTCTTCTTGACTATTGAGAACGGCTGGAAGCCCGAACGATAAACCCTACTGAATGTGCAGCGAGGTGAAATGGGATTTCGACACCCCGGCTTGCGATGCGCAGTCTTGAACGTGTGCACACTTTTTGGGTTGACACCCTGCAAAGATTTGGCGCTTCGTGAATTAGCGTGGTTGAAGATCGAGCTTGCCGAGGAAGAAGAGGA
>JBAXQF010000042.1:0-19866 GCA_037131875.1 Verrucomicrobiota bacterium
TGAGCAGTTTGAAGTCGAGCGGCTTTACCAAGTGTTCCGAAAAGCCGGCTGCACGGCTCTTCTGGAAGTCAGACTCCATGCCAAAGCCGCTGAGAGAGATGGATGGGATGGGTTGGTGCCTGAGTAACGTCTGGATCAAATCGTAGCCGCTGCCGTCTGGCAATCCAATGTCGCTAATGAACATGTCAAATTGGTTGCGCGCGGCTTTTTCGTGAGCGGTTTTTGCGTCTTGGGCCGTATCCACTTGGTAGCCGTATCGGTGGAGCAGGCGCGCGAGCGTTTCGCGCGTGTCCACGTGGTCTTCGACAAGCAGGATATGCAGCGGCGCCTGGGCGCTGGTTGGAGAACGAGGGGGAAGAGTTGTGGAGGCGGGCTTCGGTTTGGTGCCAGGGCTCGGCTGCGCAACGGCAACCGGAAGAACATCGAGTGTTATTTCAAACGTAGTTCCCGCGTTCCGACCGGGGCTGTGGGCGGCGATGGTTCCACCGAGGGCTTCCACGATCGCCTTTGAGATGGCGAGTCCCAATCCCAGTCCCCCGTAGCCCTGTTTGACGGAGCGTCCAGCTTGCTCAAAAGGGTTAAATATGCGCGTCAAATCGTTTTTTTCAATCCCTTGGCCATTGTCGCGGCAGGTAAATTGAAAAGTGCCTGCGGTGGGGTTGGTTGTGCGAAGCTCGATCGCTCCACCGGAGGGCGTAAATCGCACGGCGTTGAGCAAGAGGTTGCGCACAATCTGCTCCATGCGGTTTGAGTCTCCGTTGACGAAATGTTCGCTGGCGTCCAGGGCAAGCGTGACCTGGTGGTTGGAAAGCTGCTGACGGCATGTTTCCATGGCCCCTAGGATGGCTTGGTGGACATCCATCGGCTTCAATTGGAACTGAAGTTTCCCTTTTGCAATGCCATTGATGTCCAGCAAGTCGTCGATGAGGCGCGTTTCCAGCATGAGATTGCGCCGCATCATCTCCAGAGTGTCTCGCGACTCTGCTGGAGCCTCCCCCTCCAAGGCGTTGATGCCGCCAAGAATGGGCGTAAGCGGGGTTCTCAGTTCGTGGGAAAGCATTGCCAGAAATTGATCCTTTGTGCGGTTGGCTGCTTCCGCCGCCTCTTTTGCAATGCGCAGATTCTGTTCGAATTCCCTGCGCACCGTGATGTCCGTTAACACCGCAACGCCCCCGTATACGGGGCCATTTTCTGAACGAAGTGGTGTTGCGGACACGCTGAGCCAAAGCCCTTGAGGGCGTTTGGAATGGCGCACAAATATTTCCGCTTCACGCACCAACTCCCCTTTCCGGATGGTTTTCGCCAGCGGCATCTCCATGGCTGGATACGGGGTCACCTGGTCGGGCAAATACAACCCATACTGTTTAGCCCAGGACTCGGGCCCGCCGGAAATGGGGCCGGCGCCGAGTATTCTCTCGGCTGCCGCGTTAAAGAGCAGGAATTCGCCGCGTTCGTTGGCGACCACCACGCCGTCACCCACGCTCTCGAGGATGGATCGCAGGATGCGGGTTTGGCTTTGCAAGTCGCCTTCCGAGCGTTGCAGGTCCGAATAGATCGTGGCGGTCTCCAGGGAGATCGCCGCCTGGGAGCCGATCATTTCGAGCATCGAGCGGCGGGCGGGCGTGAAGGCGTCGGCAGCCAGGTTGTTTTCCAGATAAAGCACCCCGAGGAGCTTTGCCCCCCGGCTGATCGGCATGCTGAACACCGACTTGGGCTTGGCGCGCTGCAGATATTCGTCGGCGGAAAAAATGCCCGCGTCGGAGCCCGCATCGCGCAGGATCACCGTTTCCCGGGAGCGCTTCACGTAATTGAGAATCGAGCCAGCCACGCAGGGAGCGACCGACAACGAGGCGCGAGTGAATTCCACTGACAACTCTCCCAGGCCGGGCCGGACCACCGCCAGCAGTTCAGCGTCGGGGGCCACAAAAAGGTACGCTTTTTGGGCTCCGGCGCTTTCCAATACGATCCGCAACAAGGTCTCTGCGAGCCGCTCCGGGAGAATCTCTCCGGAGATGGCTTGCTGCTGCTTGACCACCGCCAACAAATCCAACTGCTCTAGACGCGCCGCGATGGTGCCGGCTACATCCAGCGAACGGTCCTCCGCCAACCATGGATCGCGCGCTTCGAGCTGGCGCACCTTGGCTTCCGCTCCCCAGCGCGCGTAACAGTTCCGAGCTTCCTGGAGACAGGCGTGGCCCATGGTTTCAAGCCCCCGCTCCATGTAAAACATTGCGGCCAGTTCATTTGCGATGCCCTCGTTCTGGATGAATCCGGTTTCGCGGGCCAGCAGGATGGCGCTTTTGTAGAGTTCCTCCGCAACGGGCAGCCGATGGGTGATGCGCGCGTATTCAGCGGCGAGCAGATCGTGCTTGTGCTGGAAGTTCTCCGGGCAGTTGGCCGCCCAGTCCCGTAACTTGGCGCAATAGGCTTCAAGGGTATTCTTCAATTCCTCCCGCTGCCCCTCGGGCGCCCGGTCATGAGCGGCGGCGAGCGTGAGTCCGTAGAAAAAGTGGAACTGCGTGACCTCAATATGGTTGGGTGAACTCCAAAGGCGCGTCTCGGCCCTTTTTCCGGCAGCAAGCGCTTGCTCCAAGTCGCCGGAAAGAAAGCGGGCCTGGAGCTTGAGCACGTCGTACCAGAAGGGGAGAAGGGCCATTTGACTCCTGGAGATTTTCTCCTCGAAGGCATCTTCGTCGAAGTCGGCATCGCTAAAGCTCGAAAACGAGATCGTCCGCCCCTGCATGTTCAGAATGAAGCGCTGCTGACTCACGAGGAGATCGGCAACATCGTCGTAGTGGGCCTTTCGGACGAATGCCAGGCGTTTTTGCAATTCCTCCAGAACCTCATTGAGAGGAAGTCCCACGGCGAGCATCGCGGTGATCAGGTGGTTGCAGCTGTAGCAGGCGCAGGCAATGTCGCCCAATTCGAGACCCGCGGTGAAGGCGGCATGGAGATAGGGAATGTTGCTTCGCATATGCCGCGTCCAGAAGTTGATGACATTGCCAAAGATCACCAGGACACGGCTCTTCCAAACCAGGAAGCCCCGATCCGCCAGATCGTAGGCGAGCTTGCCGAAGCTGTAGCCGGCCTGGTAGTTGCCAAAAGTGGCTCCCGCGATCATCCCAAAATAGACGTAGCCGACCAGCGATGCCTCGCCGTTGCCGTGGCGGATGCTTTGGCACACCATCCGGCAGAGCAACAGGTTTGAGAATGCCTCGGAGGTGAAGACCGCCGCCGGCACGGTCACCGCCATCGCGTTCATTGTGGCTTCCACCTCGGCATCGGCCAGGCGGGGGAGCTCCAGCAGATCCTCGATCTGACGCTCGCCCAGGAGTTGCCAGATTTTGTTGAATTCCTCCTGAATCTGCTCCCGGCTCGGAGCGGCAGGCAGCTCCAAGCCAAAGAGCGCAAGGCATTTCTGGCACTCCCCAACCGCCTCCAGCATCCTGCCTTGGAGGGTGTGGACTTCGATCATGTCGCGATGAATCCGGGCGCGATCGAGCCGGGAGACTTCTTCCCGGGCCAGAAGCTCAAGGAAAAGCTGGTGCGCTTCCCGGGGCTTGCCTTGCAGCAATTCGCATTCAGCAGCCTCGACATTCAAGCCGAACGCTACGCCGTAGTCGCTCCCCCAACTCTCCGGCCCCAGCAGGGCCTTGCCGCAGCTCAGGTAGGCGAGGGCCGACGCATAGGCCGTGACAGCCTTGGCTTTGCGTCCCGCCAGGAGGTTCAAAGCCGCCACCTGCCTGCGCTCGCCGGGAGTGTCGATCAGGTTCAGGTCGAAGTTGTACTGGCTGACGATTTCGAATACATGGTCCGGCACAGTCTCCGCAGACCGTCGCGCCAACAGCAAGCGGCCAATCTTCAGGTGGAGCCTGCCCCGCTCCTGTGGCAACATCAACGAATAGGCGGCTTGTTGGACGCGGTCATGGAGAAACTCGATGACCTTGCCCTTCCAAAGCAACAGCCCTTGATCGAGCGCCTCTCTGAGATCGGCTTCGATTTGCTCCGGCGCCTCCTCGCAAATCGCCGCCAAGGTCCCCAGATCGATCTCATTCCCGGCGCAGGCAAAACGTTGCAGGACTTGCAGGGTTGCCGCCGGCAGTTGCTTCAATTTGCCCGCCATGAACTCGACCACATTGTCGGTGTAGTCTTTGGCCGCGATCTCTGTGACATCCCAGGTCCAGCGGGCCGCGTCCTGGTCGAAACGCAGGAAGCCTTCCTTGTGGAGATCCCTGAGAAACTGGATGCAAAAGAACGGATTGCCGCCGGTCTTCGCGTAAACCAACCCGGCCAAGGGCGCGCTTTGAACCACATCTGCATGCAAGCTGTCGGCGACAAGATGCCCCACATCCTCCAGGTTAAGGGGCTCCAGGACAATCTCTTTGAGCGAAGCTCCGGCTTTGTGAATGCGGTCCAGACTTAAGCTCAAGGGATGGGTCGGGCTCACCTCATTATCGCGATAGGCCCCCAGGAGCAGCAGGTGGCGCGTCTCGGGGTCGGTGACGAGGTCCTCAAGGAGCGTGAGGCTGGAGGTGTCGATCCACTGCAGGTCGTCGAGGAAGAGCGCCAGCGGGTGTTCGGGCCGGGCAAACACTCCAATGAGCCGCCGTAACACCCGCTGAAAACGATACAGTGCATCCTTCGGCGAGAGCTCCGGCACAGGAGGCTGTTTCCCGATGATCAGTTCCATCTCGGGGATGAGGTTGACGATGAGCCCGCCGTTCGGGCCCAGCGCCTCCCGAAGGGCCTCCCGCCACGAACTCACCTCCGCTTCACTTTTGCCCAGGATCATACGCACCAAAGTCTGAAATGCCTGGGCCAGGGTGGCATAGGGAATATCCCGCTTGTATTGGTCGAACTTTCCTGAGGCAAAAAGGCCGCCTGGCGAGACCAGTGCCTTGTGCAGCTCGTTCACGACAGCGGATTTGCCGATGCCCGAATAGCCCGACACGAGCACGAACTCCGAAGCGCCGTGCGCAACAACCCGCTCGAAAGCAGCGAGCAGGGCGCATATCTCCTGTTCCCGCCCGTAGAGCTTTTCTGAGATCACCAACCGGTCCGACACATCGTGCGCGCCAATCGGGAACGGGGCGATGCGCCTGCGCAACTCCCAATCCGCCAGGCATCGCCGGAGATCGGCCTCAAGACCCAGAGCCGTTTGATAGCGCTCCTCGGCGGGCTTCGCGAGAAGCTTCATGATGATGTCAGAAAGAGGGCCGGGCACAATGGCACGCTGCGCGAGTGGCGTGGGCTGCCGCGCAATATGGCAGTGAATCCACTCCATCGGATCGGCGGCGGTGAAGGGAGGGGCTCCGGCAAGCATCTCATAAAAGGTGACACCGAGGGCGTAAAGGTCACTGCGGGAATCAATCGAGCGGTTCATGCGGCCGGTCTGCTCGGGGGCCATGTAGGCAAGCGTCCCGGCGATGGTTTCCGGCGCCTCAGGCATCTGGCGCTCGCTCGCAATCCGGGAGGCAATCCCGAATCCGGTAAGCCATACGTTGCTCTCGGCATCCACGAGCAGATTCGCTGGCTTGACATCTTTGTGAATGAGACCGTGCCGGTGAATCTCAACGAGGGCTGCGGCTGTACGGATGGCAATTTTAAGAAAAAGTCCCACAGGCATCGGGCCTGCCAAACAATCCTCAAGCGTTTTGGTGGCGCCCCCATCCTCCATTACCAGGATCAGCCCCCCATTATTCCGCTCCAGGCCGAGCGGCCTCACGATAAACGCCGGGTCCAAATCATGGGCGGTTTGGTATTCGTGCTCAAGTTGCCGGATGTCTGAGGGGCTTGGGAGCTTGGAGACAGGAACTTTGACGAGCACCTCCCTGCCTGTGAAATCCCCCTTTTTGGCAGCCCGATAAACGACAAAATCTTCCGTCTTGCAAATCGATGCTGTAACCGCATAACCAGCAAGATTTTCCATACGGCAATATCTGCTCAACCCGAGCGTTAAGCAAACGGCCATGTTCCGCAACTAAAAAACAAGCTTCCCAACGCCAACGCCTTCGGTGCGATGCTGACAGATCGCCCCGAACCGCTTCGGCTCCCGGGTTAAAACTCCGCGCCGATGCCGCCGTTGAAGACCGTCTCATAGTGCCCCCTCGCGCGGATGACCGTGGGGGCCGCGAGCGTTTTGTTGAGGTAATAGCGTGTCGTTCCCATTTTTAACACCCAGGAACCGTATTTCTTGGGAATGAAGGAAAGAGCCACCGCAGCGTTCGCCCCGCCGGAGAAAAATCCGAAGCCTTGGTCTGTTGCATAGAAGTTGTGCGAGCCAAAACCGGCGGTCAGCGGAAAAGTGATGCGAAGGGGCCCCCAGGCGGGGAGAGAGGGGGAGAGCACCGCTTCGTAGTAATTCCCTTGGTCGGTGCCATTGCTTATTTTATTCTCCAGCTCCCTAAGAAACAGCACATGGGGGTGAAGGGCGAAGGGACCGAGAATATCCGCATCGTTGTAGTCCAGGCGCACTTTTAATACCACGGGCGTCAGGAAGGCGCCGCTTGGGCCGACCAACCAGCCATAGGTCGTCTTGAGGGTAAAGTTCTTGGCAAACACCACGGAAAACCCAGGCAGAAGATCTTGTTCAAAATATGCCGGGTAGCGGCTGTCGGGGGGCGCCCCGGTATGCTCGGAGTGGAGGCTCGCTCCGAAGCCGAGGTTTAGGGTGATCCTGTTGATCCACCCCTCCCCTTGATAGAGCCTGAGATAAATATTGAGATAGGGTTGGGCGATCACGCCCTGGTTCTCGGCAACGACGCCCGCCGAGATGTATTGCGAGACAAAATCGACGCCCAGATCACCGCTCACAACGGATTTCCCGGTTGGCGCAAACATCGGTTCCGTTTTGGTGCTGCGCGGGACTTGGGCTACCGCAAGCTGGGGTTGCGCGAGAAGGATGGCCGACAGCGCGATGCCTGCGCTGAGAGCAGGTTTGAGTTGCCTGAATGTATTCATGGGGCGAGGAGGGAAGGGACAGTTCCACGCAGCATTATCGTGCAAATCGTTCCTGTCGGTTCCCTGCCTGCTGCACCACCAATGGGTGGTGAGAGATATCGAAAAAGCGGGGAGAACGATTCCCCGTAAAGGGAAAGTCCGAACCGAAAGGGATTCGAGTTTTGTAAGTTCTTCTAAATCAAGAAAAACTCAGGAGAGAAAACAGAGAAAAGTTTGAAAATGCGGTGTAAATGGGAACCAGGCCACGGCTTCTTGGGTTGGTGAAGTAGCGTATGATTGTGGGGTCAGCGCAGGAACATCAGCGCTCCATCTTTGGGGCATTGTGCTCCGGGTGTTGGAAAGGCAAACGACAGAATGCAACCGCACCGGGGACACTGGTAAGTGTAGACTTCCGCCGCAATGGCTGTGGCTGCGATGAGGGCAAGGGCGGCAAAAAGCAGGCCTCGCCTGGTGATGGTCAGATTTTTCCTTTTGCAGGTTGGTGATTGATGCCTGACATTTTCGCGGCGATCTGTTTCTTGATGCGTGCGTGCTCCGGCAACTCCCGGAATCTGCCGACTTCGGCGACGGCCTCGGCCAGCGGAGAATAAATTTCATCATCGATTTTTCCTTGGGTGAAGCCTTCGGCTCCCTGATGGTGGAGCAAAAGACAAGCTATAGACTGTGATCGCGACTGACAATCCCTGCTTCGGTTGCTGGCGCCGTGGCCGACATTCCAAAACACCGCAAAATTTTAGGGGAGACCTTGCGTGCCTCCCGGAAGGAAGCGGACCTTTCTCAGGAGAGATTGGCAGAGCTGGCTGACCTCCATCCCAACTATATTGGGGAGGTTGAACGCGGAGAGAAGAACATTTCCATCGATGCCCTGTTGCGGATAGCGCATGCTTTGGATGTGCCGGTGGCTCATCTGGTGGCGGGGCTTTGATGGCAGAGTTCATAAGGTGACTGGCAGAGGTGACTCCACCTCAGACCGAGTAGAATCCTCTTCACCCTTTTCTACTGGTATTGGGCAATCTCATTCGTGCCCACAAATTTTCAGAAATTTTCAGAGGGAATTTGAAGCAGGGCACCGCTATTTCGATGGGCGTAGTGCTCACAGATGTCTCTCAAGAGCGAATGCCGCCCCGACAGGGCCGCCAAGAATGGCGGCCCTGTATGCCTGTGTTACTGCCATCCCCGGCATTCCCCAAGGAACTCGCAAGAAGCACACTGGAGCCCCGGTGAAGGGATGGGGTCTCGGCGCTCCAAATCATCGACATAGGCCTCCATGAGATGGAAGATCCGGTTGACCTGCTGCTCCGTCGCTGGACCAGCTTCGGTCACCACGAGCTTGGGCGTCTTGAGCTTTACCAGGTGGTGCAGTTCGATGCCAGATTCCCGCTGGCCGGTCGCCTCGCGGTAAAGCAAAGCGTAGCCGGTCGTCTGGATTTCGGTTGTGTGCCGAACCATCTTGGGATCGGGGGTTCGGCCGGTCGTCTTGAAATCGACGATCCGGCCACCAGCCCGAACGAGGTTCAGCACCCCAATGAGCGTCGGCAAACCATGCGAGGTGAGATCCATCTCGACGGAGACTTCCACTCCCTCTGGCTTTTCGTCCACCGGGATGGGGGTCTCGCGCAGGTAGGTCTGGACGAGCGCCAAGGCGTTCGCCTTGCTGCCCGCCTCCTCCTCAGCCTCCCATGTGATGGGAACCGTCCGCTGCGGCGTCCCCCAGGCCTGCTCAAACACCGCTGTGATGGCAGCGTCGTCCAGAGGTGCATTGCGCCACCGGGCGAGGCTCCATTGCTGGAGGACGGCATGGACCGTCTTGCCAACGTGGAGAGCTGCCGTGGGCGGCTTGGCGACCCCGGCGACATAGCGGAGGTGAAACTTCAGCCGACACTGAAGCCAGGTGCTCAACCGGGAGGCAGAGACCGTTGAGGTCAATTCCTCAATGCTGCGCCCCGGCTGCTGGTCTGGTTCGGGTGCATCCGCCGGGGCGGGTGGAACGGCGAAGGCGATCATCGGGATGCTCCTCTCCCCTCGCGCTGGAACCGGCCCCTTTGAGCATGGCCGTTCCCATTGCGCCGTTGCCCGCCGTGGCGCTCCAGCAGTTCGTCAATGAGCCCGCTCGCCTGGAGCCGGTTGAGCTGGCGGACGCCCACGCCGAACCGATCCTGCGCCAGGGCTTCGATGTCGTGCTTGTCGAGGTCGTTCTCGCGGACGATCTTCTCCACCAGCTCGCGCTGCTTATACCATCTACGCGATATTATAGGTAAAGGATACTCGCCAGCGAAAGTGAATCGTGCTGAGATGGGGCATGGCAAAAACGCGACGTAAACTCGACACATTTCAACAGGCCGGAGCCGTGGAAAGGAGACTCAAGGAAGAGTCGCTAGAGCGGTTTACAGAAAACTATAGCCACAAGAGATAAACCAACCGAGGACGTCTTTTTGAGTGATTTTGGAAAGAGCCAGGCCGATGGCGGCAATCAGATCATCAAGGGTTCGCGCCTCAATTGAGCGCAGGAGCGACTTGATTTTACTCCACATTTTTTCAATGGGGTTTAAATCAGGAGAATATGCTGGCAGGAAGAGGACATCTGCTCCGGCTTTGCGCACAAGCTCCAGGGTTTCCTCGTTTTTGTGCGCACCCAGATTATCCATGATCACGATGTCACCGGGGCGCAAGGTGGGGCAAAGCACTTCGCCGACGTAGGCGCGGAAAACCTCGGTATCGGCGGCCCCAGAGATGGTCATGGCGGCACTCTCAGCGTCAAGCCTTATGGATGAAATCATGGTCGTCGTTTTCCAGTGTCCATGAGGCGCGCTGCGCGCCGACACCACCGGAACCTTGCAATCCGGCGCCTCACCCCAAAGGGGTGGCAGAAGCTTGCAACGGGTTTCTGCGACCCCTTTGGGGTCAACGCAAATTTTCCCCATACCGGGGGTGTCGCTTCGCTCAACCCCCGGCTATTTTCTGTAAACCCTTCGGGTTATGGATGGCCTGCGTTTGTCTGGATTATGACGCGAAAGGGTATAAGCTCTAAGGCAAGGGCGTCTGATTCGGCAGAAGCTGCATTTGGCAGGTGTGGAAATCCATTTTCACTGTGTAATTTTCCATAAAATCCATCCCCAGGATGCCGTCAATATGATGGGAGCGTAACCAGGGATCCTTTGAAAGGTCGGATGTGTTGATTTGGGATGGCAGCGGGTGTCCCTCCCAACTGCCGACAAAATGGTTCGCAGTGGAGGCCGCTTTTTGCCCACCGATGACGTTGATGCGGAATGGAGCGCCGGGTGAGAGCTGGAGGCGTTTGGCAACCGCAGAATCGATCACGCAGTGCGAAGCCCCCGTATCCACCAGGAACGTGAGCGGTCGCTTCAGCATCGGCGTGGTGATTTTTACAAACACCGCATCACACCGGTCGAAGGGGAGGCTATTGATCATGCGCGTGAAAAAGTTGTCTGTGCCGGGAGCGCGCTCCAGGCGCCAGGAATGGGTCGCAAAGCTGAGGGTGAGAATTTTGTCCCGTAAAAAGTCGGTTCCCAGCAGCCCGTCAACCCTGTGGCCGGAACTCTGGCTCATGTTGGAGAGATCCGTTCGGATGGCGGTATTCTTTAAGGGGAAGCCGCCGCAGGTTGCGCGAATCCCCTGAATAAACCCGGCGGGCGCATTGCCCATTCCGCACGTCGTGGCCGTTGCAAAATCCCTCCCTGGCCGCGCCATCTTATAAAGGCCCAGATCCAGAGAGCCGATGGTCGTCCAATCCACAACGGTTGTCAAAGCGCCGGTATCCAGAATGAAACAGAGCGGGGGTTGCGTGGGGTTTGCCGGTTGAACCTGGACAAAAGGCACGCGCTGTTCGTATGCGAAGGGAAAGGAAGTCGAGCCCGCGAGGGCTGGGATTCCCAGCAGCAAGCAAGGCAACGAGGCGAGAAAGGTTTTGAATGTGGGCAGAATCATGGATGGGTCAATCGGCCGCCGTGCCGCCGCACGATTCAACACCGTTTTTCACAATCGTCAACCCGATCCCGATGCACGGAATTTCAAAGCCCCATGCATTCCTCTTGCCGCTGGATGGCGCGCCCTATAATTTCGCTTTTATGGCTCTAAACTCTGGCTCTATTACAAAATTTTCACTGATGCAGTGTTTCAGACTCTGCCTGCCAGCGCTGATTATTGGAGCAGTGCTTCGCATCGGTTTTCTGTATGCCATTCCAGAAGGTTTCAACGGCGCTGACACGCCGTCCTATACCTCGACAGCCGCCAAAGTATGGGTTGCCGGAGAGCATCGCCTTCACTTCTCCGACAAACGTCGCTGGCTCTACCCCATGTTGATGCTGCCACTGCCGGCCCTCCCGATCAGTCCGGCCCTTTCGATCCCGCTTTTCCAGCACTTGCTGGGATTGGCAACGATTTTTGGGATCGGCTGGATTGTGGGGAATTTAACGGTCTTGAAAAAAATCTGGGTGCCATTCGTGACGATCTTGTTTGCAATGTGGCCGGAACTGATCTGGTTTGAGCACGAGGCCCTTGGCGATGCTCTTTTGGTGATGTCTTTCATCCTGATGGCCGCGCTGGCAATGCCGTTGGGAAGCCTGTCCAATCGGAATCGCCTCTTTTGTTTTCTCATGGCCGCCGCCCTCGTGGTGTCCCTCAAACCCCATGGCCGTGGCATCTGGCTGGCTGCCATGCTGGTCGCAGCGTGGCAGACGCGCAACCCCCATCGCTGGGGATGGAAATGCTGGATGGCGGTCGCGCTGGGGATCTTCATCATCGCCACTTCAGGCTCAAAACGTCAGGGGAACTGGCTGATGCTCAATTCCGCGCTTCCCCTGGTGAGTTTGGATGCGCCAAAATGGAAGGAATATCGCGAAGCGCTCCGACCGGCCATTGAGGAAGCACGGGATGATATGGGCCAGTATCCATGGCAGGAACGCCTTTTTAAAAAGCGGCTGAATGATCCGAACTCCCCCCCCAGCATCACCGCAACCTGGACTGGTCTGGTGGGTCGCAAAACGGAATACTCCAAAGTGTGCGGTGATTTGGCGAAAGGCGCGATCCGTGAGCACCCCATCACCTTCTTGAAATTCACTTTGACAAAGATTGGGATCGCTTTTGCTCACAAAGAACCGATCGACAATTTTGAACCTGCATCTTTTTGGAAAAACCAGACAGACGAAGTCCTTGAACGGTGGAACGGGGATCCCAATTCCGTCAAATTTTTTTACGGCACGGACTACCTGGGATTCCAACAACTTTTCAACAAGCGGCATGCGAGAACCAATCCAATCGCCCCGTTGATGAACGCCGTTTCGAATCAAATCGCTTGGGCGCACGACGTAGTGGATCAGACCACCGGCAAACACCAATTGAAGATGGGCTGGCTTGGGGCGCTGGCCCTCTTCGGGTTGCTGGTGGCCTTGCTGCCTTCGCGTTTTTCTGCGACCTCGGTGCTCTGGTTCCCAGCCATCCTCTGTCTGCTGACGGTGCTCTCCATTGGCGATTGTTTGGGCCATTACGTAATCCCTGCGGAATGGGTCGCGCTCACGCTCATTGCCGTGGGGCTTGATGCCGTGTTGGTTTCGGGAGGGAAGCTTGTGCAAAAACTTTTCACAAAAAAAGGAGCGGATTCACGCTCAAGCATACCCGCATAACCCTTGTATAATCCGTGACCAAAAAAACGCACTGCCTTATGACGTCTTCGTCCCAAAAAAACGCACCGGCATTCCTGCAAAATTTCGAGAGGATCTATTGGCCACTGGTTGCATTGCTTCTCATCGGCGGCGCCCTCGCGCGGCTATCGCTTCCGCTGACTCCGTTTATCGATCCTGATATCGCCGGATACCTGAAACCGAGCATCGACCAGTTCACCGTGGGGATGTTTAGTCATGAGGCCGGACGGAATTTCCTTTATCCGTATTTTGTCAGCCAAGTCCTGCAAATCTCCGGCAATTTTAATGCGATCAGCTTGGTGCAACACCTTGGCGGCCTTCTTGCCGCGTGCCTGATGATGGCGGTTTGGCACCAAACGACGGTTTTTTTTCCCTTGGGCTTTGCAAGCCGCATCACCCATCGGCTCCTGGGGCTCGCCATTCTGACAAGCTTTCTCTTTTCGAAGACCACCCTTCTGATGGAGCACTCCATCCGGCCTGAATCGGTCTTTCCGCTTTTCACCGTCTGCGCAATTTTCCTGGCGTGCCGCTATTTTACGGCCATTCGCGAGGGGAAAAACCCCGCAATCATCTGCGCACTGGCGTGTGGACTGGTTTACAATGCATTTGTCATTTATAGCCTCAAACCGGCGTTCGGTTTGGGTGTGGGCGTCGCCTTTCTCCCGCCGCTTCTGTCATTGAAGCGGCTGAAATGGCCCCTCGCAGCCAAAGGAGGGCTCTTCGCCCTCCCGCTTTGCCTGGTCGCCGTTACCCTTTGGCTGCCTGAAAAAAAACTCGTGGAAACCTACGATAAACAATCCAACAGTTTTCTGCCCGAGCTGCTGCTCTGCTTTCATGCAGACATCATTCGCAACGAAATCGACGCCGATCTCAAGGGTCGCTCCGACGGCATCTTTGATCGCGGATTGCTGAATACCTCAGCGGCGCTGATTGATGCGGAGCTGCGCCATCCAGGCAAACGGTACAAGGAAAGCCTGGGGTTCGACGCCGATAACTTGCTCTACAAACACAGCTTGATTGAGGCTCTAAGAGCATACTATCAAATGGATAATGAAGGCTTCAACCGATTCTGCATCCACTACTACCTGGCCGCATGGAAACATCAGCCAGGCAAAATGGCCGCCAAGGTATGCAGACAGATGTGGAATTTTTTTGGCGGGCAATTCGGCGCTTTTGATGATCACGGTGGAGGTACCATTGTCATCAAGGAAAGAGCTCAGAGAAGTTTGCAAAACACCTTTTGGAAGGAGGATTGCCCGCCCTTCAACCAATATACTGAGGCCAATAAAACCCTCCTAAGCTCGAAGCTTGTCTGGCACCAGCAGCCGATCACTACCGCTTTGCATAAAATATTCAACGCGACCTACCTTCTTTGGTTCGTTGCGGTAGTTGCCGCTGTGATCAGCCTCGGCTGGAAGCATTGCAGAGAGTGGGCAAAAGCCAATCATCTCGATCAAGCCCTCCTCTGGGTTGCCTATGTCTTCCTGTTCAATCTTGGGAACTGCCTGACCATAGCCATCATTCACACCACGCAGGTTAGCAGATACACCAAAAACCAGCTGATATTCACCCTTCTTGCCGAGGCCTCCGCCATCCTGTTACTTGCCGTCTTGATTGAGCGGCTGCGGGAAGGGCGGCATCAATCGCGAAAGGAAGGCTATCAAACTATCAAGCAGCAGTAGGCAATAGATGAAAAAGAACGGCTCATAAGCAAACCGGAACCGACCGTTGGTCACGCCGACCATCAAGGCGGCATACATAGTCGCCAGCATGCAGCCCGCCCACATGAGATGGAAGCAGCCGAGATCGCGCCAACGCATGATGGCGGCAAACATCCCCGCCAGAGCCGCCATGTAAAAGAAGGGAATACCGGGCAGGGTGTTCAGCCCTCCCTCCACACCGCCAAAGAAATCATGCACAGAGCGCACCTGCGTGGCCGGGCGATCTGGAGTCCGAAAGTAGAGTCCGGCATCGTTCCAAAGCCCCTGGTAATGCGTGAACCACTGCGTCCGCTTCTCATCGAACTGCGCGTTCACCCAAGCGCCTGTTTCCTCAAGCGTTCTTGTCCGTCCGGTAAGTCCCTTGCTTAACACCGGCAACATCCAAGGCTTTTGGTCTAATGCTTCCACCTGCCGAACATGTAAATAATGGTCGTTCCAGCAGTAGGCACTCCAGGCGTCAACCGCCAGGCGAAACTTCACCAGCGGTAACTTCAGCACCTCCAAGGGCCGCGCCTCGAATATTTCCACGCAAAGGCCGCGCATGACCGTGGCCCGCTTTGCTTCCATTGCACCCTGCGAGAGTTTTCCCTTACAGGTTTCCTCGAGATAGCGATCTACTTGTTCCTCCACACGTTTGGATGTTTTCACCAAGGAACCCGGATATTCCGGGAAGCGAATCCGAAGCTCATCCCGCAACGGAATCATGTAAGGTTCAAGGCCGGGACTTGATTTAAGGTGATCCGGGGCAAGATGAATCATCGTGGCCAGCAGCAGCGGCGATCCGTCCCTTCCGCCGCTTGCGGCGAATCCGATGGCCATGAGCCCCAGGGTCAGCGCGGCATGGATCAATAGAGACCGCCAGCGCCCCCACAAAACAAAGGGAATCAGCGCAAGGGCCACAAAAAAGAACAGCTTCCCCTCCAGGCGCGTTCCGGTAACGAGAAGCAAGCTTGCCAAGAAAAAGCCGAACGTAAGACGCGAAGGGCGCTTGACCCAGATGCTTCCCGCCAAGGCCGCCAAGAGTTCAAAAAACAGATATTGGAACTCCCCGAGCAAAGTATGTTCATACCAAATAATCATGGGGTTGGCCCCCACCAAAAGGGTGACGGGAATGACAAACCATTTCCAATGCGTAAACCAGAGGCGGACAATCCCCCCCGTGATCAAAATAGCAACCAATCCCAATAAATGTTGGGCAATGGGAATGGTGACGAGCGCAGGAACGGGCAGCAAAAACGGGAGGCTGAAGAGCACCGGGCTCACAAAAGACCGCTTGGGATTGATATGCAGCCGGTGCTCCGTAATAAATACGCGGGTCGTGGTCAGAAAATCAGCAGAATCGTATTGGGTATAGCCATACGGCATATCGACTGTAAGGGCGATCCGCAGCAGCGCTCCCACGATCAGCGCCGGAAGGCACCAGGAGACGAGTTGAAGCAGACGCGGATCGCCAAAGAATCCGCGCACCCGGATTGCCGTTCCCTTGGTTTCTGGAGATTCGGTTTCAGTGGTTCTCATGATTTGTGTTGGCCTGTGCCCTGGTTTGGGCCGAGGCAGACCCGGATTTCGCGCCCACAAATGCCCAACCGTGGGTGAAGGCGCAAGCGAGCGTCCAGAACATCACCGGAATCACGGGAATCAGGTAGCGATCTATCGGACGCCCCACGGTGCAGAGCAGCCCCAGGTTAAAGAACCACACGGAGGCAAGACCCAGCCACCAAAAACGCATGGCGGGGGACGAACGCCAAAAAAGCCAGGGAAGCAGCAGGGTGGTGAGTGCGACCGCCCCGAACCGGAACACCACACTGAATGACACAAGCTTGCGATAAAGCACAAAATGCCCCGGCGTATGAGCTGCATCCAACAGAGGAACCGTATGTGGAACATCCATCAACGGATCGGGATCGTCATGCGTCACCAACATTTCCCGCACGTTCTTCAAATCGCTGGAGGAAAATTCCGGGGGGCGCTTGGAAACGCTCAGAAAAACTTTACGCAGATCCTCAAGCATCTGGAGAAAGTAGGCGCCCCGGTTTGCATTGACCCCTTCCAGACCAAGTTTCCAGCAAAGGCGGTTGAGATCTGCCGGGCTTTTCCCTTGCGCCGCAAGAATGCGTTCGAGATGCGGCACAACCGTCAGCTTGAGAATCACATTGTTATCCAGCCTGGGCCGCTTGCGGTAATCCTCCACTTCCTGGCGGATGGCGGCTTTGATCTCGGGATATTCCCCCGCATCCAAAACCGTAAATTGAGCCGTCCGGCCATAGAACAAGATACCCGCCTGGGGCTCCGCCGGGCGGGTATGCACGGTGAATGCATTGAGCGCTTTGACCCCCAGCAGCGGAAGCGCAAACGCGAGGACAAACAGGGCCGCCTGTTTGGCGGGTTTTTCAAAACAATTTCTAAAGAAATAAAGATATCCAGCCACCAAAACGAGAGGCAGCGGGCCGTAGACATTTTTGGTCAGGGCGAGAAGCCCTGCGCTGATCCCCGTGATCCACAGCCAGCCAGATTGATGCCGCCGCACGGCGAGAAACCAGGAGGCAAAAAGCATGGAGCCAAAGAAAAAAAGGAGCGTTTCGTTGCGAAGCAAATGCTCGAAGTAGAGCGGCAATCCGTAAAGCGCCAAACTCAAGCCAAGGATGAACAACGGGATGAGGGAACTGCGTCCCAGGCAAATGCGCGCAGCGGCCAGGGTGGCGGCGATGGCCAACGCCCCCAGCAAATGCTGGCAAATCATCACGGCGTGTAACGAGCCGAACCCCTTGATACAAGCTGCGATCAATAACGAATAGACGGCCCCCCTTCGGGGGCTGGTCTCCCAAACGCCGCTATGCATCCAGTCAAACGCAGAGCTGGTATAAGAACCAGCATCCTTTGACCACAAGGCCACTGGCAGGAGATGGATCAGATAAAGCCGGATGCCCACCGCCAGGCAGAGGATAATGACCCATAAAATGGCTTCCGCCCATCGGGGCACATGGAGCATTCGCTGGAATCGTTTGGGCTGATCGGACGGCATCAATCCATCTTGTTCAAAACAGGTTTGTGAGGCAAGAGAGGAAAAGAAAGCGGCCGTGTTCCAGATCCTGTGGTGAACCCTCAGTTGTTGTCCTGAAAGGCGAAGGGGGAGTAGCCTTTGGCATAGGCTTGCGCCCAGAAAAGCGCAACCCGCCCCGAGCCCGCCCCCCGTCGGAATTCATGACGGCCCGGCGCGAGGTCGCGCCGCCCGGTCAATGGAATTCCATCCAGGACGCCTTCCGCCATGGGACGCACCGGGCCCGGCAGCTTGGGGCTCGGAACGGCATTCTTTCCGACATGCTGGGCCGGCGGGTAATCCGATTCGTTCAGGAGGACGTATTCCCCGGGTGCAACCACATCAAAAGTGAACACCGCCGGATCTTCGCCGCAGGCCAGCATTTTGCCGATGACGCGCAAGTCATCGCCCGGAGGCAGGATGGGCAAATAATTTTCCTTGATGAAGGCAAAGGCGCGCATCGACTTGGGTTGGCCGCTGATGCGGGCGACGGCCGTGCGCACGGCGATCATCTGCTCGGGCACATCGTCATTGATCAGTTGCCTGCGCATCCGTGCACGGGTCACGGTCTCGAGCGCGTAATAGAATGGCCGGGGCCGGTAAATGCAACCCGCGCATCCATCCATCAGGTAATCGCCTTTTTTTGTAAGATCCAGTGCGGCGGCAACCACACGGATATAGCCGTTGGTGCGGTTCAGCCATGGTTTTTCGGTTGTGGCAAGCCAGAGGCACTCGATGAGCGCCACCAAAGCAAACAGCGTATAAGCGGGAAGGGCTACAGCGCGCCGGGCAATCCAGCCGGCCAGGAAGAAGAGCCCGCAAGCGCCAGCCAGGACGGCGAGGGGACTGAAGGGAAGGATGCTTTCACGGGTCACATCCGGCCAGAGCCCGTAAAGCAGCACGAAGTAAAACCCCGGCACCATGAAAAGGAGCGCGCGCCGCGCGCCGCGGCCGAGATCGGGGACGCTCTTGAAAATCCAAGCCGCGGTGGGGATCAGGAGCACAAGGACCGGCAGGCACATCAGCACATTCTCTGTCCATTGGGATGAGCGCTTGAGGCCGGGCACGATGTTATGGCCAACCGTCCCGTAGTAGAGATCCTTGAGCGCGCCTTGCGAGGAATACATCAGGATCAGGCAAGCCGGCACAATCGCCATCCCTGCCACCATGAGAAACGCTCCGCGGATAAGCTGGAGGGGACGCGGTTTGCTGCCCGCCCGCCACAGGAAGGCAAGTGCCACAAGGCCGGCAAGGAGCAGGGAGATCAGAAGCATCACCGTCTTGAGCGAGACGGCGAAGGTGATCCCGAGAAGGAACCCGACGCCGAAGAAGCGTTTTGGCGTCAGGGCGCCGGAAACAAGCACCGCCAAGGTGCAAAACCATGCGGCGATCCAGAGATCGTCTGCTCGAAACTCTGTGGCGGTAGAAAAGAAGCGGGGGTTCAGCCCCGCCAGAAGCGCGGCCCAGAGGCCGAGCCGACGACCATAGAGGGTGGACCCCATCTGAAAAATGCACCACAGGCAGAACACCCAGAGCGGCACCATGCAAAGACGCATGACCACCAGAATGTCGGGGCGCTCAGGAAAGAGCTTGAAAACCGGGGTGCACACCAGATGAAAAAGCGGGGCATGGTTGTCAAAGATATCTCGATATTGGAGAAGTCCGTTGGCCCAGCCCCAGACGACGTGAAGATGCTGCGCTTCATCGCTGTCGAACTGGTAATTGAAGCAATGGAGCGTGCGCAAAGCCAGCATCACAAGGAACAGGAAGGCCAGAAACCGATGCTCAAAGCGTGTGCCGAGTGGCAACCGGGAAGGGAGCGTGGACTTGCCGGTAAGAGAGGGCGAAGGAGTTGGAATCATGCGGTTAGCCTGGAAGGCGGGGGCGTCGGGATCGTTTAATGGGCTGAATGTTCCGAGTCAAGGGGTTTGTCTCTGCTGATGGGGCTTAACGCAAAGCTCTGGGGCGTAGCGAGCTGGCGCAAGCATGAACCCCAAACGGCAAAAGGCGAGCCCAAGCCCTGCGCCCAGCTTCTTGCTCGTTTTCGAGTCGACTTGGCCGAATTTATCAAAAATTCGTTGATGGAACTCCTTCGGTATTCCAGAGCCGTTATCGGTAACCGAAACGCCCGCTTCTTTGTTGTTCTTTGAAATGGCAACCTTCACTCGCCCATTTTTGGGTGTGAATTTCCTCGGGATACAGGGTGCCGTCCTTGCGCCAGTTGATCATTTCGCCGTGCCAGACCGCCCCGGAAGAGACGGTTTGCCAGAGGTTCTGGTAGAACGCCTGGCCATGCTTGTCGGACTTGAGCAGACTGAGCGTTTTGCCGATGGCTTCCTCAACGGTATAGCCGGTATAGGCAGTGAAGGCGGCGTTGGCCCACTCACCCGCGTTCGAAATTCGAACTTGTCGTGTATCTACTGTCATGCGCAACAAATGTTTAGTCCCGGCATTTGATGGAGAGGGTTAGAAGTAAACCTTTGAGGGTTGC
>JBAXQF010000043.1:0-19802 GCA_037131875.1 Verrucomicrobiota bacterium
CATGGTCACTGGCAAAGCGCCACCTTCATCGCGGCACTGCGCCACGATGGCTTGAGTGCCCCGTGGTTGCTGGATGGCCCGATGGACGGTGACATGTTCCTGACTTACGTGCGCCAAGTGCTTGGCCCCGAATTAAGGCCTGGCGATTTGGTTATTTCCCTCTACTGGAGGATGGTCAGCTATGGCCTACTCGCCCGAACTTGGGGTTGTAGCAAGCCTCAAAACGAATAGCACGACCGGTGTAGTCTTGCCCGCGACCCTGTAATGACCATTGATTAGCTCGATTCTGACCGGATCGCTGGCCTCCTGGGCACTGGCAAAGGCTCCTGCCATGGCCAATGCCGCAAGGATTGAATTTCTCCAGAAAGAAGGTCGCTCATTCAGGGTTTTCATAAGGTGAGAGGAAATGCCTGGGGATGAATCGAAAAGATTGATGGGAGGCAGTCAGCACTGCAGGTACCGGAGTATTATCCCAAAGAGCTCCATTGCCCACAAGATGGCGTTTTATGTCTTCCTCCCCCTATTTTGTGCCAGCCTTCAAACAGAGCCCTCCCAATTGCTCAGGGCGTGAAGGTGGTATGCGCGAAGCACAACATCAGCGAGGCGACCTATTACGCGTGGAAGAAGAAGTATGGAGGGATGGATGTGAGCGAGGCGCGTCGGATGCGTGCGCTTGAGGACGAGAACGCGAGGCTCAAGAGGTTGGTGGCAGACCTGTCGGTTCAGAACCAGATCCTCAAAGAGGTGAACTCAAAAAAGTGGTAAGCCCGTCGTCGAAGCGGCTTGTGGCCAAGCGGAGCGTTGAGGCGGGATTGGGAGGAACGGCGGCGGCATGCCGAGCGCTCGGTCTGTCGCGTTCTACGTATTACCGGGCAAGCACGGAGTCGGGGTCGGAGGAGGCGGTCAGGTCGAACACGCCTTGGAGCGAGGGCGTTTTCTTGGCAATCCTGTTGGCCAGTTTTGCCAGCGTCTTGGTCGAGGCGATCCCTACGGAGACCGGGATGCCCGTCCACTGCCGAACCCGTGCCCGAAGTTCCCGGCAATAGGTCTCCCCTTGCCACGGCTCCAACCCCAGGAAGGCTTCGTCAATCGAATAGACCTCCATGCTGGTTGCCAAGGGCCTCAAGGTAGCCATGACGCGGGCGGACATGTCGCCGTAGAGGGCGTAGTTACTGCTGAGCACCTGAACGCCGTGACGGCGGAAGGTTTCCTCATTCTTGAACGCCGGGGCTCCCATTTCTATTCCCAGCAGTTTGGCCTCCTCACTGCGGGCAATCACGCAGCCATCGTTGTTGCTCAGCACCACCACCGGCCTGCCGATGAGCCGGGGGTTGAATACCCGCTCGCAGGAGCAGTAAAAGTTATTGGCATCAACGAGGGCAAACCTGTTCATCGGGCCGGATGGATGACAAAGGTGACGACACCCCAGACGGTGAGTTCCTGAGACTCGGTGATCTCAATGGGGGCGAAGTCGGCGTTCTCAGCTTCCAGGAAGATACGGTTGCCGCGTTTCCGCAGCCTCTTCACCGTGAAATCACCATCCAACATGGCGATGACGATCTGTCCGTTGCCGGGCGTAATCGAGCGGTCCACCACCAGGATATCGCCGCCCTGGATTCCAGCGTCCCGCATCGAGTTGCCCTGAACTCGGACGAAGAACGTGGCTGCAGGGTTGCTGACGAGATGCTCGTTGAGGTCGAGCGAGTTCTCCATGTGATCTTCGGCGGGCGACGGGAACCCTGCCTGCACGCTGGCCGAAGCCAGTGGAATCCGCAGCTTGGTGCGGGCTTCAAACGGGATGGGCTGGCCAATGATCATGGCGAAAAGCGTAAGGCTGCCAATGGAGAAGGTCAAAGCTCGACCGGCTGTACAGCAGTCTTTTCTGCGAATGGCATCTTGCCACAGCAAAACCTTCCTTTGTATAATACAGCAAGAGAGGCGGTTATGAATCTTGGTGAAGAATTGATATTGCGGAGTTTGGATGATGGCTGGGATTACCAGCCAGATTGGCGGAATCGCGTCGTCGAGAATTATGTTGAGCGCTGCACCCTCGGCAACAACCCGGCAAACCCGATAACGCTTCTGGATGCCGAGAAAGACCCTTTTGTGCGGCAGGCATTCCGCTGCCGGATGGGGCTTCGAGCCGTCCACCAGAAGGCCATTTCCTTTGCCTACCGGACACATCAGCAAAATAAGACCACCGGCCTAGCCAGCATGATCAAGGCCATGGTGATCGCCGATCGCCGGGTTGAGGAGATCGCCGCTGAGCTCCATGTCGCAAGGGAAAGCGTTGTAGCCTTTACTCGCCTTTTCTTTGACGTCGAGCGTTACTTGGGCGTGGAGGTTTGGCTTCAGTCTATTGTGATGCCGTCAGAGGCCGAGGGACGGAAAGATGTGGAGTCTGTGAGAGAGCGACGCTGGCTGGCAATCGCGCTTTATGATGGCTGGCCGGGTCTGGAGGCCGCCTTGTTTAACAGGACGCCCACGACGCCCCAGGGAATACAGAAGACCCGCCTCGCAATCCAAGCAGCTCTGAGTTCCCGCGCGCTTGAATACGCGAGGACCATTCAGGCGAGCGGGATAGCGCCTACACATGAAGATTTAAGCCGATACGCCATGGTCGCTGACGCCAATTCGCAGAAGGCCGAAGACAAAGGGGTAGATGCTACGAAGTTTGCCAAGGCCCTGTTCGGTGTACTTGAAAAAGAGGCGCAGGAGTCGGATGATCCAAAACTGGCCGCATTCCGCACAGAACCCACAGGCATTAAGTCCGGCTGCATTGAGGTTCCACGATACCGGAAACGGGCGTGACGGGCACCCGGAAGAGTGGCTTCAGCCTGATGGAATAGACATCAAGGAACTTAAGTTGCCATTTTTCATCCCGCACAAGAATCACCAAATAGTCCTGTCTACGGAGGTCGACAGGAATATGGATTCCCGGCAAGAAGTTGGCCAGGTCGTTCGCATCAAAGATCGCAACATCACCCTTCACTATCGGGATATTTTGGAGAATCAATTCTGCACAGTATACCCGGCGGCCATACGAAAATTTGGACCAGAAAACTCTGGTCTGGCGGACTGCATTGATCTCGTCCGATGAAAAAGGTCTAGAGATCAGACGGTTGTTTAATAGTACAGCAGCACTCAACTCGTAAGAAAGGCCCTTCAGTTGAGCTAAAACATCGAGGAGAAGATGGCGGAATGCTTCAGGATTCGCTGCTGCCGTATTAGCGATCTTCAAAGTGGTGGCTTGAATCGTGGCCTCATCATCGTATTCCTTGTCAGGAATCTGTTCGGGCAGCAGGTCAGGATTGATCGCACCCCAATCCGCCAACATCAAGATGCGACGGGGAGGTGAAAGCAAGATGGCCTCAGCGTGCATATGGGGAACATTACTTGAGTCCTTTGTAGCGATCGCCCGTCTTGCTAGTCTCTTTCCGACAATTTTGGCCAGGTTCCCGTGTCCATAGGCTAATTCGAAGGCTTCCTTTGGTGTGAGGAGACTGAAAAATGAACTGATTCCAAAGAATTTCATCAGCCCTTGAGTAAGCCGATCCCGGCGTTTATCGTGCCTCTGTTGCAGTTTTCGGGTATAGCGCCCCAAGGCGTTCAGCCTTTTCTCTTCTTCGGTTAATAAACGGTGATTCATATATTGGTTTTCTTTTGTTGGCTTTTACTTTGGGATCCATAATGAAATGTGCCCATGGGTCCCGGTGGGCAGTTGTTCCGGGTCTCCGATATCCGGGTCTCGGTCAGTTTAGTTAGTTCATCCCGCCCTTTAAGGGCGGATTGAACTAACTGAACTGACTGGACCTGTAGTTTATTAGTTCCTTCAGTTTGTAACTGAAGGAACTGGATAAACTGAAAACTGAAGCTCTGGTGGTTCATTGCATGATTTGATCGAGGCCTGCATCAATGCCTTCGAAGATATTTGGACGCGCGATGGAGAGGCGATTATGCGGGCCGCGTCTCACGACTAGCCGTTTTGTGGCGACAGCCTCCTCCCGCAGGGTCGTAGTGGCCGATGGATCCCAACCGCGCTGAGAAAACTCCTCGGCAATCTTCTCGGTGGTCATCACCGCGCTATGTGGATTGCCCGAATAGGTCTCTGGAAAGATTTCAAGGAACCCGTCTATCGTCGGGATTACCTTTGTCTTGGCGCGGCTTCTTCTGGGTTGCTTAAGATCACCCGGATCAAGATCCGTTGCCCGATGCATAACGGGATGCTCCCACCGCACCGCGAATGGCTTCATGGAAGGGAAATTCCGAAGAATCGGCTCCACTGTGAAGGCATCCTCCTCGGCATGCTTCGTGAGAGTAATGATGGTGTCGGGGTCTCGGGCGAATACGCCGCTACCCGAAACACGATCAAGGACTTCCTTTGCTGCTTGATTGCCTTTGGAAAAATGAGACCCGAAAACGACGGCGGCATCGGTCTCAACAGCAATCTTCTCGAACTGGTTCAAGATATTAGCGACATCCCCTGCGCTGTTTTCATCACGCCCCCCCATCAACTTGTAGGTGGGGTCAATTACGACCATCACATATTCTTTGTCGCGCATTTCCGCAATGATCTGAGGAACAATCTGCGCAGCCGAACAACAATGCCCACGAAGATTCCACAGAGAGAACCCTGCAGGTGTGTCGATACCCTTTGCTGTGAGAAGGGTCTGGATCCGCTTCAGCATAAAGCCGCGATGGATCTCAAAATTGATATAAAGCACTTTTCCCTGATGCACCGGCCTGTCCCACCAGGACACCCCAGCCGCCACAGATAGCGCGAGGTCCAGCAATGTCCAGGTCTTGTAGGACTTGGATCCCCCGGCCAGTGAAACTTTCGTGCCCCGGTGGATCAAGCCGTCCACGAGGACTTCCGGCTCCTGAATATCCTCTTGGATCGATTCACACAAACTCTCGATCGGGGGCAGGGGTCTCACTTGCTTAGCCACAACCGGTGGGAACGGAATAACTTCATTCTTCTTTGCCCATTCAATGAGAGCGGCATTTTGGGGCTCAGGCATGGGTATCCCCTTTCGGTTCATGCGGAATGGGGGACGGAGCCTCAGCTTGGGAGCTGCGGCCTTTCTCGGCCATCTGGATGATGGGGGTGCCATCAGCATCTGGATTGAGGTAGAGCAGCTCCTGTTTTTTTGCACCCCGCCAACATTGCGGAAGGCGGCTGAGCCGAACGGCTGACAGCGCCGCCGGATCGGCCCCCAGCGTCACGAGAACAGGCTTGATGTCGTTCTTGATCTTATCCCATTCGGTCTTGCTTCCAGCGTCAACCCGGACGAGGCAATGAATGGATTTCCCGCCACTGGTATAAATCGCCACGATCGGAAGCGGGAGTTGCACGGCTGCTCGAAGCCAATCCTCGGGATCGGCCACGTCGGATTCAACAACCATGAAACGCCACGTGGTGATGGACTCTTCGCTCCGGCGGCTCGGCTTGTTTTGTTCGCGCATGTTCGGATGGTAGAGGCCGTCTGCAGGATTGGTCAGATACCACACCCCCTCGGGACCGCCCTGAGGAAGCGTGGAGTCTTGATCCGGGTCACCGAAGACAAATTGCCCCTGGCTCTGGAACTTGGTGAAAACAATCACCTTCTCGCCCGGGTAAAGACTCCGGAGAAAGGTTTCGCTCGTCGCTGAATCCACCGGAATTGCGGACTGGGACTTGATGAACTTGACGATGTCTGGAATTTTTACAGCCGAGGCGATGCGCTTCAATAATTCAGGTGAAAAAACGGGCTTGGGGATTGTGCTTGCTACAGAAGTATAAGCCGCCCCTCTGCCATGCTGCTGGGCGATATACAGAAAGGCCCTGTGGAGTTGGCGCTCCAGTTGATAGGACAACAATTGGCCTCCAGCGCCTACGATCCGAGACAGCACCATGGCATAGGCGACTTTTGGATCGATTCCGAGAGCGGCGGCGCGGAGGAAACCTTGATATTGCTGGACATGTTTCGTATCGCCCGGCCGCCAATCGAGGGAATCCAGGTATTCAGTGAAAGCATGGTAACCATCAGCGGCTTCGGGATCGTAGTAATCGCCCGGAGAGGGCGATGCCGTCGGCTCGGGGATTTCTGGGGAAGCAAGGAAAGGGGTATTCATAATATTCCGTTTCCGACTCCCCGGAGCACGAGGCTCCGGGGATCGGAATATAGACTCAGGCCGCGATGCCGCTCCTTATCGTCTTCAGGACATGGGGATAAAATGCTGGAGGCACCATGGAGATGAGGTTGCGGGTGTCGCTCAAAATTTCTCGCAAAAGTGCGATCTGATTCGTGGCGGCTCTGCGGTCATACCCAGGAGCAACCCATGCCTCCAAAACATTAGAATTCTTAACTTCGTTTCCACAGACCACGACTTCTTTGCGGAGACGGAAATTTATCGGATCCACCGCCGGGTCGTATTCTGCCAAATGCGACCTTAATCCGCCCTTATAGAAGATGGTGGCCAACACCCTCCCGAGCACCTCGACGTGCGGTTCTTCTACTTCCAAAATGATGTTCGCCATCATCACCAATTTGTGAAAATTTCCCTCGAAGGATACCACGCAGCTATTCAGCGGAGGTATTTTTCTGATGGTACGGACCAGCGGATAGACGATATCTTTGAAGGTATTGTAGGCATTTTTGTTAAACTGGGGCGAAGGCATAACAATCTCTTCGTGAGGCAGACTGGCAGCCCTACGAAGCTGATACTCGAGCTCTTCGGCTTGTTGTTCGATGGTTTTCATTATTAGTATTTTGTTTTGTTGTTTTGTTGGGTGCGCTTTTCTTATCGATCCCATTTCGAAAAGCACTAGTTGTTGCGGGTTGATTGGGATCTTCCGAGTGGTAGTCATGCTGAATGGAAGCTCGCTAACTTCTCGACTTTTTCGACATCGCTGGAGGGAAAGCGGCGACTCGATTGACGGGTCTTTCCGAATTTACTTCCGCCAAAGCCGAAGCGGCGCATAATCCTCGGTACGGTACTCCGGTGGACTCCCCATTTCTCCGCGAGGTCCGCGGCACTAAAGCTGTTATTGGTCAAATTGCTCATCACCATGGAAAACGCTGATGGTCAAATTGTCGCAAAACTTGCTATAACTTCCGGCATGGCTATTGAGAATCCCTCTCTGTGCTCCCCGGACGAGATCGATGAAATTCGCTCTCTGCTCATACATTCTGGGTCCGGCATCAAAGGCAGGCTGCGCAAGCGTCTGGAGGTAGTGCTGGCCTTAAATCAAGGCCGCACAAAGGCCGAGATCGTTCGTGAGTTGGCGATTTCTCGTCCGGGAATCGACGGGATTCTGAAGGACATTACGCAAAAAGGGATCCAACCATTGATTTCCCATGCACGCGAAAAGGCTAGCGCGGGCAATCCGGCGAAGCGGCCTCATGCGGGGCGCCCCGGAACAGATTCGCTAAGGAAATTTTTGGAGATTCAGAATTGGAAAACGGAGCCTGTGATTGCCTTAGCGAGCTTGATCCTGTCTGCAAATGTTCAAATTGCAGTCATTGCCATACGAGGCATGCAAACACCGGATTTAGCGGATACTTCGGCAGAGAAGGGAAACCGCTCAAGAAGACACTTGTTCAACAAACGCCTGCTAGAGAGTGTAACGAATTCTTTCAATGTCTGCGAGAAGCCTGAATGGACAGATTGCAACCGTGACCAAGAGCTAAAGCATGTCTTTTTCGCTCTCCGCCGGGAGATGGGTTTGAGCGCCTCCGAGGCGGAGTGGAATGAAAGTTTTCAACCGCCAACTCTCGAGGAGCGCTTTGGACCAAGCTGGCGTTATGTCATTGTTACGGCAGGTGACCCGGGAAGATGTGAGGCAGCGACGGCATTCCTTACGCAAGGAATCTCACGTCCGGAGCATTACCCATGCGATCCGGCGGAGTTTCTCGATAGGTTAGAGAGCGCTTTTTACCATATTCGAGTTACGCGAAATATTCGGGGCCTCTTCCTTTGCGGGCAGAGAGCGGACGGATACATCGGTAGAAAATTTGACAATTCGCCAATTTTCCAGTGGCACGTTGACGAAAAGTTGGTTCTGGAGGCTTTGAAAACCAATCTCTTGCGATTCTGGATCTTTGCCGCTGGCGGACTGTGCTTTGACCTCTCGCCCAATCTTCCGATGTGTATCCCTTTTTCCGACCGGATCAGTATGGATACCCTTACGATTCGTCCAAGGCTACGGGTTGAGAAGAATCCAGAGAATCCAGAGGAAGCGAAGGCTTTTTTCTCGCTCATACCGGAGATCGTTGACGCTCTTCGTATCCCGTCAAAGAAAACCCCAGCCAAATTGGAAAAGGAGTTCCGAGCACAATTTAAAAATCACTATAAGCGACTGGGAAAGTTTGAGTATATCGTCAGACCCACCGCTGAAGATCGTCTGAATGTAAAAGCGCCTCCGTATCTTCTTCAAGTTGAGAAAAATGCTGATCCATACATAAGCCCGATTGCAGTGATTTCCATTCCCAGGCAATTTTTGATGCCTCGTCCACCGATGGAGCTAGAAAGTTTGGCCGCCTTGGCACGATTACACTGCCAGGATGGGGGGACAGTTCGAGCCTCAGGAAAGCTCGTGTTTCACTGTCCCCGTGTTCTCAAGGAAATTGAGAAAGCCTTCCGGAGGAATAATTACTCCGATCAAATGTTTTTTGTGAAAAGGTGGAATAGCCTTATGCGGCGGGTGCTGGGGGATTTTGATTATGATTCTGAGATGTGGTTTGACGATGTGTTGCCGCTGTGGCCTGGGCAGGAGCCCATTATCTATTTTTCTGGTGCGGCACTTACGGGGAGGGACCAGACTCCGTCGACGTTGGCCCGCTTGAAGTTTGCTGGTAGACTGACAATGGACGAGTCAACTCCGCCTTACAGCGCTATTGATTGTCTCCATGGCACCTATAGCAACTACGACGCTGATTTCCTCTTGCGGGAAATCAGCCCCAAGGGATGGGAGGATCTGGGTTCTTCCATTGATAGTTGGAACGAGGCTTTGGCTGGGTTGATTGTCGAGAAATATGGAGCTTCAGGCATAGCTAAGAATAGACTCGGCGCGAGCGTGAAGAGAATTCTAGCAACGATACGCGATGACCGCAGCGAGTGCGCTAAGAGTCGGCTTGAGGAGGTTAAGGAGTGGACCATGGATGCACTTCCACTATTCCTCCGGAGTTCCAACCGGATTCTCCGACATGCCGTTGAAAACGCCCAACGCTTTGTATTGGCCGGGAAGGATCCCGTTGCAGTTGTTGTTCGTAAAGAGGCGGATATCCTCCGTGGTTGGAAAAGTTACCTAGGAAAGCATCTCATGGGCAAACTTGCACTGCATGATGAGTATACCACGCGTAGACGCACACTGTTTGATGAAGATTCGGAGGATATTCCTGGCACGTGTGATTATGACGAATTTGATGCGCCTGACGCGGATTTCTGATGAAAATTATCGTGAATAATCTCTCAATGATCGATAGCTTGCTAAGAAACAATCGAAGCGGATGTTGCGGCTTCTGTTAATTCCGGCGGGCGGATATACCCGGCATAATACTCATCGACGATGCCCGGACTGTTGCCCATTTCACGCGAGATCCGGTGGAGTGACCATCCCTCCGCAGCTCGTTGCGTGGCATAGGTATGGCGAAAAGTCAGGCACGTCCAGTTCAACTTTTTTCCCCGGTTGAGGCTTTTCAGTTTCGCGCTGAAGCCGTCCGGACTCCACCGCTTTCCTGAAGCATTGGGAACTACCCACTGGCTTTTGAGCTTTGGCAAATACTCGCGCAGCAACGCACGCAAGGGTGGTAAAATTGTGACCGAGCGTTCGCCGGTTTTGAGTGAACTCTCGATGTCATCCTCGGCGTCCACGCGATTCACAATCGAGAAATAACTCAAGTCGGGGGCAATTGACTCCTTCGCAAGCCACAACGCTTCGGATCTACGGAGCCCCCCGTAAATCATCAGCCCCACCGCGATCTGGAATTCAGGATGACCTTGAAGGGCTCCCATTTGCTCCTCGATCTGGCTTTCTGAAAGGAACGAGATATGGCGGTTGCGGGTTACGTATCCCGGAAGTGCCGAGATTGGGTTTGGCCTGTGCCAACTCGTCGGCTGACAAAGCTCGAACTTCAAGCATACCTCGAAGAAATGGTGGAACATTTCGCGGTAATGCCGTTTGGTCTTCTGGATGACCGGGAGCGTCTCAATGAAGCGCTGCACGAGTGGAGCGGTAATTTCATCGAGGAATATTCCGGAAAAGAACGCCTTGGACTCTACCCCCTTGAACTTTTTCTCCCGGTGGGTTGGCATGGTGAGCAGTATTTTTTCGACCCGCTCTGAACCCAGGAAGCGCCGAAACATGGAAATTTTGTTCTCAACATGACGCGGTGCATTATCGGCCCTGATGTAATTGAGATAATCCTTCACGGCATCCTCGACGGGCATACGCTTGAGTAATTTTTGAGTTTGCGCTTGGCCTGGATGAGGGGTGGGGGCTTCCGTGGAAGGAAACGCGAGCAGCTCGGATCCCTGTTCACGGGGTCGATCGAAGAATGCAATCTCCCGCCAGATGCTATCGGGCAGTTGCGCAGCCTGAAACCGCGGCTCCTGCAGAGCCACCTCAAGGGCAATGCGCTGGCATAAGAGTTCCGCCTTCGCCTCGTCTTGGGTTTGGAGGCTTTCGCGGAACACCTTGCCCGTCGCTGGGTGTTTGAATTTGACCCACCAAGTGAGTTTGCGTCTGAAGATCGATGCCATGTTTGTGCTTGGGAAACACGGTTGGGCAAATTATTGGAAAACTTGCTTTCTCGTGGTCTAGGGCACACTTGGCGACGATTTTGGGGCACACCCCCGATTTTATGGAGGTTATCCCAAAAACAAAAACGGCTCGCAAACTGTTGTCTGCGAGCCGTTTAGAAGTGGTTGCGGGGGCGGGATTTGAACCCGCGGCCTTCAGGTTATGAGCCTGACGAGCTACCAGGCTGCTCCACCCCGCGATCTGGTCTGCTCAATCTGCCTGAGAATGGCTCGTTTGCAAGCGGAATTTGATTTTTCCGCACGAAAAGACTCCATTCCAGAGTAAATAATCTGCGCAAAAAGCCTTTTCTTCTCGGAAGATCGTTTTAGCGTGAATGCTGTTTCCACCTTTACCCGAACCCACCCATTATGTTCCAACGCATCATCAATCTCATTCGCGGCTTCATAAACCTCCTTCTCGGCAAGGCAGAGCGGCAGAATCCCGAAGCGCTGCTGGAAGTCGAAAAGGAAAACCTGCGCAAGCAGATCGCCAATTACAACCAGGGGCTCGCCGCCCATGCCGGTCTTTGCGAGCGGCTCATCAACCAAGTGCGCAACCTGGAAGGCGAGGAGAACGATCTCCGCACCAAAGCCGCCGCGCATCTCCGCGCCGGGAATCGCGAGGCCGCGGGTCAATATGCGCTGCGTTTGCAAACGGTTCAGCGGGAAGCTGAGGAAAACCGCAAGCAGTTGGAGCAATCCGAGGCCGCCTATAACGAATTAGTGCACGCGCGCGACGTGGCGGTGAAAGCCGCAAAGGAGAAGATCGAGGCGATGAGCTATGCGCTGGACGATTTGAAAGTGAAGCGCGCCACGGCGGAGTTGTCGGAGATGGCAGGCGGGATGATCAGTTCCATCGGCGGCTCGGGCGACAATCTCGACCGCTTGAAAGGGATGCTGGAAGAGGAGCGCACGAAAGCCGCAGGCCGCGTCCGCGTTGCCCGCGACACCCTGAGCACCGAGGGGGTTGACCTCAAGGAGACCGAGCAGAAAGCCTTGGCAGATCAGGCGTTGGAGGATTTCGCCGCGAAGGAGGGAATCATGATGGAGCCGAAAGTGCTCCCGCCCTCCGAGCCCAAGACTCTGGGGCAAGGCGGTCAGTAATATCCATTCCTACCCACCCACCGCGCGGCGGTTCGCCGCGTCGAGGCGCGCGGCAAAGGTGGAAAGGGAGCCCGCGCGGAAGAGTTGCGGCAGTGCGGCGAGCGAGGCTTCCGCAAGCGGGCCGGTTTGATGCCCGAGGCCGCTCTGGAGGTAGATAGCCAGTCGCAGCAACTCCGCATCGTCTTTGAAACAGAGTTCCTGCCGCTCTGCATCCGTGCCTCGGAAATCCCGTTCGGCGCTTTCGAAGTCGATGAGGAAGACGCGCACGGGGGCGGTGCAGACGATGAGGTTGTGCAGTTCCAAGTCGCGGTGGAAGAAGTTCTTTGCGTGGAGCTTTTGCACCTGCGCATAGGCTTCCTCGGCCAGTTTCCAGAGGCCGATGAGCGCGGCGGGATCAGCCTGCTGCGCAATGCCCAGGCAGCTTTCCTGCGGCTCCACGTTGGTGAAGGGGGAGAGGCGGCTCAACGGTTTGCCGGGCAAAAAGCAGGAGCGCATCGTGTTGGCGTCGCAGCCGATGGGCTCGGGCGCATCGAGGATGGCGGCGGCAGCACGGGCGTTCTCAAACTCCACCTGCGGATCGCCGTGGAAGCTCCACGGGTTATAGGATTTGACGAAATGGATGGGGTAACGCCGCGCCAGCGGATGGGCGTCGAGGGTCTTGTGTCCGGCAATGACCAGCTGCATCTGGACAAGGTCGCGTCCGTCCGGGCCTTCCTTGCGGGCAATGGAGCGCACGGAGAAATCCTGATCGCGCGGCCGCTCCAGCAAATAGCGCAGGCTCTCGGCCACTTCGATGCTGTGGAAGGGGGAGAGCGGGACGAGGGCGGTGTCGGGTGTCATGGTCTGATCTTAATCGAGAGGCCCAAGTATATCACACGAAGGCACGAAGGCACGAAGGCACGAAGAAAAGGAAATATTTGGAACAGAACCCTTCGTGAGCTTCGTGCCGTCGTGTGAGCATCTTCCGTCATTTCCATGAATCAAACCCGGCTTGCGCCGCTTTGCAAGCCGCGAAAAAAAGGGCCGTCTCTTTCGAGACGGCCCTCAATAGCTGGATTGCTTCGCTTAGGTAAACGCGGGGCGCTTACTTGATGAAGAGCATTTCCTGGTAGGTCGGCAGCGGCCAGAGGTCGTCGGCGATGAGGCCTTCGAGCGCATCGGCTGCGGCGCGGACGGCGCCCATGGCCGGGATCACTTCGTCGAGGAAGTGTTTGGCGTGGGCTTGGACTCCGCCGTTGGTCTCGTGACCGTGTGCGGTTTCGAGCTTCTTGAGCCCGGCGAGCAGGTCGCCGACGAGGCCGGTGACTTGCTTGAGTACCGTCGCGTCGCCTTCAACGCCAGCGGCTTTGAGCTTGGCGGCGGTGTCGGCCAGTTCGCCCTGGTAGCGAACTGCGGCAGGGTAAATAATGGTCTTGCCGATCTCGAGGACGAGGTTGGCTTCGACGTTCACGCTCTTGACGTATTGTTCGAAGGCGATCTCTTCGCGGCTCTCAAGCTCGCGCTTGGTGAGCACGCCGAATTTCTCGAAGGCGGCAACCGTGGAGGCCGCAGTGTAAGCCGGGAGGGCGTCCACGGTGGTCTTGAGGTTGGGCAGACCGCGCTTGGCCGCCTCGGCGTGCCATTCGTCGGAATAACCGTTGCCGTTGAAGATGACGCGGCCGTGTTCGTTGATGATCTTTTCGAGCACCGTCTGGATCGCTTCGTTGAGCTTGCCGGGAGCGGCTTTTTCCAGTTCGGTGGCGACGTATTCGAGGGACTCAGCGATGATGACGTTGAGGGCGGTGATCGCCGCGCCGATGGACTGGTTGGAGCCGACTGCGCGGAACTCGAACTTGTTGCCGGTGAAGGCGAACGGGCTCGTGCGGTTGCGGTCGCCAGCGTCCTTGGGCAGGTGGGGCAGGACGTCCACGCCGATGTTGATGGTGGAGGCGGCCTTGCTGGTCTTGGCTCCGCCCTTGCGGATCTGCTCGAACACGTCGGCGAGCTGGTCGCCGAGGAAGATCGAGATGATGGCGGGAGGCGCTTCGTTGGCGCCGAGGCGGTGATCGTTCCCGGCGCTGGCAACCACGGCGCGCAGGAAGGCTCCGTGGATGTCCACGGCGCGAATCATGGCGCCGCAGAAAACGAGGAACTGGGCGTTGGCGTGCGGCGTGTCTCCGGGTTCCAGCAGGTTGCCCTGCGTGGCGTTGCCAAGCGAGAAGTTCAGGTGCTTGCCGCTGCCGTTGACGCCCGAGTAGGGCTTCTCGGCGAGCAGCGCTTCCATGCCGTATTTCTGGGCCACGGAGCGGAGGGTGGTCATCACCAACTGCTGGTGGTCGGCGGCGAGGTTGCTGGTCTCATAGACCGGGGCGATCTCGTATTGGCTCGGAGCCACTTCGTTGTGGCGGGTCTTGATCGGGATGCCGAGCTTGAAGAGTTCGCGCTCACATTCCATCATGTAAGCAAGAACGCGCTCGGGGATCGCGCCGAAGTATTGGTCTTCGAATTCCTGGCCTTTCGGAGCCTTGGCGCCGAAGAGCGTGCGGCCTGCGTTGAGCAAGTCAGGGCGGGCGAAGAAGAAGTTGCGGTCGATGAGGAAGTATTCCTGCTCGGCGCCGGCGGTGCTGGCGACGTGGGCAATCTTCTCATGGCCGAAGAGACGCAGAATGCGCTGGGCCTGCGTGTTGAGCGCCTGCATCGCGCGGAGCAGCGGGGTCTTGTTGTCGAGCACATCGCCGGTCCAGGAGATGAACGCGGTCGGGATGCACAGCGTGCTGCCTGCGGGATTTTCGAGGATGTAAGCCGGGCTGGTCACGTCCCAGATGGTGTAACCGCGAGCTTCGAAGGTGGAACGGATGCCGCCGCTCGGGAAGCTGGAAGCGTCAGGTTCGCCCTGGATGAGCTGCTTGCCGGAGAACTCAGCAACCGTGCCGCCGATCCCGTCCGGAGAGAGGAATGAGTCGTGCTTCTCGGCGGAGAGGCCGGTGAGGGGATAGAAGACGTGCGCATAATGCGTCGCGCCTTTTTCAATGGCCCAGTTCTTCATCGCCGTTGCAACGGCATCGGCCACGGTGGCGTCGAGTTTTGCACCGCTTTCGATGGTTTGCAGAAGGCTCTTGTAGATGGCTTTCGGCAGGCGGGTTTTCATTTCCGCCGGGCTGAACACGTTGGAGCCGTACAGATCAGCCGAGAACACATCGCGGAAATTCGTCGAGGTGGCCGGTTTGAAGTTGGTGACGGCGTTGATTGCTTGGAGTCTGGAGATGCTTGCGCTCATGGTTAGAAGTTGAAGCCCGCTTCTTAGCATCTTCAGTGCCAAATGCCAGCGTTAAGTTTTGCAAAATCGCAACAAAGAGGCGATGCAATCGGATCCGAACTTTGAGAGGGTCGTAGAGGGAGACTGCGTGGCGAATTTTAGACAGAGGTGGCTAAAAAAAGGCAGATTTTTGCTCGGTAATTGTGCCAATGGCATCTGATAAAAAACTTTACCTCCCGTTTGAATAAGGCACTGTGGGCTCTGGATTGTATAGCAGTCAAAATACTTATCCTATGTGCATTCATTCTGCCATTCGAGCGGCATTTCTTGTTCTGACCCTATGCACCGTAACGGCTTTTGCGGACGGCCCGGTTCCTGAAAGATGCGTTGTCAGCGGAGACCGATTCGCCGACCACAACCATGCCCCCATCCAAGTGACGTATCAGGGCCGCACGATGGCGGTTTGCTGCAAAGGATGTGAGCGGAAATTCCACAAAGATCCCGAAAAATACATCAAGTTGTACGACGAAGCTCTCAAAGCCATGGGGGGCAACGTCGCCGCCCCGGCCTCCAAGTAACCCTCGCCAAGGAGATGCCAGAAAGTGCTCCCGTTCTTCGGCCAATTTCAGGATTTCTGGGCGGTGTCCTGAGCTACGGCTGGGAGCATTATCAATGGCCGTCTTGACCCTGCAAACCGACTTGCAAGTCCACTCACCTCTCCAGGAAACAAAAGATGATCCGACCACTCGCAAACGCCATGACCGCAGCAGCCCTCATTTTGTGCTGCGCCCATTCCACCACCTTCGCCGAGGGAGACGGCTCGCCGCTCCATGACAAAATGGAGCAGATGGGCAAAGCTCTCCATGCTGTCACCAAACAGTTGGGCGACTCCTCCAAAAAAGAAACGACCCTCGCCCTCATTGCAAAACTCAGGACAAATGCTGCTGCGGCCCGTGAGTTGACGCCCACAAAAGTGAAGACGATTCCCGAAAAAAACCGTGCCGAATTCATGGCCGACTACAAAGCGGCAATGGATGATCTGATCAGCCAGATTGACCGGCTCGCCATTGCCGTGAAGGAGAATAAACCCGAGGCCCAGCAAGCTGCGCTCAAGGAGATTGGCGAAACCAAACAGGACAGCCACGTTACCTACCGGAGCAAACAAAAAGAACACTCGACCGAGTCTTCCCCTGGGGAAAAACGCAATGGAGAGCATTCATCCAAGGAGAGAGAAGACGACTGAGGCTTTTTCGGGGGGGAGGGGAATTCACAAAGAGGCCGGGAAGCGGTCCGCACCAAATCCCTTGCGATTTGCCCGCCGGTTCCTTAGGGTGCATGGTTTACTCACACGCCACCTTATATTAGAATGAATCTCGAAAGCCTCTCCCGCGCCGCAAACGAAGCCCGTGGCCTCGCCATTGACGCCGTCCATAAATGTTCCTCCGGCCACCTCGGCCTCCCGCTCGGCTGCGCGGAGATCGGGGCCGCCCTCTTCGGGCATGCGCTCCGGTTAAATCCCGACCAGCCCAAATGGCTCAACCGCGACCGCTTCGTCCTCTCCGCCGGGCATGGCTCCATGTTCCTTTACTCCTGGCTCCACCTGGCCGGGTTTGATCTTTCCATTGAGGAAGTCTCCAAATTCCGCGTGCTGCACAGCAAGACCCCCGGCCACCCCGAATCACATGAAACGCCCGGCGTGGAAGCGACCACCGGCCCGCTGGGGCAGGGGATTGCCAACGCCGTCGGCTACGCCGTTTCCGCCAAGATGATGGCGGCGCGGTTCAACACCCCGGAGCACCCGATTTTCGACCAGCACATCGTCGTCCTCGCGGGCGACGGCTGCATGCAGGAAGGCGTCGCGCAGGAAGCCAGCGCCTTCGCCGGGCACGCGCAGCTCGACAACCTGATCCTCATTTACGATTCCAACGACGTGACCCTCGACGCGATGGCTGAAGCCTCGCAGAACGACAACGTCGCCAAACGCTATGGAGCCCTCCAGTGGGGCGTCCAGACCGTGGACGGCCACGACATCCCGGCCTTCCTCGCCGCTTTTGAGAATGCCAAAGCCGCCGCAGGCAAACCGCAGCTCATCATCGCCAAGACGATCATCGGCAAAGGCATCCCGGAAGTCGCCGGAACCAGCAAAGGCCACGGCGAAGGCGGGGCGAAGTTCGCCGACGCCGCCCGCAAAGCCCTGGGCCTGCCCGAGGAACACTTCCATGTCTCCTGCGAGACTCGCTCCTATTTCGCGGAAGTCAAAAAGGCGCGCCTTGCGGATTACGAAGCCTGGAACGCCACCTACCAAGCCTGGCGCGCTGCCAATCCCGCCCAGTCCGCGCTGCTCGACAGCGGCGTGAAACAGGAAGTCCCCGCCGATCTCCTCGCGCGCATCCCGGCGTTCCCCGCCGACGCCAAGCTCGCCACGCGCAAAGCGGGCAGCGACGTTTTGCAGCCCATCGCCGAAGCAATGCCGCTTGTGGTCAGCGGTTCCGCCGACCTCTACGGCTCCACACTCAACTACATCGCCACCTCCAAAGATTGGTCGCATGAAAACTACGGCGGGCGCAACATCCGCTACGGCATTCGCGAGCACGCCATGGGCGGCATCCTCAACGGCCTTGCCTTCGACGGCATCTTCCGCGTCTCGGGAGCCACCTTCATGGTCTTCGCAGACTACCTGCGCCCCTCCATCCGCGTTGCCGCACTCTCCGGTCTGCCGGTCGCCTACATCTTCACGCACGACTCCGTGGGCGTCGGTGAAGACGGCCCCACCCACCAGCCGGTGGAAACCGTCAGCGGCCTGCGCGTCATCCCAAACCTCGACGTGATGCGCCCCGCCGATCCCGAGGAAACCGCCGCCGCTTTCGCCGCAGCCCTACAGCGCACCGACGGCCCGACCGTCCTCTCGCTCACCCGCCAGGTGGTGCCCAACTTGAGCTTCGCCCCGGTGGAAACCCGCCGCGAAGGGACGCTCAAAGGCGCTTACATCCTTGTCAAAGAAACCGCGCCGTTGGAAACCATCCTCCTCGCCGCAGGCAGCGAAGTGCAGCACGCCGTCGCCGCAGCGAAGGAACTCGGCGCGGGAGTGCGCGTCGTTTCCATGCCCAGCATGGAGCGCTTCGAGCGCCAGAGCGCCGAATACCGCGAGCAAATCCTGCCCGCCGCCTGCCGCCGCCGCGTCGCCATTGAAGCCGGCGTGAGCGACCTCTGGTACCGCTGGGTGGGACTCGATGGCAAAGTGCTCGGCATCGACCGCTTCGGCATCAGCGCCCCCGGAAACCAGGTCATGGAAATCTTCGGCATGACCGCCGCCAACGTCGTCGCCGCCGTGCGCGCGCTGGCGTAAACGCGTAAATACCAAATCCTATCCCACGGCAGCCGGAGTCCGCTTCGGCTGCCGTTTTTATAAATAGCTCGTTCCCAAATAGCGTTTGGGAACGAGGAGGTAGTTTGTGTTGCCTTGGCGTTTTTTTTGCGCGAGTTGTTTTGTGAACAGCGGAAATCAGTTGCAAAGAGTTCGCAATCCTCGCCTTTGCGCCTTAGCGTCTTGGCGTGATGTCTCAGAAAACCCGCAACTCCGGCGCTTTGTTCGCCCTGCTCGCCGCCGTGCTTTTTGGCGTGGGCACGCCGCTCATCAAGCTTCGGTTTTCGGGCGTCGATCCGATCCTGCTCGCGGCCTTGATCAACCTCGGCGCGGCGTTGGGCGTCGCGTTCATGACACGCATCCCGTGGCGGCTCGGCAACCTCACGCGACCCGCAAACCGGCTGCCGTTCGCGGGCTCCATCGTGTGCGGCGGCGTGCTGGCTCCGGCGCTGCTGGTTTGGGGAATTGCGCACGCGCCCGGCTCGGCGGCGGCGCTGCTGCTCAACCTCGAGGCGGCGTTCACGGCATTGATCGCCTGGATTTTTTTTCGCGAAAATATCGGCCCGCGCTTTGTGATCGGCCTTCTGCTCGTAACGCTGGGAGGAGTGCTCGTTTCAGCGGGGGCAGGGAACGGGCCGGGGCGCATCCTGGCCGGGTTGGCCATCGCGGCATCGTGCCTCGGTTGGGCCATTGATAACAACTGCACCGCGCGCTTGCGGGATGTGACGCCCGCGCAGTTTTCGCTTTGGAAAGGACTCATCGCGGCGGCGGCGTTATTCACTCTTTGCGCGATGAGGGGAACGCCGCTTGTCGGCTGGCGCGTCGTGGGCGAAGCCGTTCTTCTCGGCGCTTGCTGCCACGGGCTGGCGCTGCTGGTTTTCGTCACGGCGCTCCAGCGGCTGGGCGCAGGCCGCACCGCCGCTTACTTTGCCGCCGCGCCGTTTGTGGGGGCCGCCGCTTCCGTGGCGCTCCTGGGAGAGCCCGTGACCTCTGCGCTCGTGTGCGCCGCCGTGCTCATGGCTGCGGGAGTCGCCGCGCTGCTCACCGAGCCGCACCCGCCTGCCATCCTGCCAAGTTAGAGCGTTTTCCCTGAATGTCTTTAGAGCAATTTACCAAAAACTATAGCCGCGTCTTGGGGCGGCGAAGGCCGTTGCAAACCGTTTGTCCCTTGGGCTGTGTTTACAAACACAGCCGCTGCGGGCCAAGCCGCCTTGCACCAGCCTTCGGCGCTCCCAAGCCACTGGCCACATTTTTTTGTAAAATGCTCTAGTTCTACTTTGTTATGAAAAGGGGGCGGCTTCGTCGTGCAGACCTCAT
>JBAXQF010000044.1:0-19728 GCA_037131875.1 Verrucomicrobiota bacterium
ACGGCCTTCGCCGCCCCAAGACGCGGCTATAGTTTTTGGTAAATTGCTCTAGCTTGAGCGGATGGCAAACCGCGGGCTGACTTCTTTTTGCGTGGCGCAGTAAACCTCCACGGCTTCCCGCGCTCCGACGGTGTCGAGCCGCGCGCGCACTTCGCCCAGGGCCAGCTCCGGCGAGTTACAGTCCCGGCTCAAATGGCACAGGATGGCCCGGTTGAGGCCGTGCTCCAGCAATCCCACAAGCTCCGTGGCGGCGGCGGCGTTGGAGAGGTGGCCGTGGATGGACATGATGCGCTGCTTCAAAGACCAAGGGCGGCGGGTGTCGGCCTGGAGCGTTTTCTCGTCGTGGTTGGTCTCGATCACCAGCGTGCTCACCCTGCGCACCCGTTCGCGGGCGAGGTTGGTGCATTTGCCGAGGTCGGTGAGGAACCCAAGCGATTCGCTGCCGCAGTGAAAGGTGAACCCGACGGGATCGACCGCGTCGTGCGGGACGGAAAAACTCCGCACGCCGATGTCGCCGATGGTGAATTCCGCCCCGGCCTGGAATTGCCGCACGTCGGGGTGGAGCGCCAGTTCCTCCTTGCGCAACATCTCGGCGGTGAGCCGGGTGCAATAGACCGGGATGGGCGTTTTTTTGCACAGCACGCGCAGGCCGCTCACGTGGTCGGTGTGCTCGTGGGTGAGGAGGATGCCGTCGAGCATGGCGGGCTCAATTCCCACCGAGGCGAGCCGCGTGGTGATCTGCTTTGCGCTCAACCCGCCGTCCACCAGCAGGCGGCATCCGCTCGACTCGATCACGGCGCAATTGCCCGCGCTGCCGCTGCCAAGGATGGTGATGTGGAACACGGGGCTATTAAAAATCAGCTTGGCCGTTGCCGCAAAGAAAATCCGTTTTGAAATAGCCGCAAAGATGCGCAAAAAGCGCAAAAGAAAGACAAAGCATCGCCATTCCCTTTTTTGCGCCTCTTGCGCATTTTTGCGGCTAAATTCCCAGCGCGTGGCGGGCGTCGGACACGTCTTGGGCGATCTGGGCTTTGAGGGCGTCGAGGCCGGCGAATTTTTGTTCCGGGCGCAGGAAGCGGCGGAAGACGACTTCCACGTCCTGCCCGTAAATGTCGGCGGTGAAATCGAAGAGGTGCAGTTCCAGCACCCGCTCGCCGCTGGCTGTGGCGATGGTGGGGCGCACGCCGATGTTGACCACTCCGGGCAGTGTGCGGCCTGCGTGGAGGGCTTCTACGGCATAGACGCCGTTGGGCGGGAACTGCTCGTTGTGGGCGGCGAGGTTGGCGGTGGGGAAGCCGAGGGTGCGGCCCAGGTGATCCCCATGCACCACCGTGCCGAGGATGGCGAAATCCCGCCCCAGCAGCCGCGCGGCGCGTTCCAGATCGCCCGCTTCCACGGCGGCGCGGATGGAGGTGCTGCTGACGACTTCGCCGTCCCTCTCCACGGCGGGCAGGCCGATTTCATCGAACCCGAGTTCGTCCCCGAGCTTTTTGAGGAGTTCCAGATTTCCGGCGCGATCCCTGCCAAAAGACCAGGTATGACCCACGCATATTTCGCGTAGCGGGCGGCATGCGGCGTGCAGTTCGCGCACGAATTCTTCCGGGGGCGTTGCGGAGAGTTCGGGGGTGAACGGAAGGACGAGGAGCTCCGAAACGCCGAGACGCTTGATGAGTTGCGCCTTGTGTAGAGTGGAGGTGAGCAGCCGCGGCGCTTGCTGCGGTCGCATGACACGGACCGGGTGGGGATCGAACGTGACGACCACCGCCGTGCCGCCCGCCCCCCGGGCATCCGCCAGAGCGCGCCCGATCACTGCCTGGTGGCCGAGGTGGACGCCGTCAAACACGCCAATGGCCAGGCAGACCGGCCCCGGAACGGCAGCAAGTTCGGCGATGGAGGTGTGAAGGCGCATGGTTTTTTATTCTCACGCAAAGACGCAAAGGCGCAAAGAGGGGAAACGCTTCTCCTGCCCTCGTTCCCAATCTCCTGATTGGGAATGCGCTTGTCCCTGAAACTCCGTTTCGCAAACGCGTGGATTGCGACTGCGCGTGGGATTGCTTTGGGAAACAGAGTTTCCAAGACACTTGCGTGATCCCTTGCAGGGCTCTGCAAAGTGCGCTTCGCGTGAACTAAGCCGCGATGCGGCAGGGCAGTCCCAATCAGGAGATTGGGAACGAGAAAAATCCTCTTTGCGCCTTTGCGTCTTTGCGTGAGTCATTTTCGGTCTACGCTCCGCGCATCCGCGAGACGGTGGGCAGGCTCAATATTTTCGCGGCGATTTCCGCGCGCGACTTGGTCTTGAGGTCGTCGATGGTGACGGCGTGGTCGAGGTTGAATTTGCCGCTCTTGGTGCGCCGCAGCGATTGCAAATGCGCGCCGCAGCCCAGGTCGTTGCCGATGTCGAAGGCGTAGGTGCGGACGTAGAAGCCTTTGCTGCACACGACGCGGAATTCGATTTCCGGCAGCGCGATGTTCTTGATCTCGTGCGCGAAGATGTGGACGAAGCGCGGTTCGCGTTCGACGGTCTTGCCCTGGCGGGCCATTTTGTAGAGCGGCACGCCGCCCATCTTGATCGCGGAAACCATCGGCGGCATCTGGTAAAAATCGCCGTCGAATTTTGCGAATGCCTGCTCAATCCGCTCGCGGCTCAGCTCCGGCACGGGCCGGGTTTCGGTGATCTGGCCGTCGGCGTCCTGGCTGTCGGTCATCTCGCCGAGCTTGAGGGTGCCGACGTATTCCTTGTCCTCGCTCATGAGCAAGTCCTGGATTTTTGTGCCGCGCCCGATCACGACGATGAGCAGGCCGGTGGCCAGCGGATCGAGCGTGCCGCAGTGGCCGACTTTTTTGGTGTCGAGCGCGCGCCGCACGATGGCGACCACGTCGTGCGAGGTCATGCCCGGGGCTTTGTCGACGATGAGAACTCCGTCAAGGTTGTTGGATTGCATCACTTATGGCTTTTAAAACTTTGGCTTCCACGGCGGCGAGATCGCCTTTGATCCGGGCTCCCGCAGCCAGCGTGTGGCCGCCTCCGCCGAACTGGGCGCAGATTTTGCACACGTCGTAACGCGGGTCTTTGGAGCGCATGGAAACGCGGATACGCCCTTCGGGCTGTTCCATCTCCTCGAAAAACACGGCAACCAGCACGCCTTCGGTGCCGCGCAGGGTGTCGATGAGTCCCTCGGTGTCTTCCGGGCCCGCTCCCAGCTCGGCGACGGTTGCAAGGGTCAGCGCAAAGCTGGCCACGCGCCCTTCGCAGGAGAAACGCATCTGGTTGAGCAGCGCGCGCAGCAGATCGAGGCGACGGCGCGGGTGGGTTTGGAAAAGGTGCTCGGAAATTTTGCCAACATGGACGCCTGCGGTGATCAGCTCGGCGCAAATCTCAAAGGTGCGTGCGGTGGTGTTGGAGTATTGAAAGGAGCCGGTGTCCGTGGCGATGGCCGCCCAGAGGTTCTCTGCAATGGCTTGCGTCAGCGGCAGACCCTCGGCGCGGATCAGCTCAAAGAGGATCTGCCCGGCGGCGGGCGCGTGGGAATCAATATAAATCAGGTCGCCGTAGCCGGTGTTGGAGATGTGGTGATCGATGTTGATCCAGAGCTTGGCGCTGCGCACGGCGGCGGGGCAATCCCCCAGGCGCGGATGCGTGGAGGTGTCGAGCGCGATGGCCACGTCGAAGTCGAGCGGCTCTGCGGGCGGTCTTTGGATCAGCTCGGAGCCGGGCAGGAAGCGGAGTTTTTCCAGCGCGCCGTCGTGGTTCCAGACGGCGACCTCCTTGCCCATGGCCTTGAGGCAGAGGGCGAGGGCCACTTCACAGCCGATGGCGTCGCCGTCGGGCCGCAGATGGCTCATCACCACAAAGCGTTGGTGGGAGCGGAGCGCCTCGGCGATCTGGGCGAAGGTGCAGTTGGTGCTCATTGACTTAGCGGGGCGGTTCCTCGTCCTTGTTTTCCTCACCGAGCGGCTCGTCTTCGGGGATGTCGAGATTGCTGAGGATGTCGATAACGCGGGAACCGCGCTCCTGGGCCGTATCCAGCTTGAAGTGGAGTAGCGGCGTGAATTTCAAAATGACGCGGCGCGAGAGTTTGTATTGCAGATCCTTGCGGTGCTCATGGAGCTGGGCCAGCACGGCGTTGGCCGCCTCCTCGCCCCCTCCCAGAACGCTCACGTAGACGTGGGCGTGCTTGAGGTCAGGCGTAATGTCCACGTCCTGAACGGTGACAAGCTGCGCAAACGTCAACTCGCGGCCAATCAGGTCGCCGAGTTCGCGTTTCATGAGTTCTCTGACTCGGACAAGACGGTTCTTCATGGGATGAAATGGTAAGAGACCCGATTGCCGGGACTCTTACCTCAAGAGGTTGCCTTCGGCTTAACTTACAGCGTCTGGGTGAATTTTTCGAGCGTGTAGCACTCGATGATGTCGCCCGGTTCGTATTCCGTATAATTGCCCAGCTTGATGCCGCATTCCAAGCCGGTGCGAACTTCTTTGACGTCGTCCTGGAACCGGCGCAGCGTGGCGATGTCGCCGTCGTAGATCGGCTGGCGGCGGCGCAGGACGCGCGCCCGGGCGGTGCGTGAGATGCGTCCATCGGTGACGGAGCATCCGGCGACGACGCCCTTGGTGAGTTCGAAGACCTGCTTGACTTCGGCGTGGCCGATGATGGCTTCGCGCAACTCGGGCTCCAGCAGCCCCGCCATCGCTTCTTTGATCTGGTCGATCAGTTCGTAGATGATGGAGTAGAGCTTGATCTGGACGCCTTCACGCTTGGCGGCGTTGGAGGCGGTGTTTTCCACCTTCACGCCGAAGCCGATGATGACCGCGTTGGAGGCGGAGGAGAGGAGCACGTCGGATTCCGAGATCGGCCCCACGGCGGAGTGGATGATCTCCAGATCGACTTTCTTGGACTCAATCTGGTTGAGCGAGGCGACCAGCGCTTCCAGCGAGCCTTGCACGTCGGCTTTGAGCACGATGCGCAGGGATTTCTTGGCGTCGGCGGCGAGGCTGGCGAAGAGGTTCTCCAGCGTGGCGCGTCCGCGCGGTGCGGCGAGTTTTTCTTCGCGTTGCTCGGCCAGGCGCTCTTCGCTCAAGGCTTTGGCGTCCTTCTCGCTTTCCATGACGAGGAGTTCGTCCCCGGCGTTGGGCAGGCCGGCCAAACCGAGCACCTGGACGGGAGTGGAAGGCCCGGCTTCCTTGACGTTCTTGCCCTTGTCGTCGATGAGGGATTTGACTTTGCCCGAGTAGTTGCCGCAGATGAACGGTTGGCCCACTTTGAGCGTGCCCGTGCGCACGAGAATGGTGGCGGTGGGGCCGCGGCCCGGTTCCACCTTGGCTTCGATGACGGTGCCGCGCGGGTCTGCCGTCGGGCTGGCTTTGAGTTCCAGCATTTCCGCCTGCAAGAGGAGCATTTCCAAAAGGTGATCGATGCCGGTGCCTTTGGTGGCTGAAACCGGGCAGACGATGGTCTCGCCGCCCCAGTCTTCCGGCTGGAGCCCGCGTTCCTGAAGCTGGCCTTTCACCCGATCCACATTGGCCGAGGGGAGATCCATTTTGTTGATGGCCACCAGGATTGGCACTTTGGCTGCCTTGGCATGGTTCAACGCTTCCACGGTTTGCGGCATGATGCCGTCATCGGCTGCGACAACCAGCACGACCATGTCTGTGACGTTCGCGCCGCGCGCCCGCATTGCGGTGAAGGCGGCATGGCCGGGGGTGTCGAGGAAAGTGATGGGGTGGCCGTTGTATTCCACCGTGTAGGCGCCGATGTGCTGGGTGATGCCCCCCGCTTCGCCTGCGGCGACCCGCGCCTTGCGGATGTAATCCATCAGCGAGGTCTTGCCGTGATCAACATGGCCCATGAACGTGACGATGGGCGCGCGGTTTTTCAGCTCGTCCTTTTGCGGAGTGGGCGGCGGTTTGGGCGCTTCGATGACGGGCTCCACCTTGTGGACGCCGCCGCCTTCCTTGCGCTTATCTTTCTCAAAAATAAAGCCGTGCCGCTTGCAGAGGTTGGAGGCAATCTCGGGTTCGAGGGTGTGGTTGATGGCCGCAAAAATGTTCATCTCCATCAGCTCGGAGATGAGCTGGAAGGGTTTCATGCCAAGCTGGGAGGCCAATTCCTTGACGATGATCGGCGGCTTGATGTGGATGATCTTCTCGTCGCTCTTGGGTTCCTCAGCGGCAACGGGAGCTTCTTCAATCAACGGGGCAACCGCTTCCGGTTCCGGCTCGGGTTCCGGCGCAGGTGCGGGAGCGGGCTCCGGCGCGAGAAGCCGCGAGATCGGCGGCAGCGTGCTAAAAGGCTTGATGCCGGACGCCGCACGACGGCGCACCGGCTTTTCCTTGTCAATCAAAGAGACGGTTTCCTGAGGTGGCGCAGGTGCAACCACCGGTTTTTCTTCGGTCTTTTCGGGCGCGGTGGTTGGCTTTTTGCCCGAGGTCCGGGGGGCGTGACTGGGTGCGCCGCTGCTTCCCGTGGGTTTGCGGGAGGTGGGACGCTTCGCGCCTTGTGGATTTGGATTTGCTCGAGGAGTTGCCATTATGATTTTTAAAAATGCGACAAGAGCTTACGCTTTGGAAGCTCCCTTTTGGTATTCGGCTTGGGCCGCGTTAAAGATGGTCTGGGCTTGCTCGAGATCGACGCCGGTGGCATCGGCGATATCTTGAGGCTCGGCTCCAACAATCACCTCCGGGCTGTTCATCCCAGCGCTGATCAATTGACGGGCCACGGGCTCGGCGATTTTGAGCGTCGCAGCCAGGGCGGCTGCGGCTTTGGTGACGCTATGGGCAAAGGCTTCCTTGGCGGTTTCGTCTTTCTCGATGTTGATGTCCCAACCGACGAGCCGCGAGGTGAGCCGCGCGTTCTGGCCGCGTTTGCCGATGGCCAGCGAGAGCTGATCCTCGTCCACGCGGATGTGCACGGCCCGCTTCTCGGTGTCGAGCGTGACGCTCTTGATTTTGGCCGGCTTGAGGGCTTCGAGCACAAATTCCTTCGTGTCCGCGCTCCAGCGGATGATGTCCACCTTCTCGTTGTTGAGTTCGCGGACGATGTTCTTGACGCGGGAGCCCTTCATGCCGACGCACGCTCCCACGGGGTCCACTTTTTCATTGGCGCTGTGGACGGCGATCTTGGTGCGGTAGCCGGCTTCGCGGGCGACGCCGCGGATTTCCACGGTCTTGTCGGCGATTTCGCTCACTTCGGTTTCAAAGAGGCGGCGGACGAAATTGGGATGGCTGCGGGAAAGGATGATCTCCGGGCCGCGCGGGCCGATTTCCACCGCCACGACGTAGGCGCGAATGCGGTCGCCCACATTGTAGTCCTCGGTTTGCACCCGTTCGCGCGAGGGCATAACGGCCTCAAATTTGCCCAGGTCGATCATGACGTCGGAGCGCTCAAAGCGGCGGACGGTGCCGCTGACGATCTCGCCGGCCCGATCCTTAAACTCGTCATAGACCATCTCTTTTTCCGCCTGGCGGATGCGCTGCATCATCGCCTGCTTGGCGGTTTGGGCTGCGATGCGTCCGAAGTTTTTCGGGGTCACCTCGACCTCAATCGCCTCGCCGAGGGCTGCGCTGGGTTTAATGGCCCGGGCCTTGGCAAGGGAGATTTCGTCGTGGGCGTTCTGAACGGTTTCCACCACCAGAAGATTCGCGATGGCACGGATTTCCCCGGTCTTGCCATCGACTTCGATGCGCAATTCCCTCGCGGGGCCAATCGCCTTCTTGGACGCTGAAAGGAGCGCGTTTTGCACGGCTTCCACCAGCACCTCGCGTTTGATGCCCTTCTCGCGTTCAAAATAGTCCAACCCTGAAATGAGATCGCTGTTCATAAAAAAACGGTTCGTCCGGAGACAAAAAAGAGTGGGGGTAAACCCACTCTCGCTTCGGACATCCCGTTAAACCTAGGGGCGATACTCGGCAGCGTCAAGCAGAGAAGATTCGGGAAAAGCCGGCCCAACATTTAAAAGGTCGTTCTTGGAATCCATCCGATCCAGGAATTGCTGGACATAAGCGCGTTGTGTGTCGGAAAGGGTCTCGTCCTTGAGGGCGGCTTTGAAGAGTTCCTGGGCCAGGAGGCCGTTTCCTGCAGATGCATAGGCTTGGCCCAGATAGACTTGCCAGGGGCCGACCGGTTGCGAGTTCGCTTCCAAAAGGGCGACCATTCTTTGCAGAACGTCGATTTCTTCGATAAACGCGTGGGCTGCATGCGTTGTTTTTGCGTGCAGCAGGAGGGTGGGAAGATCGGCGGGAGCTGCCTGATAGAGGTTGCGGGTGACCGTCAGGGCTTTTTCAAGGGCTCCCAGCGAATAAAGAGCCTGCGCTTGAGCCATTTGTGCCGGGCGGTAGCGGCCCCCGCAAGCCAGAGCCCGTTCGGCGGCGGTCAGCGATTCCCGCCACTCTCCCTGCATGCCGTGCAGCTGAGCCATTTCCGTCCAGGCTTGCTGGGATTGTGGCTCCAGTTTGAGCACTTCCTCCAGCAGTTTCCTGGCGGTAGGTGCTTCTTTCAAATACATGAGCCGGTGAGCGATCAAGATGCGCGCGGTTTTCTGCTCCACGGCGGAATGCGTCTGGAAACAGTCCAGCAACTGCGGGAGATCTGCGGTGGTCCAGGCACGGGCAGGGGCGCGCTCAAAAACAAGGCTTGTTGGGTCGAGGCGGGTGAGTGTCCACTCGGGAGACTTCCGCAAATACTCCAAAAGTGGGCGGAAATAGGCAGGATCCCCCATGAGAAGGAGCGTGCCAAAGCGCCATTTGCGGTCCAGGACGTTCCAGTTCTCGATGGATTGGAGTGCAGCCTCACACGGCACGGCGATTTCCTCTGCAAGCAGGGTGGGCGAGTGAAACGCTTTTCCCCACTCCTCCCAGTGCTCTTTTACATAGGGGAGCGCCGCCATGGTGAAAAAGAGCGGTTTGGAGTGCTGACTGGGGGGGATTTGCTCCAGGGAGAGCTTTGGCGTTCCCAATTCCGGGCTCAAAGGCTCGGGTGGGCGTGTGAGATTCACCAGCCAATAGGCACCGCCGACGGTGACCAAAAGGACAACGGTGACAAAGAGGAAAGAGCGGAGGGAACTCATGGGGGAAAAACAAATTACGTGCGGAATCATCGACTTCAAGCGCAGAAACAGGAAAACTCCGTATTTCGCAGCAAACAGCCCCTTTCAAAATCCCTCGGAATCTGTTTATTCTGCAAAAGCCGTCCCATGCCTGTCACCCTCACCCTCCAAACCACCCCCAACGCTCCCCGGAGCCAGATCGTCGGCTGGGTGGGCGAGCGCCTCAAGGTGAAGGTGAAAGCGCCGGCGGTGGAAGGGAAGGCCAATGCCGAACTGGTGCGCTTTCTGGCCGAGCACTTCGGCGTGCGGCCCAACGCCGTGACGCTGCTGCGCGGCGACACCGCCCGGCTCAAAACGGTGCGCATTGAGGGCATCGAGGCCGCCGATGTGCAGCGGTTGTGCCCGGCTTGAGTTGGGCATTACGCAAATTCATGGATCCCGCGCTTGACATTAGCTGCTCTGCGTGAAACGATTCCCGTGATGTTTTCCTATTCCACCACGATGAAACCGACCGGAGCCAGCTGTGCGATGCACATGCTTGCGCTCGGGATTTGCGTGCATCGTACCCAGCGCTCCCAATGGATGCGCCAGTCCGGCAGTGGAACAGGAAAAGAGTAAACAAACCAGAAACACCCAATTTTTCCCAAAAACCCACTGCTGGAAACGGCAGTGGGTTTTTCTTTTTTCAACCAATCGACTTTTTAAAAATCATGAACACAACAAACAATCCCGGCAGCCTTGGCCGGAACGAAACCGAGGCAGATCCATTGCGGGCGCTCGCGGGAGCCCTGCATGAATTGACCACCATCTACCTGGAGGCGGGAGTGCCGCCCCATGCCGCACGGATCGCCGCCCTGGCGGACTTCGAGTGCGACTTCGGGGTGCTGCCCCTTGCGGCATGAAAGCGCCCCGGTTGATCCATGAACCGCTGCTCCAGCGCACGCGGCTGCGCCCACCCTCCCGCCGACAGTGCGGGCAGGTGGGCCCAGCCGCGTGCTAGAGCAATTTACCAAAAACTATAGCCGCGTCTTGGGGCGGCGAAGGCCGTTGCAAACCGTTTGTCCCTTGGGCTGTGTTTACAAACACAGCCGCTGCGGGCCAAGCCGCCTTGCACCAGCCTTCGGCGCTCCCAAGCCACTGGCCACATTTTTTTGTAAAATGCTCTAAGGGGGAGCAGCTTTTCCTTAAACATTTTGGATTTGCCGTGTTTGCTCTTATCGGGCAGCTTCGCGGCCTCATGGGTGGGCTTTTGCCCGTGCATCGACGATATCCAGAAGCGAAAGTCTTAAAATAGGCAAATTGACGAATGAGCCATTTCGCAATGTGATTTGGCAGAAACCCGGAGGGTTTCCAGAGAATAGCCGGGGGTTGAGCGAAGCGACACCCCCGGAAACAAAACAAATCGGATTCACCCCGAAGGGGTGGCAGAAGCTCGCAGCGGTTTCTGCGACCCCTTTGGGGTCAAACGTACCCCCCTCTGTACCGGGGGTGTCGCTACGCTCAACCCCCGGCTATTGTCTTGCATCCCTTTGGGATGCTTTTTTCGGGAACAGCCTCATCCCACCAAACTCCCCAGCTTGACGAGGCGCATCACCGGCTCGCCTGCTTCGCGGGATTGCGCGAGATCGACGGCGAACTCCGCCACCCAGTCGTTGGTTTCCTCGGGATCAACGAGCATTTGCTGGACTGTCCACGTGCGCTGGTCGTCGGACGGCGTGACGTAGGTGTGGCGCAGGTTGCGGGCTTCGGGGTCGAGCCGCAGGAAACGGTGGTCGGCGTGGTAGGCTTCCATCGCGGTGCGCAGGCGCTCGGTAGTCCACGGGGCGTCATCTGATGGTGACGCGGATGGACGGCACGGAGTGCCGTCCCTACATTGCACGTCGGACAGCGCGCTTTCGTAGTCGGCGTTGAGCAGCGCGCGCAGGAAGGTGAAGATGCGGTTGCGGATGGCGGCGGTGAACGCGGTCTTGTCGCGGGTGATGTCGCGCGCGGCTTCCTCGGCTCCAGGCGGGCGGACTTCGGCGCTCTCGCCGGGCCGGTAGTTGGGGTCGCGCATTTTTTCCCATTCGTCCAGAAGACTGGAATCGACCTGCCGAATCATGGTGCCGAGATAAAGCTCCATCTCCCGCAGGGCGTCGTTTTTGGCAAGGTCGGGCACGGTCTGCGTGAGCACTTTCTCGACGTTGGAAAGGTAGCGCAACAGCACCCCCTCGGCGCGCTGGAGTTCGTAGAGCTTGATGTAGTCGGCGAACGTGCGGAACTCCTCGAACATCTCGCGCGCGATGGATTTGGGCCGGATGTTCTCCTGGCCCACCCACGGGTGTTTGTCGGCGAAGGCGTTGAAGGTGGAGTAGATGAAATCGCGGTTTGGCTTTGGGTATTCCAGCTTCTCCAGTTCCTCCATGCGCTGGTTGTAGTCCATCCCCTGCATTTTCATCTCGGCGATGGCCTGCCCCTTCACCCGGTCGAGCTGCTTGCGCAGGATGGCGTCGGGGTTTTCGAGGATCGACTCCACGAGCGTGAGCACGACGAGCGCGTAGTCCGGCGCTTGCGGGTCGATGAGCGCGAGGGTGTCGTGAACGTAGAGGGAGAGGGTCTGGTTCATCGAGAAATCCTCCTGCAACTCCACGTTCACCCGCAGTTTTGCCCCCGTCTCTGTCTTCGGAATGAACTCAATGATTTTGCGCTGCACGAGCGATTTGAAAAGCTGCCACGCCCGTTTGGTGTGCGCCTTTTTCGCCTTGGCCGGTTCGTGGCTGCGGGTGATCAGTTCCCGCATCGCCTCGCAGCCGTCGCTGTTTCGGCTCAACACATTGAGCAGCATCCCGTGGCCGACCTGAAACTGGCTGGTCAGCCGTTCCGGCGGCGCGGAGATGAGCCGGGTGAAGGTGGCCTTGTCCCAGTTGACGAAATTTTTCTCCGGCTGCTTGCGTTTGACGAACTTCTTCCCCTTGGCTTCCAGCAGAAGGTTCTCGATGGCATGCTCCGGCGCTTGCGCAACGACCCAGCCGACGTTGTCGAAGCCCTTGCGCCCCGCGCGCCCGCTGATCTGGTGAAAATCGCGCGCGCTCAGGATGCCCGTCTTCTGCCCGCTGAACTTGCAGAGCCGCGTGAAGAGCACGGTGCGGATGGGGACGTTGATGCCGACGCCCAGCGTGTCGGTGCCGCAAATCACTTTCAGTAATCCGCGTTGCGCAAGCTGCTCCACGAGCACGCGGTATTTCGGCAGCAGCCCCGCGTGGTGGAGCCCGATGCCGTGGCGCAGCCATTTCTTCACCTCCGGGCCGTAGGGGCTGGTGAATTGGAAGCCTTCGAGCGCGTCGGCGATGGCCGCTTTTTCCTCGCGGGTGGCGACATTGATGCTGGTGAAATCCTGCGCGCTCTGCGCGGCCTCCAGTTGCGTGAAATGGACGACATAGACCGGGCCTTTGCCGCCGGTGATGAGGTTCTCCAAGGTCTGAGAGAGCGGCGTTTCGCTGTAGGAGAACTCCAGCGGCACGGGGCGATCCGCAGATTGCACGGTGACGGTGGGCCGTCCGTTGAGCTTGGTCAGTTCCTGCTCGAAAAACGCCGTCTCGCCCAGCGTGGCGGACATCAGGAGAAAGCGCGCTTGCGGCAGCGTGAGCAGCGGCACCTGCCACGCAACGCCCCGCTCGCGGTCGGCGTAGTAGTGGAACTCGTCCATGATCACGTCCGCAACATTGGCGAGCGCCCCTTCGCGCAGGGCGATGTTGGCAAGGATCTCCGCGGTGCAGCAGAGGATGGGCGCGTCGTGGTTGACCGTGGCGTCCCCGGTGCTGAGCCCCACGTTCTCCGGGCCGAACTCGCGGCAGAGCGAGAGCCATTTCTCGTTCACGAGCGCCTTGATGGGGCAGGTGTACACCGAGCGTTTTCCCTGAGCGAGCGCCTTGAAATGCAGCGCGGCGGCCACCAGGGATTTGCCTGAGCCGGTGGGGGTGTTGAGGATGACATTGTGCTCCTCGAAAAGCTCAAGGATGGCGTTCTCCTGCGCCGGGTAAAGCGCCAACCGCTTGCCTTGGACGCAGTCCAGAAAACGCTCCAGAAGCAGGTCGTTGCCGGGGAGGCCGCCCTCGGACGGGATGGGAAAGGCGAGGGGATGGCGCGTGGGCATGGAAACAGACTGTGCCTGTTTTCCGGCCCGGCGGCAACCTTCGCCAAGCAAATTCATTTCACCACGAAGAACACAGAGGACACGAAGGAATGAGCAGAGGTTTTCTTTCTCCGTCCTTCGTGCTCTTCGTGTTCTCTGTGGTGCATCCTCTTCGCCTTGTTTTTGCGCAGCGGCGCTGTTAGTTTATGGGCATGAACAAGTCCGTCGTGGAAATCAAGGTGCGCGCGGTGTTGCCGACGGCGGCGGGACGCGCGGTGTTTCTCGGCAACGAGGAGAAGGCGTTCGTGATTTACGTGGACGAAAATGTCGGCAACGCCATCACGATGTTCATGAGCGGCGCGCCCAAGGAACGCCCGCTGACGCACGATTTGATGGGCCACCTGATGGCCGCGCTCGGCGCCAAGGTTGAGCGGGTCATCATCAACGACATGAAGACCGCCACCTATTTCGCGCGCCTGATTGTGAGCGCGGAGAACGAGTTGCAGGCCAGGAAGATCATCGAACTCGACGCCCGCCCGAGCGATTGCATCGCGCTGGCTGTCGCGCAGCACGCGCCCATCTACGTGAGCCGCGAGGTGTGGGATGAGGTGGAGGACATGAGCGAAATTCTGCGCAAAATGGCCGAGGATGCGGAGGAGGGCGGCGAGGCAGCCGAAAGCGAAGAGGGACAATAGAGCATTTTACAAAAAAATGTGGCCAGTGGCTTGGGAGCGCCGAAGGCTGGTGCAAGGCGGCTTGGCCCGCAGCGGCTGTGTTTGTAAACACAGCCCAAGGGACAAACGGTTTGCAACGGCCTTCGCCGCCCCAAGACGCGGCTATAGTTTTTGGTAAATTGCTCTAGACCCTGCCCGGGCTTTTTTCTTTGCGACTTGGCGGCTTTGCGTGAGTCAAATTTTTTGGCGGGTCGCTGCTGTGGCCGCCTCCAGCGCGAGCAGTCGCTGCTTCCATTCCAATCCAAGCGCGAATCCACCCAAGCCGCCATTGCTTGCGACAACCCGGTGGCACGGCACCGCCAGCAGAAGCCGGTTGGCGGCGCAGGCTCCTCCCACGGCGCGGGCCGCTCCGGGATGCCCGATCTGGGCGGCCACTTCCTGATAAGTCATGGTTGAGCCAAAAGGAATCCGCCGAATCGCCTCCCACACGCGCTGGCGGAAGGCGGAGGCCTTGGGGCATTGCAGCGGCAGCGCGGCAAGCTCGCCCTGGAGATGGCGGAGCGCGTCGGAGGTCAAATCCGCCGGGGGCCGTTTGGGAAGCTCCACGGCGGCAAGTCGGTTCCCCTCGTAAGAGAGTTGGACTTTCATGGGACTATTGCAACACCAAGTGGCAAATCCAGAAAAGCACAGAGGCCAGAACGGCGATCAGAAACAGGAAAAGATAAAGGCCATCCCGTTTCTCCGAGCGGAGCCGACGGCGACCAAAGGCCGGATTCGCCACGGTGGCGGCGTGGTAGACGTGTTTGTCCACCAAGGCGGTGCGCGAAAGGCGTGGTTCGGTGGCGAATTGTTCGCGGCGGCGTTTGGTCTGTTCCTCGCGCAGCCGGGGCGCTTCATGGAGGAGACGCTCAAGCTGCTCCTTTTGTTTGCGCAGTTTCTCCTCCGCTTCACGCAGCGCATCCTGCTTGCGATCCAGCGGCGTGGCGTGCCGTGCGCTTTTCTTTCCGCTTTTGCCAGGTTTTTTGGAGCCGAAGAACATATCAGCGCATGAAGAACAGAGCGAGCAGGCCGATGACGCCCAGAAGGAGCAGAGGGAGGGTGAAAGCGAATCCGCTCTTGAGCCAGTAACCAAAGTCATGCGTTTCCGCGGAGCCATCCATCGAGTCTTCCTCGCCATGGTAGGCGGAGGCGTCGGTCTGGATTTTGGGAAGCGACTTGCTGAATTCGCTGCGGGCGTCGTCCACGGCGCTCAGGGCCTTGCTCAGTTCCCGGCCCAGGTCGCCGCCCTCCCATGCCTTGGGATTGATCGACTCCAGGATGTGGTAATGCTGGGAAAACGCATCCTGAATCTCCTTGAGCAGTTCCACGCGCTTTTGCGCATCGTACAGCTCGCGTTCCAGCACCACGGCGGCGCGGGTGAGCTTCTCGATCATCTCCGCCTTGCCGCTCTGGAGTTGATCCTGCTTGCGGCTCAGCTCTTCAAGCTCGCGCTTTTGTTTTTCAATTGTGTCCTGCTGGCGCTTGAGCGAGAGGAGTTGCTCCTGGGCGCGCTGCACTTGGGCGTCGAGTTGTTCGGTGGAAAGCTCATCGCCTTCGGGGAGATCAAGAAAGGGCTCGTTGGGTTTCACAGAGGTGGAAAAAAGGGATGGGTCACATCCTAAAGTCAACCGCCAAAAACTCCAGCTAATTTGGGGGGAAATCATTCCCCCCGAGTGTCCTGTCAGGTAAGTTAGAGCAGTTTCGATTTAATTTGTCGCATGCTCTTCGGCGGCGTGGGCCGTTGCGGTGCATTTCGAGCTCACGTGCACCGTAGGTGCGAACCGTTTTTCAGGGGCAGTATTCAAAATACAGCCACGGCGCTCAAAAAGCCCCGCACCAACCCACGGCGCTCTCAGATCATTGCGCCAAATGAACCCGAAACTGCTCTAATTGGACTGCATCGCCGGAGAGATACACCCCTTTCCGGAATTTGATCGTTGTACCGTTAGTCGGACAAGTTTAGCCCGAGCTTGACCCGGGCATATCTTCGGCGTGGTCTACGCCAATAATCCTCCCGGTTAATCTTCAGGATGCCACATATGATCTTTTCGGCTTCGTTGCGATTGATCGTTGAGCGCTCGCAAAGGATATCGGCAAATCGGGTAATCGGCTCGCGGAGTTTTCCACGTACCAAGCGCCGAACTCTTCCGCCAATAACGCCTTCGTAGAAAGACAACAGCCTTCGCGGCCCCTCATCTTTGCCATAGATCGCCTTCAGTCAAGGAATGGCGTGATCCAGGATATCCGAGCTATCCTGCGATTGACGGGCATGGGGGTAAAGAAGCTCCGCCTCGGCTCCAGCTCTTACAACAAAGAGCCGCTTTCGGTATTGGATTCCAGCTTTAAGAAACAGAGGGAGATCGCGAGCATCGGCAGGAGGAAAGAAGCATCGGATGTCGCATCCTCCAGCGCCCTGCTTTGGCTCAATAGAAATAGAATCCAAGTTATCCAGCCGCAAAAAAACATGCATTACGGCATGGCCAGCTTCGTGTAAGGCAAGCCTAAGCGGGGGAGATTTTTTCATCGGGCACGCAGAAAGAGGCTACTCCATGCATTGCAAACGCTTTGAGAGGCCCTTTTGCACGGAAGCGTGGATTTTTTCGGGAAACTTGGGCGGCAAAGCTGCGGATACGGCTTCCATGGCATGGGGCGCGGCTTGGATCACTTCCTCCAGCGCGGTGCGGGCGATCGCTTCCGGTAGTCCCGCGCGTTTGGCGGTCTGGATGAAATGACGTCCCTTGATATATCTGAGGTCGTAGTGTCGGCTGTCCCCCACGGACATTGCCAACTTCATTTGCTTGCCCACGATCTGCCGGGCGTCGAGGCTGGGTTGTGCTGAGAGAATGTCATACAGAGGCGTTAACCGGAACCGTCCTCCCGGCCCTAGGAAGATGCTGAAATTTTTGGCATGGCCGTCGGTTGCGCCCACAAGCCAGAAGAGGATCTGAGCCTTCAAAAATAGCTTCTGGTCGTCAGCGGGCATGTCGCCTCCTTTGAGAAGGTTCAGGATATCGACCATGCTTGGTCCCCCGTCATTTTGATACTTCCTCCCCGGGGGAATAGAGAGCGCCTGGCAGCAATCCTCCTGCGGGAGGCGGAGCAACCGCCCGTCTCGTGTCCATTGCCGGTCAAAGCGCTCGACAACCAGTGCCTTGGTTTTGCCAAACACCTTGATCTCGGCGGTATTCACCGGCAGGCCAAATGCCGCCAGGAGTTTCAGGCAGTAATACTCATTTTCCACGCTGTCGGAGAGGTCGATCCCGTTGGGAAGCGTTCCCATTTGCGTTTTGAAAAGGTGGGTAGTCGGCGTCGTGCCGTGGGGTTTCCACCATTTTCCTTCATGAAACAGGAGCGCCGTTTTTTCCTGCGCCCCGGCAACCGAGATTCGGAACTCCTGGTCCCGCTGAAGCCCCAGTGGGGCTTGGACGAGGTTTTTTAAGAGGCTTTCGATTGTGCCATCATCAACGGGTTCCCCCGTGATGGACGCAGTGTCGTAAACCGTTGTCTCCTCCTCGGGGAGAAACTGCAATGCACCCACACAGTCCCGACCGATCTGCGAGAGCAGGCTGTAGGCGTCCGTTCCGCTGGCGCCGACTTTTTCCGCGACACGCCGCCGGAGGCTTTCGGAATCCGGCAGCAGGTTCTCAAAGACAGCGGCGACCGGGGCTCCCCTATAGGCATCTTCCCGTAGCGGAAGAGAGAGCGAGACAGGCAACGCATGTTCCCATGCTAGCCAGCTTTCATCATAACGAAAGTCGATCGCTCCGCCGGGCTCCTTGTTGAGAAAACCGACCAAGCGGTTGTTGAGAAGAACGCGGAGGGGAATATGGAGACGTTTGCGGCCCATCAGAAGGTGTTTTCGATGTTCCACCCCGTTCCCTTGGAGCGAGGGGTAATTTGAAATTCAAGGTCCAAAGCGGCAAGAATGGAGAGCAAGGTCTCAATCTTTGCAGCGGGGTTGCCGGTCTCGATCAGGGAAATGGTTTCTTGGCGCAGCCCCGCCTTTTCTCCCAGCTCCTTCTGGCTGAAACCATGCTTCTTGCGCGCCCTGCGGATCAAGGTGCCGATTTGTTTTGGATCACGAGCCAGACCAGTCATGCTTTATTTATGCTTTAGATCCGATATTCTGTCAATATGAAGGGTGGCACATAAAACAGAAATATGCTCCAGATATAATAGATGTGCGTTATTCGCCAAGCGGCGTAGGCGATCCCAGATTCCCGTAAATTTTTGTTTTTCCCTTTGCGCGCTTCTGAGTTCGATCCTATGAGAAGGTGTCGATGCATGCCATCGACAACGTGAACCAGAAATCTCAGATGCGCCGCGGAGGCTCCGCGGTGGCTTTGGGATTGGACGTGGCTGCCGTCCGGCGGTTGAACTGCCGGCAACTGGCAGAGGCTTTGGGCGTTGCTTATGGCGATGTGCTGGATGCTCGGCGGGCGGGATTGCCCATGCCGGGGAATAAAACCACCGTGCGGCCTTTGTCGCGTGGATCGAAAAGCACCCCAATTATCGCGAAGAGGCGCGGCATCTTCGCACAACGGCTCCCTGGAAGGGACGGGGGTAGGCTGTCAGGGCAGATCTGGCAGTTTGACCATCATCGGGACATCCTGGAGGTCATCCGAGACCAGCCGGAGGTAGATTTTGTGGATCTCGGTCGAGGCGTGGTTGACGAACCTCATCGCCTTCTGGATGGGAACATTTCCAATGGCGGCTCGGGTGATCCATGTGACGCGGGTGCAATGGAAGCACAAATGCCGCATGCCTATCCTTTTGAAAAACAGCCAGAATGCCTTACTTGGCATATCTGGGATTTCACAGGTCTTTTTGCGCTTCCTGGCTTTCAGCTTTTGAAGAAGAGGAACGATCCGCGGGTCGATCGGGTGTGAAAAAGGGCGCTTCCCCTTCACAATGTCAGTGGGGTAGGTGAGCGTCATCCGATCCAAATCAATGCATGAGATCGGGAAAGCGCACTGACGCAGGCGGAGGGCCTGGTGGAGGGCGATCTCAAAACAGATGCTCATCCAGGCAGGTTCCTTGGTCAGTTCCTGCCGGATGGTGGTGATCTCCTCGTCCGTCATGGCGGGCTTTTCCTCCGGACGGTTCTTTTCAATGCCCAGCTTGGAGGCGGCATTGTGATCAAGCCAGCCCCGGGCCATTGCTTCGAAAAGAGCCATGCGGAGGATTTTGATTTCCTGGAGGGCGTTATTTTTTCCGCACTTGTAAAGCCAGGGAACATCCGGCTTCTGCCGCCAACCAATGTAGTCCATCACCATCTCCCGGCGAACCTGCCGGGGATGCCGAACATTGTGTTTTTCCAGCCAGAAACGGAGGTTCTTCCAGATGCCCTTCTAACGCTTCAGGGTGCTTTCCCGTGATTCGTATTTCAGCTCCAGCCACGGGATTACCCAAGCGTCGAAGTCTTCGCAAGAACTGGAACCGGGACTGCGCTGACGTTCCTTGAGGGTATGTTCCGCTTCGATTTCGCTGGCCTTGCGGCGGTCCGCGGCCGAGTCTTTGCGAAGCCCGAGAGAGCGCTGATCCCAATCATCCTTTTCGTTCTTAAACCGGAGCCAGATGAACTTGGAATCCTTGCGGGTAAACGTGGAAGCCATAACGTAGCAAGCCGTAGCAAAACCGCTGAATAATCACAACGATTACAGAGGGAAGATAGAGAAGATTAACGAAAAATGACGAAGTTGCGCAACACGAGGGTTCGATTCCCTTCACCCGCTCCACACCCAATCTTTTCTGCAAGCGCAGAAAACAACACAGGCCGGATCGCGTAAGCAACCCGGCCTGTGGAATGATTTAGAGCATTTTACAAAAAAATGTGGCCAGTGGCTTGGGAGCGCCGAAGGC
>JBAXQF010000045.1:0-19153 GCA_037131875.1 Verrucomicrobiota bacterium
ACGGCCTTCGCCGCCCCAAGACGCGGCTATAGTTTTTGGTAAATTGCTCTAGCCGGCATCTCCGCTTTGCCACCGGCTGAAGCCCGGCTTTCTGGAATTTTCACAAGCTTTCAGACTCCATCGCGCCTCTCCCTCCCTCAGGCAAACCCCTAAGCAATCAATAATACTTCTTCCCAAGAAAGAACGATTGCCTGCCGCTCCCTCTCGCCCTTAGACTCGCGGCCATGCTTGATCCCGTTCCCAAAGTTTCCGTGCCGACCCCGGCGCGCGAGGCGTTCGCCCAAGCTTACCGCTGGATGCTGCTCGCCCGCCTGCTCGAAGAGAAGCTGGCGAACCTGTACCGGGGCGGGAAAATCAACGGCGGCGTGTTTCTGGGCAAGGGCCAGGAGGCGTTGAGCGCTTCGCTCGGCATGGCACTGCGCCAGGGGGACATTTTTGCCCCGCTGATCCGCGATCAAGCCGGTAGGCTGGCCTTTGGCGAGGACATTTTGGATGCCGTGCGCACCTACCTTGGCTCGAAGCTCGGGCCGATGCGGGGCCGCGAGGGGAACGTCCACCGGGGGCGCATCTCCCAAGGGATGCTGCCGATGATCAGCCATTTGGGCGCGATGATCTCCGTCGTCTGCGGCGCACTGATGGCCCGGCGTTTCAAAGGCGAGACCGGCGCGGTCGGAGCCACCTGCATTGGCGATGGCGGCACCTCCACCGGAGCTTTCCACGAGGCGCTCAACCTCGCGGCGGTGGAGAAACTCCCGCTCGTGATGGTCGTCGCGAACAACCAATTTGCCTATTCCACGCCCAACTCCAAGCAGTTTGCCTGCAAGGATCTCGTGGATCGCGCTGCCGGGTATGGCATCGACGGCCATACCGTGGACGCCACCGATTTGGACGCCTGTTTGCATATTGTCGGCCAAGCCGTGGAGCGCGCCCGCGCGGGGCACGGGCCGCAGTTGGTCGTCGCCACGCTCCTGCGCTTGGCGGGTCACGGCGAACACGACGACGCCAGCTACATTGACGCGCCCCTCAAGGAATCCGCCCTCGGGCGCGATTGCTTGAACCGCGCCGAGTGCATGTTGATGGAGCGCGGATGGGCGTCAGCCACCGATCTGGAATGCTGGCGCGAGGAGACGCTGCGGCAGGTGGAGGAAGCGGTGGCCACCGTCCAGCGCGAACCCGCCCCAGACCCGAATGAAGAAAAGTGGTGTGCGCTCTCCACTCCCCATCTGGACGACACTTTTGGATACTGAAAAAACCATCAGGAAATCATGAAAAGAGAGAACATCCAACAGGCCGCGTTGAAGTGCATGCGGGAGGATCATATCCAGCCTATTCAGTTGCATTCCTGCCTTCCTGAGTTCCTGATAAATTTCCCCTCTTTCGTGATTCAATGATCACCTACCTCGAAGCCATTCGCGAAGCCCAGGCCAAAGCTCTGGCAGACGACCCCCGCGTCTACATCTACGGGCAGGACGTGGGCGGGTTCGGCGGCGCGTTCAAGGCCACCAAGAACCTCTCGCAGGAATTCCCGGGCCGCGTGCTCGACGCGCCCATCAGCGAAGACGCCATGGTCGGCTCGGCCATCGGCGCGGCCATTGAGGGCATGCGGCCCATTCTCGAAATCCAGTATGCGGATTTCTCCACGCCCGCCTTCAACCAGATCGTCAACCACGCGGCGTCCCTCTTTTGGCGCACGGAAGTTGCCTGCCCCATCACCATCCGGCTCCCCTCCGGCGGCACCGCCGGGAGCGGCCCCTTCCACAGCCAGAGCATGGAGGGGCTTTACGCCCAGTATCCCGGCCTGGTGGTGATGACGCCCGCCACGGTGGAAGACGCCTACTCGATGCTGCTTGAAGCGGTGGCCATCGACGACCCGGTGCTCTTCTGCGAACACAAATACCTTTACTACCACCTGAAGGCCGAGGGGCTGCCCACCGAGGCGCTGCCCGTGGGCAAGGCGCGGATCGCCCGCCAGGGGCGCGACGCCACGGTGGTCACCTACAGCGCGATGGTGCACGAATGCCTCGCGGCGGCGGAGGAACTCGTCGCGGAAGGGTATGAGGTGGAGGTCGTCGACTTGCGCTCCATCAAACCGCTCGACACCGACACCGTGCTCGCCAGCGTGGCGCGCACGGGCCGACTCCTGGCCGTGGGCGAAGCCTGGCCGTGGGGAGGAGTGACGGCGGAAATCCTCGCACGCGTCGCCAGCGAAGGCTTTGGGCTCCTGGACGTGCCGCCGCGCCGCCTCAACGCCAAAAACACCCCCATCCCCTTCCATCCCAACCTTTGGGGCACCCACCGTCCAACCGCCCAAACCGTCGCCCGCGCCCTGCGCGAACTGCTTCGTCTCTGAAAATTTCAAAACAATCTGAAACTCAGGAACTCATGAAAAAAACAAAAGATGCTTGTTTGCCTCTCTTTTCCATCCCTTCCTGAGTTCCAGATTTGATTCCCACTTTAACCACTCTTTCCTGATCCGATGCCGCAGATTCCCATCATCATGCCCCAGCTTGGCGAGTCCATCGCCGAGGCCACCATCGTCAACATCGCCGTGCAGGTGGGCGACCAGGTCGATGCCGACCAGGACGTCATTGAAGTGGAGACCAACAAAGCCGTCATGAGCGTCACCACGCCGTGCCCCGGTCGCGTCGGGTGCATCCTTGTGGAAGCGGGGCAGAGCTATTCCGTGGGAGCGATTCTTGGCTATCTGGAAGCGACCGAGGAGGACGCCATCCGCCACGGCCTCGATGTTCCGGCTCCCGCCGCCGAAGCTCAAACCGCCGGGGTGGATGGCAAGGAAGAAGCCGTGCGCCCCGCAGCCACCAAACCCGCCGCCGTTCAACCGACCGTGCGCGGCCTCCCCGTGCCCGCCCACGCCGCAGGGGCCAGCTACATGTCTCCGCGCATGAAGGCGCGCATGAACGAACTCGGCCTCCACGCCGCCGACCTCGCGGGCATCGCCGGGAGCGGCGCGGCGGGGCGCGTGACGATTGAGGACTTCGAGAATTTCCTCGCCCAGCTTGAAAACCTGACCATCACCCCGGCCTCGCCCATGCGCGTGGCCGTGGCGGACGCCATGCGGCGCAGCGCCACGCGGCCCATCGCCACAGCAGGACGCCCGCTCATCCTCGACGCCGTGCTGGCCCACCGCAAGCAGGCCACCGCGAAACCCGGCCCGGCGCTCTACGCACTGCGCGCGCTCGGCATCGCCCTCTCAGAAAACAGCGCCCCGGCGGGCCGCCTCGTGGGCGACCGCATCGCGCACCCGCCCGCCATCGACATCGGGTTTGCCGTGGAAGTCGAGGACGGCGTGCTCGTTCCGGTATTGCGCAATGTCGACAGCACCCGACTGGCAGATCTCGTTGTGCGCTACAACGAATTGGTGGAGTTGGCGCGTGAGCGTCGTCTGCCGCCCAATGCTTCCGGCGGTTCCGTTGCCACCGTGACGAATTTCGGCACCTTCGGGCTCACCTGGGCCACCCCCATCCCGCTCCCCGAACAAACGCTCGTGCTGGGCTTGGGCGCGGGGCGCGTCGTCCCGCAGTGGAATGCGGAAACGCGGGCGTTTGAACCCGCCACCGAAGCGCAGCTCACCCTGAGCTTTGACCACCGCGTGCTTGACGGCGGCGCCGCCGGACGGCTCCTGGGCCGCGTGGTGGAACTGCTGGGTGATCCAGGGCAGTTGTAGATTTCTCGAGACACAGAAGGTGGATCGTGCGCTCCGCGCGCGATTCCGGGGGTGGGCGTCGCAAACAAAATCCGCTCGCTACGCTCAATGTGCTTTGAAGCATCGCCCGCGGAGCGGCCGATCCACCGCGCCCCCTCCGCAGAAGGGCTGGGAATTCGGAAATTCTTTCCGGGAAACCCCATCACCCCACCCGCGTTTCCCGGGCGATCTCCTGCTCCGCGCGGGCAAACTCGCGGCTCAAGCGCTGCAACAACTCGTCCGCGCCCTCTTTGCTTGGGGCATCGGCAAGGGCTTCCATTTCCTGGCACATCTCGCCGATCCCCTCCGCGCCGATGTTGCGGCTGGAGCCTTTGAGCGAGTGGGCTTTGTCGCGCAACTTGTCAAAGGCGCCACAGGCAAGCGCCCCTTTCATGGCGTCGAGATCCGCGCGCGCGCTCTGGCGGTAGGTTTCCAGCAGGGAAAGGAAAAATCCTGCGTCCCCGTCCATGTCCAGTTCCCTGAGGGTTTCGAGCCGCTCCCGATCCAAGGCCGGTTTTTCCCCCGGCGCAAGACTCGCGGGAGGAAGGGCTGCGGCGGAAGGCTCTTTTGCGTCCCCGGATGCGGCCTCCCAACGGGCGATCTTCGCGCCCAAATCCTCCAGCTTGACGGGCTTGCTGATGTAGTCGTCCATTCCCGCCGCGAGACATTTGGCGCTGTCGCCCGCCATGGCGTGGGCGGTGACGGCAATGATCTTGGGCTGGCGGGCCAGGCTCGCATCGGCGCGAATCCGCCGGGTCGCCTCGTAGCCGTCCATCTCCGGCATCTGGCAATCCATGAGGATGATTCCGTAATCCGCCTTGCGCAGGGCGATCAAAACTTCCAGGCCGTTGACGGCGAGGTCGGCGCAATAACCCAGTTTCTGGAGCTGGCCAAGCGTCACCATTTGGTTGATGACGTTGTCTTCAGCGACAAGGATGCGCGTGGATTTGGTGGGTGTGCTGGCGAGGGCGTTTGGCATGGCGCGTTCAGGCAGGGTTTCTTTGGGAATTCCGGCGATCACACTGGCGATTTGATCGTAGAGAAGGGATTGCTTGACGGGTTTGGTCAGGTAGGCCGCCACCCCGGCTTTTTGAATTTCTTCGCTGGAGAGCCGCCCCATGGAAGTCAGAATCATCAAGGACATCGCGGCCGTCCGCGGTTCTGCCTTGATGGCGCGCGCCAGCATCAGGCCGTCCATCTCGGGCATCTGCATGTCCAGAATCGCCAGATCGAACGGTTTGGAGGCGAGGGCTTTCTTCAAGATCTCCAGCGCCTCTTTGCCGCCGGGAACGCAAGTAGGCACCATCTTCCACGAGGAAAGCTGGCAGTGCAAAATGTGGCGGTTGGTTGGGTTGTCATCGACAATCAAAACGCGCAGGCCGCACAAATCGAGCGGCGCGGTGGCGGCGGTTTGCAGGGCGTTCGCCTGCATTTCAAACTTCGCAGTGAACCAGAAGGTCGAACCGCTGCCAGGGGTGCTGGAAACGCCGATTTCTCCGCCCATCAATAACGCGAGTTGCTTGGAGATGGCCAGCCCGAGCCCTGTGCCTCCAAATTTGCGCGTGGTGGAGGTGTCCGCCTGCCGGAAAGCCTGGAAAAGGTGGCCTTGCAACTCCGGCGCGATGCCGATGCCGGTGTCCTTTACCTCGAAGCGGAGGACGGTGTGAGTCGCCGTTTCGCTTTCCTTGGAGACGGTGACGACGACTTCCCCCTCGGAGGTGAATTTCACGGCATTGCCGACCAGATTGGTGAGCACCTGGCGCAAGCGCACGGGATCGCCCTTCAGATGAATGGGGACATCGGGTTTTACAAACTCAGCCAGCTCGATCCGCTTTTCCTGGGCCTCCCTGGCGGCGATATCAAGGGAGCCCTCCACCACTTCCATGAGGTTGAAGGGGACGTTCTCCAGCGTCAGCTTGCGGGCTTCAATCTTTGAGAAATCGAGGATTTCATTGATGATGGAAAGCAGCGCATTGGCGCTGTCGCTGATGGTCTTGGCGTATTCGCGCTGCCTGGGCGGCAGCGGGGAATCCAGCAGCAGATCCACGAGCCCGATCACCCCGTTCATGGGCGTGCGAATTTCGTGGCTCATGTTCGCCAGAAATTCGCTCTTGGAGCGGCTGGCCTCGTCGGCCTCCAGCTTGGCGAACCGGAGCTCCTCCTCAATCTCCGTGCGGCGTTTGATTTCCGCGTCCCATTCCTGATGCTGGCAGGTGAGAGTCTGGCTGACTGCTTCCAGAAGCGTGGCAAAATCGAGCATCCGCGCAGCCTCTCCGGGTTTTCCCGCAACCAGCAGCGGTGCAAACTTTTGCGCGGGGCTGCGGGCCAGACATTGGCGAATCGCCTCGCTCAACGGGGTGGCCGCAGAGAGTTCCAACATCCCGCGGGCGTCAGAAGGTGCAGCGCAAGACGCGAGGGCTCCGATCTGGGGCTCGCCGCTGGAAGGGAAGTGATGGGAGGGGGTCACGAGGAAAGCAGGACGGGGGTTTCGTCAGCAGGCTGCTATGCTAAACCGTGCTTTTGCAGGTGGCAACCTTTCAGTTTGCAGGGATTTCAAAAGGGCTTCTTTGCGTTGACTTTCCACCCCGCTCTCTCCTAACGTCGCATCCACCCTCCTCCACCGCCAGAGCTAAACCTTGATGGTTTTTCACCGAAAGACAGGATTGCCTTTTGAGTGAGGCGGACAACGATTCCTCAAAAACCCCACCGGTCACTACATAACCATGAAAATTGATGTCATGCGGCAATTAGATGCGTGGGCTGGCAAGCCGCTGTGCTTCTTTGCGACGCTGGCAGAACGCTTGAGAGGCCTGTTCCATCGCTCGCCCCCCGGCGTCGGAGAACGCTTGTTGATCATCAAACTTTCCGAACAGGGAGCGATTATCATGCTGGGGGAATCGCTGCGGCATTTGCAGCAGGCTTATGCGCGAGACAAGATTTGGGTTCTCGCCTTTGAGGAAAGCCGTCCCATTCTTAACGTCACGGGGCTTGTGCCTGAGGAGAACATCATCACCATCTCCACCGGGAGCCTGGGGGGCTTTCTCGTCACCACCCTGCAAGCCTTGAGGCATATCCGGCGGCTGCGCATGGATGCAGTATTGGATCTGGAGTTTTTCTCCCGCGCCAGCGCGCTTCTTGCATGGCTCAGCGGCGCGCGGCGGCGGACAGGGGTGCACGCCTACTACGGAGAGGGGCCGTGGCGCGGGCAACTGATGACGCATGGGGTAAAGTTCAACCCCCATCTGCACATCAGCCGGATGTTTCTGGCGCTCGCTGAAGCGGCCATTCTGCGGGAGAACACCTTGCAGCGATTGGAGTTCACCCCTCCCCCATTAGAATCCCTGCACGAACAGTTCACCCCCACTCCCGAGGAGCCTCAGCGCGTGGACTCCCTGCTGCGCGACTGCGGCTGGAAGGAAGGGGAGCGCCTCATTTTGCTCAACCCCAACACAAGCGACCGGGAATTGATCCCCCTGCGCAGATGGGACGAGAAGAATTACATCGAGCTGGGCCGCCTCATTCTGGCGGACTCCAAGGATGTGCGCATCTTGCTGACGGGCGGCCCAAAAGAGGCGGCAGCCGTCGCCAAACTGGAACCGGCCATCGACGCAAACCGTTGCCGCTCTGTTGCGGGACGCACGAGTATGCGGGAGCTGTTGGCTTTGTATCGGCGCTCTGCGTTAATGGTTACCAACGATAGCGGGCCGGCCCATTTTGCAGCTCTTACGGAACTTCCCGTCGTGGTGTTGTTCGGCCCCGAAACGCCCCAGCTTTGGAAGCCGCTGGGAAAACACGTGCACGTGGTTCATCGCGGTTTGGCGTGCAGCCCTTGCTTCAGCATTTACAACGGCCGCCGCAGCGGTTGCCGCAGAAACGCCTGCATGGACATGACGCCCGAAGAGGTCTTTGCGGTTGTGAAAAAGGCGTTGCTCTCATGAGCAAGAAGAGAGCTTTAGGCGCTCTACCCGTTCTGATTGCGGCTGGAGCGGTTTGCCTTTCGCCGCCTTAGAGCATCTCTCAAAAAGAATTTCCGTTATTCGATGGGAGCGCCGTGGGTTGGCGCGCAAGGCGCAAGCGAAGCGGCTGTATTTTCCATACTGCCCGAGCTTGCAACGCAGCGCGACGGCCCACGCCGCCCCGGCGAATAGGAAATTCTTTTTGAGAAACGCTCTAAACAAACGCCAGCCGCCACCACAAAGGCAAGCCATGAGCCAAGAGAGACCCACACCCCGATGGTGAACGCCCGGGGCGCATACTCGATGCGCAAGTGATGATGCCCCGCCGCCAACGGCACAGCGCGCAACACGTAGTTGGCGGGCTGGAGATCGTATTGCTGCTGCACGCTGCCGGGCAGGGCGACTGCGCGCCAAGCGGGGGTGTAGGGATCGGTAATCAGAAGAATCGCCGGGGAAGCCGCGTCGGCCTCCACCTCCAGCCAGTCAGTGGAGGAGGCGACCACACGGGCGGTTCCCGGCGCCTCTGACGCAACCGGCGCAATGGAAGGGGCTCGCTCCAGGATCACTTCCTTGCGGGGGTCAAAGCCTTCGGCTCGCATGGCGCTGAAAATCGCCTCGCGCAGGCTGATCACCTGGCAGCGCGACACAAGCTGTACATGCTCCATGGGAGCAGTGGGTGACTCCAGCACGCGCACCCCCTTCTGGTCGGGCACAAAAGCGTAACGGAACCGCAGCATGGCGTAGAGCGGATCCGCCCCTCGGAAATTCACATACTGCGTGGCGCTGTCAGGAGCGATGCCTTGGGTCCAGGAGATGAACTCCGCATAACGCCGGACAACGCTCGGATCTCCCCCCCACAAATCCTGCGCGCCCAGGGACATTGCGCTGTTGGGGTTCAAGAGATTGAGGCTGCGGTAGTCGCCGGGATGCTTTGCAATAAACTCACGGAGCGAGGAATCCGCGACCGTGCGGGTATCGAATGTGTCCCGGGTATGGCGGGCCACAAAAAAGGTTTCCAGCACCACCACGAGCGCAAAGAAATGCATGGCGTGGCGCCAACGCGGCTTCACATGAAGCAGCCCGGCGGTCGCCAGGAGCAGGACGCCCGGCAGCAGCAGCGCGCTGGCGGCAAAACCCCGCGCATGATCAGCAAACGAGAGGTCTTCAAACGCTGTCGGCGGCAGGTAGGATTCCCGCGTTGCCGCAATCGCACGCAACCATTCCCGCCACTCCACCGAACTCAAAAGCTGGATGTAGCCACTCAGCAACAACAGGAACCCGCCCGCAATGGCGACCCCGAGGACGAAACGGCGTTCCACGCGCGGTTTGCGCAGAAGGACATCGAACCCCATGGCTGCAAGCATCACCAGGAAGACCGCTGTTTGGAAGGTGAACTTTGAGATGCCCCGGAACTTGCCAAAGCCAGGCACCCAATCATAGAGAACCTGAAAAAGCGGCGTATGCACCCCCAGGGCGAAGAGGAAAGTCACGGCGACCATTGCGGATAAAATCCAAACCCTCTGCAACGGAGGTGTTGCGGGTTGCGCAGTCGGTGGATTTTTGTCGCATCCCCTGCTGCAAAGCGCCCCATAGACTGCCAGAGCCAGCCCGGTTGAGCCGATAAAGAGCGACATTTCCCACAGATAACACCGTCCCCAATAGGGCTGGTTCATCATGTCGCCGAAGAAATACGGGTTAAGAAGCGTCAGCAGATTCTCGGGCGGAAAACCAAACATCGAGGCGAACTCGAACGGCACAGGAACGCTTCGAATGGTTTCGGCTGTGGCCTGGAATGCCGGAAATAGCTGGATGGCGGCCAATGCCGAACCGCCTCCGAACATCGCCGCAAGGGCGCACATCGGAATCACCCCCGCGCTGAGAAACGACCCCCGAGCCCCCGTGGGCGACTTCGCTACCAGCATTTGCGCTCCATGCAGAAGCACATACAGGCCCGTAGCGATTCCGGTGTAAAAAAGGTATTGGGGGTGGCCCGCCAAAATCTGCATCGCCACTGCGAACATCCCCAGCAAAATCCAGCCCGCCCAGCGGGTTGCGGGAACAGCGCGTCCACGGCTCATCACCCCGTCAACCGCCAAAAAGATCAGCGGCACCCAGGTCATTGTGGCCATGTGGACTGGGTGCCCGGAATAGATGTGCATGAAATGCGGGCCGCAGAACATGAGCAGCACCCCCGCCACAAAACAGGCCAGCGGTTTCAACCCGCGGAAAGCCGCCCACGCATACATGAAAACGCCCATGAGCCAGACGTTGAGCGCAATGCTCCAGTTGATGGCCAGCGGCAGCGGCAGAAAGAGCAGCAAGATATTGGTGGGATAGAGCGTCGCCCCCTGCATCCCCCCAAAGTAGGGAGCGCCGCCGTAGACGTGGGGATTCCACAGGGCGAGATTCCCGTGACTTAGTTGTGCAAACCCGAACTCGCGCCAGGAAAAAATCTGCAAAAACATGTCGGTCGTCTGGTTCGCCAAAACGAAAGAACCGGGAGCAAGCAGCATATCGGCGAACACCGCAAAAACGATCAGCCCCAAGGCTGCCGCAGCTTTCCACGCGGCAGACAGGTTGAGGCCGTTTTCCACCTCTGCCGAAGGGGAACCGAGGGCTGGGGAGGGTTTGGGTGGTTTTCGAGCGGAGGTCTTCACGATGAGAGGGAAGATGAACCACGCGGCGGATTTTTCCAATGAGAATTGGGAGGAACGGCAGCGACGGCACGGAGTGCCATCCCTACCTTGGCGGGCGCTTCTTGTTTTGGAGAAGTTTGAACTGGCGGCGCGCTTCGGCCAGGGAGAGCCCTTCGATGAAGTAGGCGCTCGCGGCCCGCCCGATGGCATAGGTGCCCGCTCCGGCGACCGCGCCCGAGATGACATTCCCCCAGATGGGCAGCAGCTTCACGGCCGCACGCGCTCCTTCCCGCAAGAGGAACCCCACCCCCAGGTTTGCACCCAAGGCGGCCAGGAAGTCGCGAGCCAGCCGCATCCCCCATTCCCGGCCTGTGGCATGCACAATTCCCGCAACCATCGCAACCTGAAGGGAAGTAAGGATGGGAAAGTCCGCCAGCGGAATGGGCTGCGCCCCAATGGCGGTGCAGATCGCGGTGGTGGAGCGGGTGAGCATGGCGGCGATCTCGATCTGCGCGGAGGGTTCGCCGCTCACCCGGGCAAATTCCAGCCGGGTCTCCAAGGGGAGCGCCTGACAGAGGGCGGCCAGAACCGTCCCGCGCGGCGTATCGAGCGTGGCCATGACCGAAGGGCGCGCCCCGCGTAGTTCCGCCCAACCGGGGGTCTCCGGGGTGGATAAATAGAGAAAAAGATCCGGCTCCGCACTCGAGACGGCCTCACGCGCCTGCTTTTCGCTCCCGGCCAGGGCAAAGGCGAGCATCCCCCGGTGCTGGTAGGCAAACCACGGGCCGACCTCCGCTTCGGTTCTCCCCTGTTCCATCTGAAAGAGCGCGCGCACCCAGTCCTCTCCACCCGGCTCCGCGATCACCAAAAGCCGGGGGGCGCGCCGGTGCAGGAACAGTTCCTGGAGCGGACGCCACTCGCGTTCCACCGGTTTACGGATGGGGCCGGGAAGGCGGGTGATGAGTTTCTCAAAACCGCTTGCAAGTTGGGCGAGGGTTTTCATGCCATCAGATCACTCCCGCACGGCCCGCCGGGGGTTTGCGGGCTGTTTCGCGTCAAAACAGAGTCCATATGCGTAAGAATACCACTATTTGCCCCCTCTGGCACGGAAGTTTCTTTTGTCATACCCGTGAGACTCCTCATTGCTGATGATGACCGCGAGTTGGCCTGCGCCATGGCATCCTATCTACGCCATTGCAATGGCACCATCGTCTCCACGGTGACGACGGGGGGAGTGGATGTGATCCGCTGCGCGGCACAGTTTGAGCCGGATGTGATTCTCATGGACATCGCCATGCCCAAGCTCAACGGCCTGAGTGCATGCCGTCATATTCTATCCTGCCACCCCCAGATGCAGATTATTTTGATTTCGGGAACCCTCCACCGCGGACACCCCCTGGTTACCGAGTCCGGCGCCGCCGCTTTTCTTTCCAAACCGGTGCGCCTGGCGGAACTGCAGCGCGTTTTTGAGGAAATTGTAAGCCACCGTGCCGCGTGAGCGGAAAAGCACGTTTTCCGCAAAAATGCAAATCGGTCAGCCGTTTTTTCTCACTTTCTCCTTTTTGGCCTCGGCGTCCAGTAATCCGTAGGGCAAACACAGTATTTTCATCAGGAACTCAGGAAATCAGGAAAAGAGAGGACGGGAACAACCTTTGGCCATTCCTGATTTCCTGAGTTCCTGATCCTCTTTTGCCTTTCTCAAGCCAGACGCTTGTCGAAGCGCGTTTGGCGGCTACAATCCCCTCCGATGATCCGCCTGCTGAGCACCGATTTTGATGGAACCCTGGTCGACCACTATGCGACGCCCCCGGTTGCCCCCGCGCTTTTTGAGCTTTTTGCCGAGCTTCAACGCTGCGGCGTGCTGTGGGCGGTCAATACCGGCCGGGATTTGGGGTTCGCTCTGGAGGGGTTGCGCCAATATGCGTTTCCGATGGAGCCGGACTACATCCTGACCAACGAACGGGAGATTTTTCACCGCAATCCCCACGGGGAATGGCAGGACTACGGGGACTGGAACCGGCGTTGCATCCAGGAGCATGACCGGCTGTTCCAGACCGAAGCCCCTTTTCTCGACGAGATGCTCCGGTTCATTCGCGACGAGACCCTTGCGGAAACCATCTACGAAGCGGAAAAACCGGTGGGGCTGATGGCCCAGGATGACGCGGAAATGGATCGCGTGATCGCGCATCTGCACAAGAAGCGCAAGCCCGGCTCGCTTTTCCACTACCAGCGCAACACAATTTACCTGCGGTTTTGCCACGCCCACTATTCCAAGGGAGCCGCATTGGGGGAACTTTGCCGGCTGACCCGCATTTCCGCCCAGGATACCTGCACGGCGGGGGACCATCACAACGACCTTTCCATGCTCGACGGGCGCTACGCCCGCTGGCCCATCGCCCCCGGCAACGCGATAGCGGAAGTCAAGGAGGCGGTGCGCAAAGCGGGGGGCTACGTTGCTTCCGCCCGTTGCAGCGATGGCGTGGTGGAAGCGCTCCGGCATTTCTTTGAGGTGGAACGCCTCGCGCCGACCGGATTCAACCTCTGATCACCCCACCGGCACGTCGCGCCAGCCTGCGATGTCGAGGAAGATCGTCCGATGGTGCAGTTTCACGAAAAGGCGGGAAAACGGCTGGACGGCGGCGACGGGAATTTTGATGCGGGCCACCCCTCCGGTGATGCGCACGCTGGCGTGGCGCAGAGGCGCGTCGGCGATCATGTCCCGCAGAAGGACTTTGCGGGAGACTGCCGGGAGCGTGAGGCTCCAACGCAGGCTGCCGGTGCGGGAGGATTCCCCGGCGACCCAAAGCGCGCATTTTTTAGGCAATCCGGCGGGAAGAGTCACGGTGACATGCAGCGCCCCGGAGCGGAGCAACGCCTCGGAAACAGGATGGTGCGGCAGGTGCACCTGCGCGGGAACGGGTTGGTAATAGAACTCCTCCGGGCGGGCGTAGGCAAGGAAGCGCTTCTGGCTCAATGCCATCTGGGTTCCGTGGCAATGGATCGCCTGCCGCTTGATATGGCGTTCGTGCTCAATGAGGGGAAGCGCCACGCGGCAGGGAACGTGTTCAGGCTGCTTGCAGTGCACCAAAAAATGGAATTGGGGCAGGGCGGAACGTCCCGTGCGTTCGAGGGCGATCTGCAACAGCACGTAAAGGGCGTTGTGATCCGGGTGGAGATCACTGGAAGAAGGAAGCACGATGTGGGTCGGGTTCCATTCCTGGATTTCGCAGCAGAACCGGGCCTGCGTTTCCTCGTCCGCCTGCAAAAGCTTGGCGGTCAGCCCTTGGTCGGGAAAATGCAGGAAATGGGTTTCTCCCTCAAAGCCCAGTTTTTTCAAGGCCATCCGCGCCTCCTGCCGACGCAGCGCACCCCAGCGCTGCCGCTCGGAGGGGCCGATCTGCCAGCGCTTTTCCAACCAGCGCTGGGGCCACGGATTGTTGTCCCCATTGGTGACCATGAGAATGCGCGCGGCGGCGCCTGCCTGGCAGATGCGCTGGATAAGCCCGCCGGTGGCGAGCGATTCGTCGTCGGGATGCGGCGCGATGATCAAAAAGCGGTCGTTGGGGGTGAGAGGCAGGCTCATGGGTGGTTTTAGTCCTTTTTCTGCGCAGCTTGGAACGGGGTGAAACCGGTGGCGGCGGCTTGCGCCCAAAACACAGCCAGCGGACGGGAATCGACGGAGGAGAAGGTGTGCCGCCCCGGGCTTAAAAATACCGGCCCGGCGCAGGCGACGCCATCCATTATTCCCTGCACGGAGCCTTCGGCGGATGCCACCACGTATTCCGCCGGGATGGCCACTTCAAAAGGGCGAGCCCCCCCGCCCTCTTGCGCAACGGGCAGGAAGCAGCCGGTCACGTGTATTTTGTGGGTCACCGGCACATAATATTTTGTCACCCATTGTGTGCTTTTGGAAGGGAGCCGCTTGAGCAGCACCACGCAGGTGCGGGTCTTCACCATCTCCTCCACGATGGTGTCCGGGAGCAACCCTGATTCCATGCGCCTGAGCGTCATGGTTTCCAAAACGTAGCGAAAGGGACGGCGGCGGAAAATCGTTTCCCCCTTGGAGTCCATCACAAAATCCGTGGGCTTGGTGAGCTGGAGAATGTGAGATGTGAGAGCTTGGTCGAGGGAGGGCTCCGGTGTGGAAAGGGGGGATTGTCTCTGTACGGCAATGGCGATCTGGATGCCTGTGGCCAACAGAAGCAGAAGGGGGGCGGCTCTGTTTGTAAGTCGCAGCACCCAGGGGGTGATCGTCACGGCCAGAAGCGGCAGCACGGGAAGATAATCCTGGGAGGTTACGTGCGGCCAAAAACAACGCAAAAGGAGCAGGAAGATCGCGCTGGCCAGGAAAACGAGGGCGCGCTGGAGCGCCAGCGGATGATGGGGATCCATGCGCAGGATCAGCCTTCCGACAAGCCCGATCACCGGCAGCAGAATCACAAAAAGCGTGTTTAGCCAAAGCCTTTGGAGGGTGCCGGGATTGTGGCCGGGGACAGCGTTGTGCTCAAACACGCAGTAGAGGAGATCGCCCAGCGCGCCTTTGGACGCAAAAAAAATGCCAATCGCGAGGGGAACGATGCACAGTCCCGCCAGGGCAGGGAGCACGGCGCCAACACTGTGGGCCAGAAGGGCATTGCGTTGCGGTTTTGACAGTAGCAGGCAAAGCAGTCCCAGGGAACCCAGCAGGGAGACAAGCAGGAGCACCGTCTTCATCGAGACGCCAAAGACAACCCCCAGGAGCAACCCCGTCACAAAAGCGCGACGCCGCGTGAAGGGGCCGGTCAGCCCAACAGCAAGCGTGGCAAACCAGAGCGCCATCCAGAGGATGTCCGCCCGGAATTCCGTGCTTTTGAGGAGGAAAACAGGATGGGTTGCAGCGAGCAGCGCCGCCCAGATGCCCGCCCGCTGCGAGTAGAGCCGGGCTCCCAGCCAGTAGATGCAGCCAAGGGCTCCTGCGAAAAGCGGCAGCATGACCAGGCGCATTCGGAAGAGAATGTCCGCTTGTTCTCCGATCCATGCCACCAGAGGGGCCATTGCGAGGTGAAAGAGGGGGGTGTGGTTGTCAAAAAAATCGCGGTACTGCACCATCCCTTGAGTCCATCCCCACGCCACGTGGAGGTGTTGTGACTCGTCGGAGTTGGTCGAGAGCTCGTGCACGTAGCAAACCTTGAGCGCCAAGATCAGCAGGCAAACAGCCACCATCGCCCCCCGTTCCCATTGCGGCATGCAGGAAGGCAGGGCGGCTTGCTGGTTGGGGGGCGCGACAAGAGGCATCAGAGAGGGGCTTCCGATGGGGCTGTTATCCCAAATTGGCTTCGCGCAGGCGTTCCGCCACGTCCTCGGCTTGGAGCGCGGCGACCATCTCGGCGATTTCCCCCTCCACAAACCGGTCGAGGTTGTAGAGCGTCATGCCGATGCGGTGGTCAGTCACGCGGTTTTGCGGGTAATTGTAGGTGCGCACCTTTTCCTCGCGACCGCCGCCGCCGATGAGGCTTTTGCGGTGGGCGGAGTATTTTTCGGCCTCTTCCAACTGCTTCTTTTCCAGAAGGCGGGAGCGCAGGATGCCGATGGCTTTCTCTTTGTTCTTCTGCTGGCTGCGCCCGTCCTGGCAGCGGACGATGGTGCCCGTGGGGATGTGCATGACCTGCACGGCGGAGTCGGTGGTGTTGACCCCCTGCCCGCCGGGCCCGCCCGCGCGGCAAACTTCAATGCGCAGTTCGTCGGGCTTGATCTCGAAATCGACTTCCTCCGCCTCCGGCAACACGGCGACGGTGGCCGTGCTGGTGTGGATGCGCCCCTGGGCCTCGGTGGCCGGGACGCGCTGGACGCGGTGCACGCCGCTCTCATAACGCAGCTTGCGAAAGACGGCATCGCCCGAGGCGCGGAAGATGACTTCGCGGAAGCCGCCCAGCTCCGAGGCGCTTGATTCCATCATCTCAATCTTGAGGCCAATGGTTTCGGCATAGCGGGAATACATGCGGAAGAGGTCGGCCGCAAACAGGGCCGCTTCGGCTCCGCCGGTTCCGGCGCGGATTTCCACAATGGCGTCGCGGTCTTCACCCGGTTCGGGGGGGAGCAGGGAAATTTGGATCTGGCGCTCCAGGTCGGCGAGGCGTTTTTCCAGTTCCGGGAGTTCCGCCGCGGCCATTTCAGCCATCTCGGCGTCGTCACTTTTTGCCAGAGTCTGGCTTTCCGCGAATTCCGTTTGGGTCTTGCCAAAGGCTTCCCAGGCCGCCAGCAGCGTCTTGAGCTGCGCGTGCTCCTGCATGACCGCACGGGCGTGCTGCGGATTGGCAAAAACGCTGCCGTCCGCAATCTCCGCTTCAAGCTCGCGGAAGCGTTCCGTCTTTTTGTGAATCAGCGGGGCGAAGTCCATAGGGTGCAATATACCAAAAAAGAAACGGTGACGCGCAAAAAGGGCGCGTCACCGTCTCAAAAATGTCCGAAATGTCGCTAAGCGCGGCGGGCTGTGCCGTAGCGGCGGGCGAATTTCTCGATGCGGCCTGCCGTATCGACGAATTTCTGCTCTCCGGTAAAGAAGGGGTGGCATGCTGCGCAAATGCCGACCTTGATGTCGCGGCGGGTGGAGCGGGTGTGATAGACCTTACCGCACGCGCACGTGATGGTGGTCTCGTTGTAGTTAGGATGAATGTCTGCTTTCATGGCCGGAAAAGGGACAGTGAAGATACCGGCTTCCCGGCGCGGCGCAACCTAAAAGTTCGCTTTTCTTTGCGCCCCCCTTTCCCAAAAGGGTGGCGCTGTTTCAGAATCAAGGCTCACGCATCTTAAATCTATCAGGAACGCAGGAAATCAGGAAAAAGACAGAAGGAGCTCTCGGTAGAGCGCTTATTTTTGCTGGGATAGGACACGGTTTTTCAGAATGGATGATTTGGCTTCCCTTATTCTTTTCCTGATTTCCTGAGTTCCTGATCCTCTTTTGCCTTTCAATTGAGATGCGTGAGCCTTGGTTTCAGAGTTGCCCCCTCTGGAAAGTTCGAGTTGAATGCATCTTGAGCCGCCGAACGGGCTGCCGCTTGCCTCTCCCACCATGAAAATCCTGGAATGCGTTCAGAAAAAGCTCGTTGCCCTCAAGATCCACTGCCGCTGGCAATGGCATCGCGTGGTGGATCCCCTGCGTCGGGCGCACGCCCAAAAGCTGTTGGACGGCTCCGAGCCCCTGATCCTCCGGCTCCACAGTCCGGGCGTGGGGCTCTTCGCCCATCTCAACTGGGCTCTCTGGAGTTCGTCCTGGGCGGAACGCCACGGGCGCGTTCTCAAAATCGAGTGCACCTCGCCCAATTACGCCCCGGACGGCGGGAAGGGCGACTGGCTCCACGCCCTGCTCCAACGCAAAGCCCCGTTCCCGGAAGGCCGCGCGAAAATTTTGACCGTGCAGCGGTGGGAACACCTGCCCATTGCCCTGGAGCACGGCACCCCGCTTTCGATCCGGGACGGGCGCGACCTATTGCGCCGGCACTTCGCCCTTGCTGCCCCCTTGGCGCAGCAGCTTGCGGCATTCAAGCAGACGCATTTCCACGGGGATTTCATCGTCGGCCTCCACTACCGGGGCACGGACAAAATCATCGAAGCCCCGCGCATTGCCTATGGGGACGCCGTCCGGGCGGCCCGGCGCGCCCTGGAAACCGCTGCCGCCTCCCTCCACGGGGCTCCGGTCGCGCTATTTGTGGCATCCGACGAAGCGGGATTCGTGCAGCACGTCCAAGAGGAGCTTGCCGGCTTCCGCGTTGTCACGGTGGAAGAGACGCTCCGCTCCGCCAACGGGGAACCGCTGCACCAGAGCGGGGGCCAGGGGCTGCGCAAAGCCCAGGAAGCCCTGCTCGACTCGTTGCTGCTGGGGGAATCCGATGTCCTCATCAAGACCGCCTCGGGGCTCTCCGGCTGGGCGCCCATCCTCGGCAAAGAGATGCCGATTGTCATCCTCTCTGAAGCCTTCGAGCGTTGCGCAACCTACCCCGACAGCGAGATCGCCCAACACGCCTTCCCGGAAGGGCAGGAGGCGCAAGCCGTGGCCGCCGCCCTGAGTTTAAGGCAAGAGGCCAAAGCGTAAGCGACGAGCAGATCGGTGGATCGTGCGCTCCGCGCGCGATTCTGGGGGAGTGGGCGTCGCAAACAAAATCCGCTCGCTCGGCGTGTAATACGGAAATCACCGCGTAGTTGGTATACGGTTGATAATTTTTGGGAACCCGCCATGCTGCGCGAGAATTCTTCAAGGAACCATGAAACCACTTCTTTTGGCTGTCTTTGCCGCCGGGGTGCTGCTGGGAGGCGCCGGGGTCTTTCTCTTAAAACCTGCCCCTGAGGGCACTCCCGTCCGGGAGGCGGCTGCGCCGGGCGCCAGCAGCAGCACAAACCCCTCATCCTCCGGGGATTCTTTTAACACGGGTCTCAAAGGGGCGTCGGAAAGCGCGTCTTCGGGCGAGAAAGGGGATTTTTCCACGCGCCTGCACCAAATGCTGCGCATGAGCCCGCGCAAACGCTACAAGGCGCTGATGACCCTCACCGACGGGATGACCCCTGCCCAGGTGAAGCAGGCTTTGGGAGAAGTGGAGAAGCTCAAGAAAGCTCAGGATAGAAGCATGGCTTTGGGGCAACTGCTTGCCAAATGGGCCGAGACCGACCCCAAAAACGCGCTGGCGTACGCGCAAAAGCTCAAGCCGATGGAGCGTCGCGCGGGCATTGGCTCCGTGGTGGGTGCATGGGCGGAACGCGATCCCGCCGCCGCAGAGCAATGGGTGGCGCAGCTTCCCGCCGGGGCGGAAAAAAATGCGGCCTCCCAGTCCATTCTAGTGTAGTGTCTCGTAAATGGCATTCACTTTTTCGAGTTTCGCCATAATGGA
>JBAXQF010000046.1:0-18764 GCA_037131875.1 Verrucomicrobiota bacterium
GCCCTAGAGCAATTTACCAAAAACTATAGCCGCGTCTTGGGGCGGCGAAGGCCGTTGCAAACCGTTTGTCCCTTGGGCTGTGTTTACAAACACAGCCGCTGCGGGCCAAGCCGCCTTGCACCAGCCTTCGGCGCTCCCAAGCCACTGGCCACATTTTTTTGTAAAATGCTCTAGCTAAACCACTCTTTGGCTTTCTCAAAGAAACTCTTGTGCAGGGGCGTGTTTTCGTCGCCACAGAGATCGGCGAATTCCTCCAGCTTCTTGCGCTGCTCGCTGCCGAGCTTGCTGGGGACTTCCACCAACACACGCACCATCAGGTCGCCCCGCTGGCTGCTGTTGAGGGTGGGCACGCCTTTGCCGCGCAGTTTGAAGGTGGTGCCGCTTTGGGTTCCCGCCGGGATTTTCAACGCGGCCTTGCCTTCCAAGGTGGGCACGCTGACTTCGCCGCCGAGCGCCGCCGTGGTGAAGCGGATGGGGACTTCGCAGTACAGGTTCTCCTCTTCGCGCTCAAAGACTTCGTGTTCCTTGATGTGGATGACGACGTAGAGATCGCCGGGAGGCCCTCCGCGCATGCCAGCCTCGCCGTTGCGGGAACTCCGCAGGCGCGAGCCGTCGTCGATGCCCGCGGGAATTTTGAGTTTGATGCGGGTGCGGCCTTCCACGCGCCCTTCGCCTTCGCACTTTTTGCACGGCTTGTCGATGCTCTGGCCGGTGCCCCGGCAGCGCGGACAGGTCTGGGCGACCTGGAAAAACCCGCGTGAGGCGATGACCTGGCCGCGCCCACGGCAGGTGGGGCAGGTGGCGACTTTGGAGCCGGGCTCGGCTCCGCTGCCGTTGCATTTGCCGCAGGCGTCGAGTTTTTCAATCTCGATCTCCTTCTCGCAGCCAAACGCGGCTTCTTCGAGCCGGATTTGCAGATCGTAGCGCAGATCGCTTCCCCGCTGGCGTCCATCGCTCTGGGCTGAACCGCCCATGCCGCCGCCGCCAAAAAATTGTTCAAAGACGCCGCCGCCCCCGGCTCCGAAGACTTCGCGGAAAATATCAAAAGGATCATGGAATCCCCCCGCGCCGCCGCCACGCGCCCCGGCGGTTCCCTGGGCGAATGCCGCGTGCCCCATCCGGTCGTAGGCGGCGCGCTTGTTTTCGTCCATAAGGACGTCGTAAGCCTCGCCCAGTTCCTTGAATTTCTCCTCGGCGGTGTGATCTCCGGGGTTCTTGTCCGGGTGATGCTGGACGGCGAGTTTGCGGTACGCCTTTTTGAGTTCGTCCGCTGTGGCGGATTTCGAAACCCCTAATACTTCGTAATAGTCGCGCTTAGTCACCGTCATTCCTTGCCTTTGGATACGAAGACGTTTGAGGGACGGATCAAGCGATCCCGCAGTTTGTAGCCCTTGCGAAGCTGCCGGATGACGGTGCCTTCGGGCACGGTATCGCTTGCTTCCTGACCAACGGCTTCGTGGAGGTTGGGATCGAAGGGCTTCCCTTCCGCCTCGACGGTTTCCACGCCCACCGAAGTCAGAAATTCCTGGAATTGCTTGGCCACCATCTCCAAGCCAACCATCACCGCCTGGCTTCCCTCGGCGCGGGCGGCCTGGAGGCCGAATTCAAAATTGTCGATCACGGGGATGAGCCGTTCGATCAAAGCGGCGTTGGCGTATTTGATGGCGTCTTCCTTGTCCCGGATGGCCCGTTTGCGGTAGTTCTCAAAATCGGCCTGCGTGCGCAGGGCGAGATCGCGGAAGCGCTCCATGTCGCTCTGGAGTTGCTCGAAGGGGTTTTCCTCCGGGGTGGCAACCACCTCAACAGGTTCGGCTTCCCCTGCTTCGAGAGGAGCCACGGGTTCCGGTTCGTTTTTCAAATTTGCGTTGCTCATAAAAGTTAAAGGAGAATCGGCCACGGTGCCGATCAGCGGGGTGGTGATCCTAGCGAACCCGTCCCGGCTGTCAATGCCCTGCACCTTGCGGCCCAGGGCAAACGCATCAAAAATCTATCAGGAACTCAGGAAATCAGGAAAAGACAGGGGGAACATCTTCATGAGCGCGTATTTTAGCTGGGATAGGATGCCCCTTTTCAAAAGGGGTGCTTTGCTTTGCTCATTCTTTTCCTGCTTTCCTGAGTTCCTGATCCTCTTTTGCCTTTCAATTTAGATGCGGTGGCCCCCTTGCGGCCCTATTCCGGATGCGCGAGATCCTGCTTGAGGTATTCGAGAACGTCTTTGAACTTGGTCAGGTTCTCGGGATCGGCTTCCACCAGGGCTTCATGCGCTTCCAACATCGTCTGCGCCTGGGCTTCGCGATTGGGCCCCGCTGCGGCGGACTCCAAGGACTGGGCCGGAGCGTTGTCCGGGGCGGCGGTGCCGTTGTGGTCGAGGGTAAAAAGCTGGTCGAGCCCGAGGTTGCGCAGCAGGTCTCCGTTGCGGTCGTTCAAATGGGTTACGCGCAGAGTGCCCTGGCCGATTTCCCGCAAGCGCAGGGCAATCCCAGCCAGCGTCCCCATGAACGTGGAATCCATGACGGGACAGTTTTTGACGTCCACGACAAATTCCCGGTGCCCCCGGTTGATCATTTCGCGGGCAAACTCCTTTAATCCGGAACTGTTCAGGAAAGAGCCTTTGCCCTCAACCCGAACCCAGACGACTTTGTTTGCGCAACCGACGAAAATATTGCTTGGAGTGCTCACCTGTGCGGAATCTAAGGGTTTCCCTGTGGGAGTGTCAAATGGCGCTGTGGGGTTTTTTACGAATTGCCACGGAATGTGCTAATTCCAGAGGAAAGATTGAGTAAGCGCCACTACTTTGCCGTTTTCGATGAGGAGCGCCCGCCAGGCGATCACCTTGCCATCCTGCAAATAACTGTCACCCACAACCTTAAAGGATGTTTCGAGGGTTCCCTTTGCGGCGGGCACGTCCACTTCCTGCGCCTGCACATAAGAGCCCAGGTTTTGCTGCCGGTATTCCAGGCGCACCGTCACATTGGCGGTGCGTTCGGCGCGCCACCAAAAAGAAAAGTAGTTGCCCTCGCGCGCTTCGACTTCGGTGGCGGCGACCGCCCCGTAGCCCATCCGTTCGCGTTCAAAGTTCATCATCTCGCTGGTGGAGGGCTTCATCACCCTGGGGTCGAACAAGAAGAGCTTGGTCTTGCGGAAGGAGAACGCGGGATCGAGTGCGAGCGGCAGCACGTTGGCTTTGTGCAAGAGCCGGGGCTGGGCTTGCCGGGTGCCGGAGCCTGCGCACCCGCCAACCAGCGCGGCCAGGAGAAGGCAGAGAATCAAAAACGGACGGGTCATGGCAGGGGAGATTAGGCAAGGCGGCAGGAAATCGCAAGCAAAGCCGCATGGGGGGGAGATCAGGGGTCATTTTATCAGGAACTCAGGAAATCAGGAAAAGACAGAAAAAAGCCTGGAGATCTCACGCAAAGAAAGCTCATTTGCTTTCCCTCGTTCTTTTCCTGATTGCTGAGTTCCTGATAGATGTCTTTTTCCATGCTGCTTGCGTTCCACAAACCTTATGGGGTGCTTTCCCAGTTTACGCCGGACGGTTCGCCCAACCGGACGCTGGCCGAGTTTGGTTTTCCCAGGGGGGTTTACCCCATCGGACGGCTGGATGCGGACAGCGAGGGGCTCCTCCTCTTGAGCGACGAGGCAGCGCTCAATGCCCGGTTGCTGCACCCCAGCGCGGGACATGGGCGGATTTACTGGGCGCAAGTCGAGCGCATTCCCTCACCCGAAGTGCTGACGCAATTGGAGCGGGGGGTGTTGGTCGCTGGACATAAAACGCTGCCTTGCCGCGCACGGTTGCTTGATCCCCAACCGCAGCTTGCGCCGCGCGATCCGCCCATCCGCTTCCGCAAAAACGTGGCGGACTGCTGGATTGAACTGGAACTTGTTGAAGGAAAAAACCGGCAGGTGCGCCGCATGACCGCCGCGGTGGGCCACCCCACCTTGCGCCTGTTGCGCGTGCGCATCGGCGATTTCAAGCTCACGGATCTTGCGCCCGGCCAGTGGCGGGAACTTACCCCCGCCGAGCGGCGGGAAGTCCTCCCACGCCCCCAGGGGCACTTGGAAACGAGGTAAAATCAGGGCAAACGCATCTAAATTTAAAGGCAAAAGAGGATCAGGAACTCAGGAAATCAGGAAAAGAATGAGCAAGCAAATCGCCCCTTTTGAAAAAGGGTATCCTATCCCAGCTAAAATACCCGCTCTGAAGAGGTTGCTTCTGTCTTTTTCCTGATTTCCTGAGTTCCTGATAGATTTTTGATACGTTCGCCCTGGAGCTAAAATTGCTTCTCAATACGGCAATTCCTGCTTTTCTAGAAAACCGCACATGAAACTCCGCAACCAACTTCTCGCCCTCGCCTGCCTGCTGGTCTTCATTGGATTTGGATTTTTGTTCTACCGGAACTGGGTTGTGCAGAAGCCCTTCGGGATCATCCTTTTTGTCACCGACGGCCTCTCCACCAACTCGCTCACCGCCGCCCGGCTTTACCAAGGGGGCGCCAACGCCCGTTTGACCGTCGAATCTTTCCCTCACCTTGCACTCCTGCGCAACAGCTCCAACGACTACGCCGTGCCGGACGCCGCCTCCGCCGCCTCCGCGCTTGCCACCGGGGTGAAGGGCAATAACCGGGCCATCGCCACGGAACCCGGCGGCAAGCCGCTCCCCTCCATTCTCGCCCTGGCGCACGAGGCCGGGCGCGCCACCGGCATCATCACCACCGGCAACCTCACCGACGCCACCCCCGCCGCCTTCTACGCCCACGCGACCGACCTGCGCGACACGCAATCCATCGCCCTGCAATTCGTGCAAAGCAACATCCTTGACGTTGTCATGGCGGGCGGCATGAACGATTTCACCCCGGAAAGCAAAGGCGGCTTGCGCAAGGACGGCCGCGACCTCTGGCTGGAGCTGCGCAGCAAAGGCCAGGAGCTTGCCCGCAGCAAAGCCGAGCTGGAGAACACCCCCGCGTTTCTCCCCCGCCCCCTCACCGGCATCTTTGCCAACGGCAATCTCGCCTTCTCCAACCAAGTGGAAAGCGGCAGCCAGCAACCGAACCTCTCTGACATGGTGCGCCGGGCCATCCAGTTCCTTCAGCTCCACCCCAAAGGCTACCTGCTCGTGGTGGATGCCGCGCTTGTCACCCGCGCCGCTGAACAAAACAACGGCGAACGCGTCTTGAGCGAAACCGCCGATTTCGACCGCGCCGTGGAGACCGCCCGCCAGTTCGCGGGCGAAAAAACCCTGATCCTTTGTGTTGGGAAAAATGACGTGGGCGGGCTCAGCTTGAACGGCTACCCGCTCAAGGGCGACCACGGCGTCGCCCTGCTGGGCACCAACGCCGCAGGCTATCCCGCCATCACCTGGAGCACCGGCCCCAACGGATCGCGCAGCAATGAACCCGAGGCGCCCGCAAGCAGCGGCACCGCACCCGTTGCCGCCGCAACCCCGGCCCCCTCAGAGCCCGCAACCGCACCCAAAGAGCCCTCGGCCTTTGGAGCCCCGCAAGGCATCAGCACCGCGCGGGATATGATCGTCGTCGGCTCCGGCCCCGGCTCGGAACTCCTGGGCGGCTTCATGGACAACACCGAAGTGTTCAAGATTTTGCAAAACGGGCTGTAAGGACGGCACGGAGCAACGTCCCTGCCGCGTCATTACTTGCCCTGGCTTTCCACCTGCGCCCGCTCGGCGGCTCTTTGCAGAAGTTGCTGGAGGCGTGCGACGCTTTCGGGCTCTTTGATTTTTTCCCCCTCGGCATCGGTGACATAGAAACTGTCGATGGCCGCGCCTTTCTCCGTGGCAATGCGCGAGAGGGCGATGTTGAGGCCCGCTTCTCCAAAGCCGGTGAGGATGTTGTAGAGCAGGCCCAGGCGGTCGGGGGTCTGGATGTCCACGACGGTGTAAACCGGGTGGGTGTCGCTGTCGATGATGATGCGGGTGGGGAATTCCAGTTCCTGCGAAAGGTGGAAGGCGGTGCGGCGGCTGGCTTTTTGCAGGGCGGAGCGGAAATCAAAGTCCTCCCGCGAGAGCGCCTCGTTGAGCGTGTTTTCCACCAGCGCGACATCCTTGGCATTGGTCACCGCCTGGAAGTTGGTGTCGCACACGCGGAAGACGTCGAACACGAGGTTGTCGCCCCGGGTGTAAATGTCGGCGCTCAGGATGTTGAGGTGGGCGACGGCCAGCGAACCGGCGATCTTGGCCAGCAAATGCTTGCGATCCCAGGTGCAGACCCAGAGTTCGCTGTGGCCGCGGTCGGGACGTGGAATCCAGCGGATCGCCGGGGTGAGCCCATCCTCTTCGCGCGTTTCAAAAAAGGTGTGGAAGAGCCGGATGTGCGAGGCGATGGCCATCTCCTCAAACGTGTTGAAGTAGATGTCCGGCATGAACAGGAAGTGGGCCTCCACTTCTCCGGCATAGGCCGGGCCGAGGCGCTTGAGCACGGCTTCCTGGGTGGTCTGGCGTTCCAGCACGCGCTGCGCAAAGAACGCCTCGCCTTCCGCGAGATAGCGCGACGCGCTGTGGTAAAGCTGCCAGACCAGCGACTCTTTCCAGTCCGACCACGTGTTGTCGCCCACGCCCTGGCCGTCGGCAAGCGTGATGAGCATGAGCGCGTCCAGATTCGCCTGGTTGCGCACGGCGTCTGCGAATTCGGAAATCGTGGCCGGATCTTCGACATTGCGCCGTTGTGCCGTGCTGGAGAGGAGGATGTGCTGGTCAACAAGCAGGATGAGCATTTTGCGCTGCTCGGACTGAAGCTGGAGCCGCGCGGCGATGCGCGAGGCGGCCATGGCGCTGGCTTCGGCGTGGAAGCGGGCGTTGGAGGCTTTGCCCACGTCGTGCAGCAACATGGCAAGGTAGAGCACAAACGGATCTTCGATTTTCTTGAAAACTTCGCGGTAACCTTGAAGGCGTTCGCTTTGTGTGTCGATGAGTTCGTCGAGCTTCTCCAGGCAGATCAGCGTGTGTTCGTCCGCCGTGTAGCGGTGGAAGAACTCATGCTGCACCAGGCAGGTCAGCGGTGCCCACTCCGGCAGGTAACGGCCCAGGAAGTCGCACTCGTGCATCATGCGCACGATGCGCCCCACCTCCCCCTTGCGGCTGAGAATCGCGGCGAAGGTCTCCCGCGCCGAGCGCGCGTAAGTGTAGGTGCGATCCACCAGTTGCAGCCGACGGCGCAGCAGCGTCTTCAGCTCCGGCGCGAAATCCACATGGCGCAGTTGCGCATGCTGGAAGGCCCGCATCATGCGGAACGGGTCTTCCTTGAAAATCTCGCGCGATTCCGGGTAGAGCAGCCCGTCGGATAGGTAAAATCCGTCAAAACATTCCCGCTCCTCTTTGCGTTTGAGGAACCGGAGCATGCCTTTGGGAGCGGCTTTGACCCCCGGCATGGAGAGCTTGGCGGCGGTCGTTTCGGTGATCTGAAAGATGGCGCGCGCGTGTTGGTAGTAGTCGCGCATGAAGGTCTCGATGCGCCGCAACGGGTTCTTCTGCTCGTAGCCGAGCTTGGTGGCCACCTGGAGCTGGTAAACGTGGCTGAGGGTGTCGGTGGCCCGCTTGTTGAGGTAGTGCAATTCCGTGCGCACCCGCAGCAGGAAATCATACGCGCGGTCGAGCGTGCGCCGCTCGCTTTCCGGCAGGAGTTTCAACTCCACCAGCTTGCTTGTGCTGCCCGCCCGGTTGGTGAAAATCGAAACCCAGATCAAATTGTGGTAGTCGCGCAAAGAGCCGCAGCCGCTTTTGATATTCGGCTCCTGCATGGTGACTTTGGAGCCGCTCTTGAGGTGGCGTTCCTTTTGGTTTTCCGTCCGCTGGGCAAGGTATTCCGCTTCGTGGCCGATGATGCACTTCTTTTCAAACTCGACCTGGAAAGCCTCGTGCAATTTGCGGTCTCCGGCGATGAACCGGGATTCGAGCAGGGAGGTTTTGGAAAGCATGTCCACGTTGGCCTGCTTGATGGCGCCTTCAATGGAGCGCGTGGAGTGGCCGACTTTGAAGCCCACGTCCCAGAGCATGCGCAGGATTGACTCGATGATGGTGCCGATCTGGGGAGGAACCACCGCTGCTTCGTGCAGAAACATCAGATCCACGTCGCTGTGGGGGGTGAGTTCCCCGCGCCCAAATCCGCCGATGGCCACCAGGGCAATGCCGCAGCCCGCCTTGCCCGGAGTGATCCCCCGGGTGGCCGCATGGTAAAGGTGCCGCAGGACAATATCCACGAGCACGGCCCGCTGCTGGGCGATCTCGCGCCCACCTCCGCCCGCCTGGTGCTTGAGCCGCAGACGGTGGTTTTCGATCTTGAGAAACTTTTTGTAGAGCGCCAGCAACGCCGCCTCGTCATCCATCCCCTGGGAGGCGAGTTGTGCTTCCGCATGAGCCAGCACCATCTCCCGATGCCGGGAGGCGCGAGCCGCAGGGCCGGAAAAAACCGGGGAGACCGGTTCCGGTGCAGGCGGCTCGGCTGCCGCAGCGCTTTTTTTATTTTTGTTAAGAAAGGGTCTCACAGGTCACTCCAATAACGCTCCCTCTTGCTGTAAAGCGTTGGAGGCGGAATGCCAAGCAGTTGTGCGGATTTATTTTACTTCCCGCGTGCCCTGAACAATACGGTGTTACCCTCGTTTACCCTCGTTCCCAATCTCCTGATTGGGAACGCAAGTGTCCGCGAAACTCTGTTTCGTCGGCTTTGAGCGAACAGGAAGCACTGTTTGTTCTCTGCGTCTGAGGGAAACGGAGTTTCCCGGACAAGCGCATTCCCAATCAGGAGATTGGGAACGAGGTACAACGGCGCGATGGCACCTCACTCCGCTTACAACTCCATCCCATACCGCTTCATCTTGCTGTAAAGCGTGGGGCGGTGGATGCCCAGCATTTGGGCGGCTTTCTTTTTGTTGCCGTTGGCTTTTGCCAGCGCCATGAGGATGGTGGTCCGCTCCCGCTCTTCCAAGTTGAGGGTTTCCGGCGGGGTTTGGTGAAGCAAGGCGGTGGCGGCCCGTATGGCGGGGGCCAGGAGGAGTTCCTTGGGGAGTTCCTTCAGGGTCATCCGGTTTTCATGCGCCAGCACCACGCCGTATTCGATGGCGTTTTGCAGTTCCCGGATGTTTCCCGGCCAATCGTAGGCGGTGAGCCGCTCAAACGCCTCGGGGGTAATTTGCGGCTCCGGTTTGCCGAGGCGGCACGCAAATTGTTTCACAAATGTCGTTACGAGAGCGGGGATGTCCTCCTTGCGCTCGCGCAGGGGAGGGATTTCGATCTGGAAGGTGTTGATCCGGTAGTAGAGGTCGCGCCGCAAAGTCCCCTCCTGTAACGCGGCGGCCACGGGCCGGTTGGTGGCGGCGATGAGGCGAAAATGGGCTGCCACCGTTTTTGTGCTCCCCAGCGCGCGGAACTCCCGTTCCTGGAGCGCGCGCAGAAACCGGGTCTGCAATTCCACGGGCATGTCCACAATTTCGTCCAAAAAGAGCGTCCCTCCCTCGGCTTGGGCGATCATTCCGGGAAAATCGTTCACCGCGCCGGTGAAAGCCCCTTTGACGTAGCCGAAGAGTTCCCCCTCGATCAGGTTTGCGGGAAAGGCGGCGCAGTTGAGGCGGATCATGGGGCGATCCGCTCGCGCGCTGAGCCGGTGGATGCGGTTGGCCATCACCTCCTTGCCCACGCCGCTTTCGCCCATGAGGAAAACATTCGCATCCGTCGGAGCCACGCGGCAGATGAGCGCCTCCACTTCTTTCATCAATCCGCTGGGACAGGAGGGGGCGAGTTGCTGTTCCGCCGCTTCCAACCGCCGGGAAAGGAGTTCCGCGTGGGTGCGCAGCTTCGCGGTTTCGCGCAGCAGTTCGCGTTTTTCCGCCGCGCGCCGCACGAGCGAGAGCAGTTCCTCGGGCACGTAGGGTTTGCTGATGAAATGGAACGCGCCGCGCTTGATGGATTCGATGGCGTTGTCGAGCGAATCGTGCGCGGTGACGATGATCACGGCGACATGGGGTTGGCGGGAGTGGATTTCCGCGAGGGTCTCCAAGCCTTCGGCGTCCGGGAGCCCCAAGTCCAGGAGCACCACATCGGGCTCCTCCCGGGTCAGCGCCGTGAGGCCGCCCGCGGCCGTGGAGGCCGAAACGATGTGAAACCCATGCCGCTCCAGCCAGCCGCCGAGTGTGGCCACAACGGCGCGGTCATCATCGATGACGAGAATTTTTGTCCCCTCCTTCTCAATGTCTTTGTGATTACTGAACATCGAGCCCTCCTCCTTGCCCCTCGGTTACTGCATTTTAAAACAATCAGGAACTCAGGAAAGCAGGAGAAGATGAGGTTTCCAAGAGGGGTTCCCAACCGTAAAACAGGCATCTGGCGGGATGTTTTTTCTCATTTCCTGCCCTTCCTGAGTTCCTGATCCTCTCTTGCCTTTTTTGTTAGTCGTGGCGCCCATTGGGCAAGGTGATCTGTGTGACCAGTTCGCTCCCCGTAAAGCTGGTTTTCAGGCTTCCGCCTTGCGCTTCGGCGATTTGCCGGGCTCGGTATAATCCCAGGCCATAGCCGCCGGAGCGCGTGGAGCGCAGGGGCACGGTTCCCCATTGCTCAGGCGGGATGTCGCTTTGCAGCGTCTCCTTCGGCTCCCGCACTTCCAGCATCGCCTGGCCCTCGTGCACACATCCGATCACCTGCACAAGCGCCCCCTCCTGGCGAAACTGGAACGCATTGCGCAACACCGCAAGCGCCGCTGCCAGCGTTTGGTTGAGATCGATTTGCACTGTATCCGCGCCGAAACGGTTTTCCACGACCACGGTCTCGAATTCCTCGGGAAACTCCGCCTGCAACTGCTTGCGCAACTCCTCCATGACGGTGGCTGCCGCCCAGGGGATGGGATGCGCCATGACGGGCTGGAAGTTCTGCGACATGCGGCGCAGCATCTGCGCGGTGTCCGCAACCATCTCCCGCAGCTTGCGGATTTCGTCGAGCACCTCCGGTTCGGTGGCGATCTCGGCGATGAAAGCCGTTTCCAGATCGATTGCGCTCAAGCCGTTGCGGACATCATGCGTCAACAGGCGGATGAATTTCGACACCCGCTCCAGTGGCACAAGGGATTCGTTCGGCATGGGCGATGGATTTCTAGGGTTGGCTTGCAGAGCAAAAGCGGTCGGCAGCCGCTGTGGCGCCTGGGCTGCGTTTCACCTTGCGGCAATTGGCTGCCAGGTGTGTGAGAACGTGGAATACCGCCTCCGGTTCGGCGCCGAGCGTCTCGGCGATTTGCGCCGCCGTTTGGCGCTCCGGGGTAAGGGCCGCGCGCACTTTCCCTTGCAGGGACAGCACGGCTGTAGCGGCTTTTTTGCCCGCTTCCACACCCGGTTGATGGTAGGCGTTGACGTTCACAAGACTGGCGTAAAATCCGACCGCCCGTTCGTAAAGCGCCACCAGCAGGCCCACCTGCGCGGCGTTCACTTCGGGAATCGAGATCGTAAGAGAATCGCGCCCGCCCTCATACAAGGCCGTGCGGGTTCCCCGCAGGAACCCTTGCAGGTAATCGCCGCTGGTCACGCCCGGCTCCACCTGCATCGCTTCGCCATCGCGTCCTTTGCGGACTTCCACGAAGGTGGCGAAGAAGTTCGGCGTGCCGTCGCGCAGCTGCTGCACATAGGCGTGCTGATCCGTGGAGCCCTTGTTGCCATAGACCGCAAGGCCTTGGTTGACCACCTTGCCGTCGAGGTCGAGTTCTTTGCCGATGGATTCCATCACCAACTGCTGCAAATACTTCGAGAAAAGCACGAGGCGGTCTTTGTAGGGGAGCACCACCATGTCCTTTTCGCCCCGGCCGTTGGTGGCGTAGTGCCACATGAGCGCCAGCACCATCGCGGCGTTCGCGCGGGTGTTGGGGAGGCGCGTTTTGGCGTCCATGGCCGATGCACCGGAGAGGAATGCTTCCAGGTCGAGCCCCTGCAACGCCATCGGCAGAAGGCCCACGGCGCTCATGACCGAAGTGCGTCCGCCCACCCAGTCCCACATGGGGAAGCGCTTGAGCCAGCCGCCTGCGGAGGCCACTTTGTCGAGTTCGCTGCCTTCCCCCGTGATCGCCACGGCGTGCTTGGCGAAGTCCAGGCCGCGTTCTTCAAACGCCGCCGCCGTTTCCAGCATCCCGTTGCGCGTCTCCTTGGTGCCGCCGCTCTTGGAGATCACCACCACCAGCGTGGTGCAAAGCCGGTCGCTGAGTTGATCAAAGGCGCGGTCGAAACCGTCCGGGTCGGTGTTGTCCAGAAAGTGCATCTGCATCGCATCCGCCGCGGAACCGAGGGCGTCGGCGATGAATTGCGGGCCGAGGGCCGAACCGCCGATGCCCACCACCAGCACGTCGGTGAATTTTTTGCCGCCCGGCGCGCTGACGCTGCCGGAATGCACGGCGGCGGCAAAGAGTTCAATCTCCGCCTTGGTCTCCCCAATCGCCTTGCGCATTTCCTCGCCGGGAGCGAGCGCCGGGGTGCGCAGCCAGTAGTGGCCCACCATGCGGCCCTCGTCGGGATTGGCAATCGCCCCGGCTTCCAGCGCCTGCATGGCGGCGAACGCTTTTTGCGCCTTGGCTTCCATTTCGGCAAAGAAGTCGTCGTTGAAGCGCATGCGGCTGATGTCGAGGGTGAACCCCAGATCATCGTAGCGGAGAAGGTTGGCGGTGTAGCGGGCCCAGAGAGAGAGTGCGTTCATAACGCGCAATAAGATGGGCAAAACCCGCCGGATGAGAAGCCGAAACTGACGAAAAACTGCACGAACAGGGGAACCCGGAGGCGGGGAAATCAGGAAGGGATCAATCAGGAACTCAGGAAATCAGGAAAAGGCGCAGGCAAGGAAATTACAGATCTGCGCAATCTGCGGACAATGCCTTTTCTTATCCCACAAACGCCTCGGCGAGCGTGTCGGCGACGTTTTTTCCCTTTCGGGTGAGGCGGAGACGCTGGCCGTCGCTGTGCGCGAAGCCTGCGCTTACATACTCCTCCACCACGGCAGGCCACGGCTCCAGCAGGGCGAGCGGGACGCCCCGGTTGGTGCGCAGTCCGAAGGCGATGGTTTCCGAGAGGCGCGTGGCGGCGTCGACTGTTTCATGGAAACCGTGGGCCGATTCTCCGCCCAAAACACGTGTGGAGTATTGCTCGGAATCCGCCACGTTCTCCCAGCGGCTTGCGCCCACGGTGGAAAAGGCGCTGGGGCCAAGGCCGAGGTAATCCGCCCCTTCCCAGTAGGCGAGGTTGTGGAGGCATTCGCGCCCAAGCCGGGCGTGGTTGGAGATTTCATAGGGCTCGTACCCGGCGACTGCCAGCCGGTCGAGGGTGAGTTCGAAGAGATCGGCGTCCCAGTTTTTATCCTGCGCGTATTCGCCCGACTGGAAGCGGTGGAAAAACGCGGTGTCTTCCTCGTAGCTCAGGCAGTAGGCGGAAAGATGTTCCGGGGCGAGCGCGATGGATTTTTCCAGCGTCGCTTCCCATTGCGCAAGCGTCTGGGTGGGGACGGCGAACATGAGGTCGAGGTTCACGTTGTCAAAACCGGCCTCGCGCAGGAGTTCGTAGGAACGCTCGGCCTGCGCTGCCGTGTGGACGCGCCCCAGCACGGCCAGCAACGCGGCGTCCCAGGATTGCACGCCCATGCTGATGCGGTTGACGCCCAGCGCGCGCAGCGTGCGCGCTTTTTCCAGCGAGACGGTCGCCGGGTTCATCTCCAGCGTCCATTCCGTGAGGGCGCTCAAGTCCAGCCGCTCGCGCACGCCGGTGAGCAGATAGTCCAACTGCGACGTGGAGAGGGCGCTCGGGGTGCCGCCGCCGAAAAAGATCGTCTGCGGCTGGAGGGGATGCCGTGCTTTTTGCTGATCGAGTTCCGCCAGCAGGGCGTCCAGGAACCGCTGCGTCTTGTTCTTGTCCGAGGCTTCCTTGTAGAAGGCGCAGTACGGGCAGATTTTCAGGCAGAACGGGATGTGAACGTAAAGGTGGCGGATGGGCGTCATGAAAAACCCGGCGCGGGGTCATGGGGATAGTCTCACGCAAAGACGCCAAGACGCAAAGAAGAGATTCGTTTTAACCTAAAACCGAGAATGAAATTTCGCGCAAAGGAACGCAAAGGACGCAAAGATAGAATCTTGGAAGGATAGAACACAAAAAACAGAGTCACCCTGTAGGTGAGGATCATAAGATTCCTAAGTTTTTCTCTTTGCGTCCTTTGCGTCTCTTTGCGCGAGTCATTACGCCGCTTTTAGGTTTTAAAAGCCTATCAGGAACTCAGGGAAAAGCGGCGAGGTGGATCGGCCGCTCCGCGGGCGATTCGGAGCAGCGCGTAGAATGGGAGTTCCTAACTCCTATTTTCCCATTTGCTCAAGAGCCTTCTTTGCCGGTTCGTTACCTTGTTCCGCTGCCTTGCGCATCCACTTCACCGCTTCCTCTTTATCGACGGGCACACCATCGCCATTGAGATAACACTGCCCGAGGTAATATTGCGCCCTGTCAAAGCCTTTTTCCGTAGCCTTATTTTCCGCTGACTTGCGAATCCATCTCAACCCTTCCGCTTGATCTTTAGGCACGCCATCGCCCAGAAAATAATACTGCCCCAGGACGTATTGCCCCATGAAATTGCCTTGTTCCGCCCCCTTGCGGTACCACTTCACCGCTTCCTCTTGATTTTTGGGTACACCGTAGCCCTTGGAATAACAGAGCCCAAGGTTCACTTGCGAGCCGACATAGCCTTGGTCCGCTGACTTTTGAAACCATTTCACCGCTTCCGCTTCATTTTTTTCCGCGCCACCCCAGCCATTGAGATAACAAGTTCCGAGGTAATATTGCGCAATACGATTACCTTGTTGCGCCGCTTCGCGAAGAACCTTGAGCGTTTCCTCTTTATCCGTGGGCTCCACGCCTATTCCCTTGAGATAACGCCCCGCGAGGAAATAATCCACCTTTGGAGAACCTTTTTCTGCTGCCTTAAGAAGCCACTTCAGCCCTTCCGCTTCATCTTTAGGCACGCCCTCGCCATAGAGATAACGACTCCCGAGGTGAAATTGCGCCCAAGTATCGTCCGCTTCCGCTTTTGCTTTCAGCGCTGCAATGTCCATCTTCGATTCGGTTTCAGCATAAACGGCCAAGCCGTTGAACAAAAGCAGGCACAATGCCAGTAATCCAAGATATTGTTTCATAAAATTTTCCGTAAGAAATTTCCGTGAGAGTTTTGCTCCATTCTCTGTGTAGGTGTAAAGCAATTTTCCGTTCTGAACCCGAGCCGCTAACCGGCCAAAGTTTAGTAAACGCGTCTTCTTCTTTGCGTTCTTGGCGTCCTTTGCGCGAGATTTCCTTTCTTTTTCCTGATTTCCTGAGTTCCTGATTGCTCCTCTTGCCGATTCACTTTACTTGCGCGAGTTGACAGGCGATATTGCTGCTAATGATCACGATTGCAACGTTTTCAAAGGTGGAGGAGGCTCATTTGCTGCGGATGCGCTTGGGAGACGCGGGCGTTCCCGCCTACTTGCGGGATGAGAACACTATTCAGTGGGATCCGTGGTATAACATCGTGCTCGGCGGGGTACGGGTGGAGGTGGCCGACGCGGATGTGGACGCCGCAAAAGCTGTCCTGGCTGCGGAGCCTGAAATCAGCGAGTAATCGAGCAACAGAGCCGCGATTTTTTAACAGGATTCACAAGATTGATGGGATTTACAGGATTGAATACCCGGATTTTTATCCGAAAACCGAATTTACTCAGGAAATCAGTTCTTGTAATCCCGTTAATCTCAAAAATCCTGTGAATCCTGTTAAAATTGCCAAGATGGCCATTCCTAAAAGATCAGCACGAGTGAACGCCAGCGTCATTTAGCGGTCTTATTTTTACCTTTATGAAACATTGTCTCTTTGCCTGGGTTTTGACAGCGATGTGTTGCGGTTCGCTTGGGGCAGCCGAACCCGCGAAGCCTGAGGTTCCCGCTTGCGCGGTGAAAATGCCGGTGATCGATTTTGTGGAGTATGATCTGCCCAACGGGCTCCACGTCATCCTGCACCAGAACAAGACCGCGCCGGTGGTTGCCAGTTACGTGCTCTACCACGTGGGGAGCAAGAATGAGCGGCCCGATCGGACGGGGTTCGCCCATTTCTTTGAGCATCTGATGTTTGAAGGCTCACAGAACATCAAGCGCGGCGAGATTTTCAAATACGCCTCCGCCGCCGGTGGGGATGCGAATGCCTCCACCTCGTTTGACCGGACGGATTACCATTTCAACATGCCCGCGAATCAGCTCGGGCTCGCGCTCTGGATCGAGAGCGAGCGGATGCTGCACGGCAAGGTGGAGGAGGTGGGCGTGGAGACGCAGCGCCAGGTGGTGAAGGAGGAACGCCGCTTGCGCAACGAGAACGCGCCCTACGGCACGTTGTTTGAGAATCTTTCCGGGATGGTTTTTGCCGGAACGCCCTACGAGTGGCCGCCCATTGGGGCCGTGCAATACATCGACCAGGCGAAGCTCCAGGAGTTCCAGGATTTTTATCACCAATACTACGTTCCCAACAACGCGACGCTGGTGGTGGCGGGGGACTTCGATCTCGATGCGACGCGCAAGCTGATTGCCGATTATTTTGGCCCAATCCCGCGCGGCAAGGAGATCGCGCGGCCGGAGTTTGAACTCAAGCCGCAGATTGCGCCCACGGAAAAAACCGTGGCGTTGGCGAACACGCCGCTGCCCGCCGTGCTGCACGCATGGCGCGCTCCGGCGGAGACCTCGGTGGACGCTCCGGCGCTGGAGTTGCTGGCGGATATTTTGGCCACGGGCCGCAGTTCGCGCCTCTATGAACGGCTGGTGCGCGGGGAACAGATCGCGAGTGAGGTGGAGGCATTTCCGGAACTGCTGGAAAACGGGGGCGCGGTGGGGGTGTTCGCTGTTGGAAACCCGGAGACGCCGCTGGAGAAACTGGACGCTTCCATTGACCAGGAGATTGCCAAAGTGCGCGACTCCGGCGTGACGCCGGAGGAACTGCAAAAGGCCAAGAACCTGAAGTTGCGCGAGTTGGCACAGGCGTACGGAACGATGTTGAGCCGGGCGGAAAATCTCGCGCATTACCACGTGATGTTTGGTGACACCGGCGCGATCAACAAGCAATGGGAACGCTATGACGAAGTAACACCCGAGAAAATCAAAGAGGTGGCCGCACAATACCTCACTCCGCAAGGCGTCAACGTCCTGCACTATCCCGTCGTGAAACCGAACGCTTCCAAGTAAAACATGAAAACGCTTTCCATTCTTCTCGCTCTCGGGATCGCCATCGCTTCCGCACAAGCGGCCAAGCCGAAATCGCACAAAGCACCGACTCCCGAGCCGTCCGCGACGCCCGTAGCCGACACGCTCGACCGCACACATCCTCCGGCAGCGGGGCCGCTCCCTGCCATCGCCTTCCCGGACGCCGTGAGCGAGACGCTCCCCAACGGCCTGACCGTTTTTGTGCTGCCGATCCACAAAGCGCCAACGGTGACGTTCCGGTTGCTGGTGAAGTCGGGAGATGTTTTTGATGGCAACAAACCGGGGTTGGCCGCTCTCACGGCGGACTTGCTCAACAAGGGCACTGAGGAACTTTCCGCCAGCGAGTTCGCCAAGAAGACGGACTTTTTGGGAATCAGCGTGGAAGCGGGATCGAGCGACGATGCACTGAGCGTGACCGCCAGCGGCTTGAGTTGTTACAGCGACGAAATCCTCGGCTTCCTGCGCGACGCGGCGTTGCGCCCAGCGTTCCGGCAGGAGGAAGTGGACAAGGAAAAGCACAAAACCATTTCCAGCCTCGCCCAGAAGAAGATGGACCCGGAAGACCTCGCTGTGCGGCTCCGGGACAAACTGCTTTACGGTGAGCATCCTTATGGGGCTTATGCCACGCCGGAGTCGGTGCAGTCGATTACTCGGGAGGATTTGGTGAAATTCCGCGCCGCCCATTTTCTGCCTGAAAATGCCACGCTGGTTGTGGTGGGCGATGTGGAGACTGCAACAGTGCTCGCGCAGGTGAAGGAATCTTTTGGGGATTGGAAATTTGGAGGCATTCCGAACTCTGTGCCGGTTTTAGCTCCGTTCCCCGAAATTAGAGGCATTTCCGTTGCAGTGGTGGATCGCCCCGGCTCCGTTCAGAGCAACATCCTTGTGGCAGGGCGTGGCATTGCGAAGAATAATCCCGACGTGCCGGAGTTGAGCGTGGTCAATTCCGTGCTGGGCGGCGGGATGTCGGGGCGGCTGGCGGAGAACCTGCGTGAAAAACACGGGTTCACCTATGGCTCCTCCTCCGGCTTTAGCGCGAAGAAATTGGGCGGCGCGTTTTCCGCCGGTGCCGAGGTGCGCAATGAAGTGACCGGCGCGGCGGTTCAGGAAATCCTCAACGAACTCAAGCGCATCAGCAGCGAACCGATCCCGGAAAGCGAACTGGCACTGCAACGCAACCTCCTTGTGGGCAACTTCCTCATGAGCGTGGAAAATGAGAAGCGCATGGGCGAGCGTCTCCAAGAGATCGATCTCTACGGCCTGCCTGCCGATTTCTACAAGACCTATGCCGCGAAGGTTGCCGGGCTCGGGCCCGAGAAAGCCTCCGAGTTGGCGCAGAAATACATCGATCCGAATGATCTCGTCATCATCGCGGTCGGTGAAGCCAAAGAGATCGTCCCGCAGTTGGAGAAGTTGGGCAAAGTCACGGTCTATGACACGGACTTGAAGGTGGTGCGGTAGGGAGGGCACTCCGTGCCGCCGCCCTACGGGCGCGGTTAGAGCATTTTACAAAAAAATGTGGCCAGTGGCTTGGGAGCGCCGAAGGCTGG
>JBAXQF010000047.1:0-18389 GCA_037131875.1 Verrucomicrobiota bacterium
CCCCTCAAACCCCCATCAAATCAAACACCCTGTCCGCGATCCCGTTTATTTTGGACAGCAATGAGAGGCCGAGATTTTCCAAGAAACCGGACAGGATTGTTGGCAGGAGCCCTCGGAATTACAAGATCGCAGCGCCTTCTCGTTCCCAATCAGGAGATTGGGAACGAGGGGATTGTGCCTTTTGCGCTTTTTTGCGGCTACTTACGCAAACCGCTCCACAGCATTCCGCATCCGTGCCACGGTGCGCTCTTGGCCCAGCACTTCCATCATGTGGTAGAGGCTGGGGCCGACGGCGCGGCCGCTGACGGCGATGCGCGCGGGGTGAATCAATTCTTTGTTCTTCCAACCCAGCTCGGCGGCGGTGGCTTTGAGGGTGGCTTCGATGGACTCGGGCGTCCACGTCTGGCTCGCTGCGTAGCGGTCGGCCAGGGCGGTGAGTTTTTCGAGCGCGCCGGGCACCTTGAAGGCTTTCTCGACGGCTTCGGCCTCGAACTCGAACTCCTCGGTGAAGAAGAAGCTGATGCGGTGGGGGACTTCGCTCAGGAATTTGGTTTTCTCCTGCACGATGGCGAGCACGGGCTTGAGGGCTTCTGCGCTGCCGTAGGGGATGCCCGCTTTTTCAATGAACGGGAGGCTCAACTTCGTGAACCGCTCCGGGCTCATGTGGAGCAAATACTGGGTGTTCATCCAGTGGCATTTTTCCAGGTCGTAAGAGGCGGCCTTGCGGTTGATGTGGGGCAAGTCGAAGCGCTCGATGATTTCTGCAATTTCGAGGATCTCGCGGTTGTCCTTGGGCGACCAGCCGAGCAGGCAGAGGTAGTTGACGACGGCTTCCGGCGCGTAGCCTTCGGTGATGTAGCCGCCCACCGCCGCGCCCTGGTCGCGCTTGCTCATTTTGGAGCCGTCGCGGTTGAGGATGAGCGGGATGTGGGCGAACCGGGGCGGCTGCGCCCCGAGCGCCTTGTAAAGCTCGAGATGCTTGGGGGTGTTGGAGAGGTGGTCTTCGCCCCGGATGACGTGGGTCATGCGCATTTCAATGTCATCCACGACGTTGACGAAATGGAAGATCCAGCCGCCGTCGGGCCGCCGGATGGTGATGTCGGGGTGCGTCTCCGGGTTGGTGAGGTCGAACTCGATGCGCCCGCAGACGAGGTCGTCGAGCACGACCACCTCGCGCGGGGAGCGGAAGCGCCATGCTCCGCCGTCCTCGTAGAGATGCCCGGCGTCTTTGAGTTGGTTGAAGTAGCGCAGGTAGATTTCCTCGCGCTCGCTCTGGAAGTAGGGGCCGCAATCGCCGCCTTTGAAGGGGCCTTCGTCCCAGTCCAGGCCGAGCCATTTCAGGCCGTCGTAGATGGCTTGGGTGGCCTCGGCGGTGTTGCGGGCCTTGTCGGTGTCTTCAATGCGCAGGATGAACGTGCCGCCGGTGTGGCGGGCATAGAGCCAGTTGAACAGGGCGGTGCGGGCGCCGCCGACGTGAAGATAGCCGGTGGGCGAGGGTGCGAAGCGGACACGGACGTTGGAACTCATAGGAACCAACGATCCTGCACGAGTTGTGCGCGTATTTCACGCCATTTTGCAGGGTATTTCTTGTCTCACGCAAAGACGCAAAGGCGCTATGAGAAAAAAAGACGGTTTTCCTGAACCCTTTGCGCCTTGGCGTCTTTGCGTGAGATATATTCAGACACTACTTACCATATACCTCTACCGCTCATACTGCCAGTCCGGGCGATCCACCACCGGCTTGTATCCGGCTGCGATTGCGCGTTCCCAGACGAGGGCGAGGTGGCGGTAGGTTCCTTCGGGGCGGAAGGTGTGGGGGCCGGGGGCGAGGTCGCGTGCGCCGGTGTAGGGCAGGCCGTCGAGAACGCCCGCGACGGGTTTGCCGTCCGCCCAAAGAACATAGGACGCTGGGATGACTACGGGGAAGGAGAGGGTTGCCTCCGGGGCGGTTTCCTCCACGGAAAGCACCCGGCCCGCCACGCGCACCTGGCCGATGTTGAGGTAGTTTTCCGTGAGAAAGCGCCGGGTCGGTTTCCGATACCAGCGATCCCGGTTGACGACCACGTGGACTTCCTTTGCCGCCACGTCCTGCGCGATGGTGTCCTTGATAATGCCGAGTTGGATTCGGCGCAGCACGAGCGGTTCGAGGACGTAATGGAAGGCACGTTGCCGGAAGACGGATTCGCCTTTGAAATCCATGACCCACTCGCCGGGACGGGTGAGTTGGAGGACTTCGCGCACGATTTCCTGCTCGTCACGGGTGCTGTTGATCCACGGAGGCCGCCCGATGAGCAGCAGGGCGATTTCACCCACGGCCACGGTGGTGAGGATGGCGGTGCGGTGCGCGGCCCAGTTGGAGTTTTGCACCAGCCAGATCACCCACGGCGTGATGACCAGCGCCGCCACGGGATAAAACGGGAGGTAATCCTGGCGCGTCAAGAGCGCCCAAAAGCTCTCCAGCGAGGCGTAGTAGAGCCCGGCAAAGAGGAAGAGGAAGGTGCGCCGCAGGGCCAGCGCCGGAGTGGGCGCATGCCGGGCGACTTGCGCGGCTCCGTAAAGCAGGAAGGGGAGGGCGATGAAAAAGGTGAGCCGTTGGTAGAAGTGGTGAACATTCGCGTCCACGCTGATCATGGTATTATGCTGAATGACGCAGTAATAAAACTCCTTCCAGCACCCTTGCGCGGCAAAGAAGGCGCAGACGGCGGCGGGCGCGATGAGGAGGCCTGCGAGGATGCCCAGCGCGGGCTTGAGCAAGCGTGCGAGCGCGGCGGGGGAGAAACGGCGCGCGCATATCTGCGAGGCGAACACGGCGGCCATTGCGGAGACCGCAAGCAGCACGCTCGTTTTCATGGAGGTGCAGCAGCAGAGGCCAAGGAGGAAGCCGCCTGCAAAAGCCCGCTTCAGGGTCAGTTCCCCCGTGACGAACAGGGCCAGCGCGCAGAGCCAGAGCGGAGCCCAGAGGTTGTCGGTGCGGTATTCCAGCGCGCAATAGAACCACCAGCAAAGCAGGGAAATAAAGACCGTGGCCCAGAGCCCCGCGCGCCGGGAAAAAACCTGGCTTCCGATGCGCCACACGGCCCAGAGCGCCACAAACCAGAAGGGCACCATGGCAAAGCGCATGTAAAGGAGGATGTCCGCCCGCTCGCCGAGCGCCGCGACCAGCGGGGAAAAGAGGCAGTGGAAAAGCGGCGTGTGGTTGTCGAAGAAGTCGCGGTATTGCAGGAGGCCCTGCGTCCATCCCCAGGTGGTGTGGAGGTGCTGTGGCTCATCGCTGTCATAGCGGAAATGGAAGATGTTCACGCACTTCAACACAAAGGCGCTCAGGAGCAGGAGGGCTGCGATCCAGCGTTCCGCGCGCGGGAGGGGTTCGCTCTGTGTCACAGCACGCCTTGCCGGGTTTTCGTGAAGCTTGGTCATGGGAAAACGCAGGTAAATAGAGGGTTTTTCCCGTGAATGCCAGCGTGTAAATGCCGGGAGGTTTGCCATTGTGGTGGAAGCCGCTTCTTGGGATGATTGCGGCATGAAATGGATGGCGTCGTTCTCTCTGGCGGCGGTGGCGGTGGGTTTTCTGGGCGGCTGCGCCGTGCAGCAGCGGGAGGTTTTGTGCGAACTGCCTTACTGGCAGGTGGTGAGCACGGATGTGGAAGGGTGCTGGATTTCCGAGTATATCGCCGAGGGGGAGATCACGCCCACTTGCAACGGGTATTGCTTCCGCGCCGTGCAACGACGGACGTTCCAGCCGTTGACGTTGACCTACAAGTATCCGCTCGGCCGGTTTGTGAAGGCGCAGGCTCCGAACATTATCATCACGCCCACTCGCAAGCCGTATTGGCTCAAGGTGATGGATCTCTACACTCCGCCGCCGAACCAGTGTGGCCCACCAAGGCGTTTCGGAAAATGAGGTGATTTACTTTGGGACGGCAGGGGCGGGAGTTGCCGGGGCGCCCTCCGGGTGGTAGCCGCGGGCCAGGTAGAAATAGAGGGTTTCCTTGTGGTTCGGGTTGTAGGGGACTTCCACCGTCCCCAATTTCGTCACTTCCCGGAAATATTTCAGCATCTCCTCTTTGTCTTGCTTTTGAGCGGCCCACAGGGCGGTTTTTCCCGCCCATTGCTGGTCGTTGATCCACGGATAGCGGTACCGGCCCGCCTTGGGTTGCCAGAGAACGCCGCGCAGTTCCGGCGCATAAAAGGAGAGGCGTCCGAACAGTTGGTGGGAGGTGGCGCAGAGGAAATCGGCCCCGGATTCCTTGAATTTTGCTTGGACCGTCTGAGCGATGCGCTCCGCGCCAAAAAACTCGTGCGTCCTGCGCCGGTCGAGTTGGAGCCAGCGTGAGCTTAGCGGGAGTTGGGCTGGCAGGATGGCATAGATCATGAGCAGGGCGTCCACGCTCATCAGCAGAATCAGGGTGGCGCAACGCCAGCCGCGGGCGTAGCCGGGCCAGTCGTGCGCAACCAAAAGGGTGCCGGAAAAGAAGGCGAGCATGGCCCAGTTCATCTGCCCGGAGGCTTTGATGGAGGAGTAGCCGAAAAAGAAAACGACGATCCAGAAAAACGCGGCGAGAAAACGGCTTTGCCGTTGCGGGGCGGCAATGCCCTTGCCGCAACTCCAGAAGCACAGGCCGCCAAGCAAGGGGGTTGCCAGGAGGAACAATCCGCCGAGGTAATAGGCGAGATTGCTTGTGGCGGATTGCGCATTTTTTGCAAACCCGTGGCTGAGTTGGAAACGGAAGGAAATCCAGTCGTGCTGGGCGTTCCAAACAAGGACGGGGGTGAAAAGGAGGAGCGCAATCACTCCGGCGACCAAGGCGCCCAGGAAAATGCGGAGGCGCTGCCCCGGCGCGAGCAGCCAAAACAGGCCCAGGCCGAGGAAGAAAAGGATCATGTTGTATTTGGTCAGCAGCCCAAGGCCACAGCAGACGCCCGTGGCGATCCACCAGGCGAAAGCGCCGCCCGGTGTCACCGCGCGCCAGGTGCAGTAGAGCGCCAATGCCCAAAAAAGCGCCATGAAGGTATCCGGCGTCATGAGGAGGCCGTTGCCAGCGAAGACCGGCGTGAGCAAAAGCAGGAGCCCGGCGCGGTTGCCTGTTTCGGCGTTTGCAAACATGCGGCCCGCCAGCGCCCGTCCGGTGAGAGCGAAGGCCACGGCGGTCGCCACGGGCCAGAAACGCACCGTCCATACGCTCTTGCCAAAGAGGGGCCCGAGCAGGGACATCGACCAGGCGGTGAAGGGCGGGTGGTCGAAGTAGCTGAGTTGGGGGAAAAGCGACCAGTAATGGTAATAGCCTTCGTCGAGGCAAAGGTCGAGCCGGAGCGCGGCGAGGATGCGCCAGAGGGTGGTTGCAATCAGCAATCCCCAGAACCAACGGGGGTTGGCGGTGAGATCGCGCAGGGGGAAGGAGCTGGGCTTAATTGGGTCGGAAGCCATGTGAAAAGGAAAAATGTGGGAAAAGCGCAGGGGAGTCGAGCGTTCCTGTCAGATTTTCTTTTCCTGGGCGGGATTGCGGTATATCCCTACGGCATGAAACTTGGTTTTCTCGGTTGCGGCAAGATGGCGACGGCGCTTGTGGGCGGCGTGGTTCAGGCGGGGGTTTGCCCGGCGGAAGCGATTTTTGTGAATGACTGCATTCCCGCTGCGGCGGAGGCGCTCGCGCAAAAGACGGGCGTGACAGTGGCCGCCGACGCCTCAAAGCTGGCGCAATCCGTGGACGCCCTGGTGCTTTGTGTGAAACCGGCGGACGCGCTCGCGGCGTTGCGCAGCTTGGGCGATGCGCTGGCCGGGAAATTGGTGATTTCGATTGTAGCGGGGCTCTCTCTTGCCAAGCTGGAAGCGGCGGCGGGAACTGCGGCCCGCGTGGTGCGGGTGATGCCGAATACCCCGGCGTTGATTCACCAAGGGGCGGCGGCTTTCGCCACAGGCAGCACGGCGACCGAGGCGGATGCCGCGCTGGTATCGCAAATTTTCTGCGCCGTGGGGCGCGCGGTGCAGGTGAAGGAGCCGCTTTTGGATGCCGTGACCGGCTTGAGCGGCAGCGGCCCGGCCTATGTTTATCTTGTGATTGAGGCGCTCGCGGACGGCGGGGTGCTGATGGGGCTTCCGCGCGATCTCGCCCTGCAGCTGGCGGCGCAAACGGTGGCGGGCGCGGCGGGGATGGTGCTCCAAACGGGGCTCCACCCGGCGACGCTCAAAGACCAGGTGACCAGTCCCGGCGGGACGACTATTGCGGGGCTGGAGGAGCTGGAAGGGGCTGCCGTGCGCTCGGCATTTCTGAGCGCGGTGCGCGCGGCCACGGAACGCTCCCGGCAACTCGGTGCGTAACCCGTGAAAACGCGCTCTATCAGCGTGGTTCTCCTTTGCATGGTGTGGGCGGCTACGGCCTTTGCCGCAGACGCGCCCGAGGTGGTGGCGCGCGCCCAGCTGGAAAAGCGACTGAAAGCCGAGCCGGACAACGTGCCCGCGCTGATCGATCTCGGGGAGCTGGAATACCGTGCGCGGCATTTGGAAGAAGCCGAAAAACTGCTCAAACGGGCAACCCGGGCGAAGCCGGAATCCCCCGCAGCCTGGCTGGCGCTGGGGGTGGTGGCTTGTGAAAGCGGGAAGCTCGATGTGGCGCTTGCGGCGCTCTCCCAGGCGGTGCTCCTGGAACCGCGCAACGCCCGGGCGCACAGCTACCTTGGGGTGACGGTGGGCCGCAAAGGGTGGCTGGACGGCGCGGAGGCGGAGTTGCAGCGGGCGCTGGAACTGGACGAAACGCTGGCGGAAGCCCATTTCAATCTCGCGGTGGTGTATCTTCAGGGGAATCCGCCGATGGTGGAACTGGCCCGCCGTCATTACTACCGGGCGCGTGATTTGGGGGCCGCGCCTGATTCGCTGGTTGAAAATCAGCTCAAGGGGAGTAAAGAATAGGGATTCTCCGCCCTGCGAATGCGTCGCTGCCAGCGGAAACCTTTTTTTTACCGATGATCCGCAAATTGATACGCTTTGGAGCCGTGGCCGCCTTGTTGGCGGCAATGGCCTTGCCCGCCGGGGCCGCCACAAGAAGGAAAACCAGGAAATCCGACCCAGATCCCGATCCTGCTCCGGCAGCGGTGACTCCAGCGTTGGATCCCTCGGGAAAGACGCCCCGGACGCGCGCGGAATCCGTCCTCGTGGCGGATGCTCTGACCGGGCAGGTGCTGTACGAGAAAAACGCGGATGAACAGCGTCCGCCCGCCAGCACGCAGAAGCTTTTGACGGCGTTGGTCATTGTTGAATCCGGCAATCTGAACCAAAAGCTGCGGGTGGAGTTGAGTGACACGCAGGTGGAGCCGGTAAAGCTTGGGTTCAGGCCGGGTGAGGTTTATACGCGGCGGGAGTTGCTGGAGGTGTTGCTGGTGCACAGCGTCAATGACGTCGCCCGCGCTCTGGCGCGCGACAACGCGGGGAGCGTGGAGGCGTTTGCGGAGAAGATGAATGCGAAGGCGCTTGAACTCGGGATGAAGCGTTCGCACTTCGTCAATCCCAACGGGCTGCCCGCGCCGGGTCAGTATTCCACCGCGCGCGACATGACGCGGCTTGCCTTCGCGGCCTACCGCAGCTCCACGATCCGCTCGATTGTCTCCACCAAAAGCCTCTATTTCCGCTTCGCCAGCGGGCGCATGGAGGAGTTTCACAACACCAACCTGATTTTGCGCGACTACCCTTACTGCACCGGGATGAAGACCGGCTATACGGAGGCCGCAGGACATTGCCTTGTGTCCAGCGCCAGCAACAACGGCCACGAGGTGATCTCCGTGGTGCTCGGTGAGCGCAGCCGTTCCTGGCTGTGGCGGGATTCCTGCTCGCTGCTGGCCTGGGGGTTGTCGTTATAGGGCCTATAAGTCGTATGCGACCTATAGGACTTATGGCAGACTCGGAGCAGTGCTAAGCACACTTTATTTTTCTCCCATGCCCCGACACTTTGAAGAAGAACTTGATGCGCTCCAGCAACAGTCGTTGCTGAGGCGGCTGCGCGAGGTGGAGTCGCAGCCGGGCACGCTCATGCATTATGCGGGGCGCACGCTCATCAATTTCTCCTCCAACGATTACCTCGGGCTGGCTGGGGAACTGTTTTTGTGCGAGGCGGCCAAGCAGGCCATTGACGAATACGGCCTTGGCTCGACGGCTTCGCGGCTGGTCTGCGGCACGCTGACTCCGCACCTGCTGCTGGAGGAGAAGCTCGCGGAGTTCAAGCGGGCGGAGGCCGCGCTGAGTTTTTCCAGCGGCTACGCGACGGCGCTGGGAACGCTCAATGCGCTCGCGGGCAAGGAGGATGTGATCATTCTGGATAAGCTGGCCCATGCTTCGTTGATCGACGGCGCGCGGCTCAGCGGCGCGGCGCTCCGGGTGTTTCCGCACAATGATGTGACGCGGCTGGAGAGCCACTTGAAATGGGCGCGCGAAACGCATCCCAACGCGCGGGTGGTGGTCGTGACGGAATCGGTTTTCAGCATGGACGGCGACCGCGCGCCTCTGGCGGACATCGTGGAAGTGAAGGATCGCTATGGCGCGCTGCTGCTCTTGGATGAGGCGCATGCGGTGGGGGTTGTCGGCCCGAACGGGCGCGGACTGGCGGAGCGGGTGGGGGTGGCCGAGCGCGTGGATATCCAGATGGGAACCTTGAGCAAGGCGCTCGGCGTGAGCGGCGGCTATGTTTGCGGCAGCCGGGCGATGATCGACTGGCTCATCAACCGGGCGCGCTCTTTTGTCTATTCCACCGCGCCTCCCGCCGCACTGGCGGCTGCGGCCACGGCGGCTATCGAGTTTATGGAAAGCGCGCAGGGGGAAGCGCGGCGCAAGCAGCTTTGGGATAACCTCAAGATTCTCGCGTCGGGATTGCCTCCGGGGTTGACGCCCGAGAAGCTGCAAAGCGCGATTGTGCCGGTGATGCTGGGCGAAGAAACCGCCGCGCTGGAAGCGTCGAAGCTGTTTTTCGAGCGGGGATTTTTCGTCCCTGCGATCCGCTATCCCACCGTCGCGCGCGGCACGGCCCGACTGCGGTTGACGCTCTCAGCGGCGCATCTGCCGGAAGAGATCCAAGCGGTGACACATGCGCTTTGGGAGTTGGTGTAGCTGGGTTGCGCGGGTAGGAAACACTCCCCTTACTTCCTCGAGAGCCGGTAGAACATCCAGGCGCCGAGGCTGATGAACAGGATGTTGGGAGTCCACATCAGCAGCTCCGGGTGGGCGTGCGGGTTGTTGCGGAAGCTGTCGGCGATGATGATGAAGAAGAAAAAGACAAACGCGACCATGAGCGAAAAGAGGAACCCGATGGAGGTCTCCTTGCGGTGGGCGGTGATGGCCAGCGGCACGCCCACAAGCGCAAAGGCGAGCGCGGCGAAGGAGAGAGAAAAGCGTTTGTTGACCTCGGTGCGGTGGGCGGTGATTTTGTCCTTGTCGTCGTGCTTGAGCAGTTCCTCCAGGGTCATCTGCCCCACGCTGCGGCGTCCCTTGTTTTTTTCATACAATGCTTGCAGGGAGATCGGGAAGGTGGCCTCGCGCATGGTGATGCCCTGGCGGATGCGGGTGAGATCACGGGGGGCGTCCTGATCCCGCTGTTCAAACTGCGCGCCCACCAGTTCCATGAGCACCTGCTGGTTTTCCAAGTCGGTTTTCAGCACGGCCCGCTGCGCCTGAACCACGCGCACGGGTTCGTCCCGGTCGCCCAGGACGTAGACCAGGATGTTGTAGAGATTGGTTCCTTCCTTGCGTTCCACGTAGATTTTTTTGCCGGGAAACTCGTCGATCACCTGATCGCTCGCAAACATGGAGAGCGGGTTGTTCGTGGCGATGTTGTAGATGGTGCTCTTCATTTTCTCCTGCGCGGCGGGGGCCACGGAGACGTTGATCCAGAAGCAAAGCAGGCAGGCGACGACGGTGAGGACAGCCAGCGGATGGCAGATGCGCGGGATGCTGACGCCGTTGGACTTGAGGGCGATGAGTTCGTTCTCTGCGGAGAGTTTTCCAAACACCAACAACACCGCGGTGAGGAAGCCCCACGGGATGGTGAACGAAAGCGAGAAGGGGAGGATGTAGCCGATGAAACTCAGGATCAACGCCAGCGGCGCGTCCTGGTTGACGAGAAGATCCAGGAGTTGCTTGAAGACGTTGCCCAGAACGAGGACAAGGCTCAGAACCGCCACGGCAAACAGCGTGGTGACGAGAATTTCTTTGCCGATGTAGCGGTCGATGATTTTCATGGGCAGCGCATTCTTCAAGCGCGCGCGCTGGAATGCAAGCCGTTTGGCGCTCGGGGCTTCTTTCTCGATCCGCAATTATATCAAATTCCCGTCTTTGCGCGGGCTTCGGCGACGGAGGAGCGGAGGGCGTTGAGCCGCGCAAGATAAGCGTCGGTGGTGGGGAGGGTGGGGAGGCGGTTGAGCGCTTCCGGGTGTTCCAAACGCGAGAAAATGGCGTAGGCGATCCTGCTGCGCGGCACGGCTTTTTCTCCATAGCCCGCCGGGGTGTTGCTCGACCAGAAGCGCACGGTCTCCACCCCGTTGCGCTCTTCCCGGCCCAGGAAAACCACGGAGTGGCCCCGTTCGCGGCTTCCCACTTCGGTGGACCAAAAGATTTTCATGAAATCGCCGGGGCGCGCCTGCTCAAAGTCGTCGAAGTTGCGGCCCAAGCCCAGTTCGTGAAAAAGCCGCGCCGTGCCGGGGCCATTGGCGTTCCAGCGTCCCCATGCGCCCTGGCCATCGGGTTGCCCGTGGATGAGGAGGGCGTCGATTGTGGCCGGATCAAGTGCTTGTTGCGCGGCGATGGTTTTCAGAAAAACGAGGTAAGTGGCCTCCGAACAAAAGTTCGGGGCGGCTGTGGCGGCTTGCACCGAAAGCGCGCCGTTGCGAACGCCCACGGCGGAGGTAAAACGCTCCATTGCCAGCCGGTTGGCCGCGTAGGTTCCGCCGCGCGGCATGGCCTGCACCTGCGCGAGAACCAACGCGTTGCAGTCCGCCCCGCGTGCGATCATGGAAAAGAAAAGCGCCGCCGCGAGTGCGAGTGCGGGCAGCAAGCGGGTGGAGAGGCTGGGCCGCGCCGTCCGACGCAGGTAGGGGGAGAGGAACGTGTTCACGGCGGACTCGGGGAGCAGATGCAAATCGGAATTGGGCATGGCAAAGGTCGTGAAACTTCGCGCTTGTTTAACAAACCGCAAGCGGAGAGTAGGGGGATTCCCGTTCTTTGCGCCTTGGCGGCTTTGCGTGAGATTTTCTTCCGGGGTAACCTCGACAAGCATTCAAATCCGGGGCACCCTGCGGGCCGGTTTATTTTGAAAAAAGTCACCATTTATACAGACGGCGGTTGCGAGGGGAATCCCGGCCCGGGAGGCTGGGCGGCGGTGTTGCTCTGGAACGGGCGCACCAAGGAAGTGAGCGGCGGCGATCCCGCGACGACCAACAACCGGATGGAACTGATGGCGGCCATCGGCGGGCTCACCGCGCTCAAGGAACCGTGCGAGATCGCCTTTTACACAGACTCGGAATACCTGCGCAAAGGTATCACCGAGTGGATCGCGGGCTGGAAGGCGCGCGGTTGGCAGACACGGGGCAAAACGCCGGTGAAGAATGACGATCTCTGGCGCGCGCTGGACGCGGCGAGGCAGGGGCACAAGATCGATTGGCGTTGGGTGAAAGGCCACGCCGGGCACGAGCACAACGAGCGTTGCGACGCGCTGGCCGGGGAAGCCATCACCAAAGTGCGCCAGCAACACCGCCCGGAGCAGTTGCGGGCGCTGCTGGACGAGTTCAAGCGGCAGTCAGAAAGCGCGCCGGTTGCTTCGGGAGCGTTGTTTTAACCTCGATGCCTGTAAGAAATTCCTTTTGAGACACCAGCGCAGAGTCTCTCATTCACACCGGGCTTTAGCCCGGTGTGAATGAGAGATCCTTTGCAGCCACGCCGGGTGCTGCGCGATTTCTCCCAGTGCCTGGTGCAGTAAACTGCGGCCCGGTTCCATGCGGTGCCACGGGGAGGCTCCGCTTGGGTGCGGAAGAGGGACGAGATCGAAGGTGGCTCCGGCGCGTTCGGCGCGAAAGCGTTTGCCGATCATCTCCACCAGCGGCCCGACGGGCAGGAACTGCGCGATGGCCAGTTTGCCCACGGGGATGACCAACTCGGGTTTCAGCAGGCGCAGTTCGGCGTCAAGCCAGTCGCCGCATTGCACGATCTCCGCGGACGAGGGGACGCGGTCGCCGCCGTGGGCGTTCTTGCCGGGAAAACAGCGGCACACGGCGGCCATGTACACCGTGCTGCGGAAGGTGGCTTCCTCGACACCGCAGTGTTCGGAAAACCAGCGGAACAAGGTTTTCCCGGCGGTCCACGCGAAGGGGCGGCCCAGGATTGGCTCTTTTACTCCCGGCGCTTGGCCCACGAGCAACACTTTGCTCAGAATCGGCGCGCCGGAGATCACCGGCTTGTGCATGGCCGGGCAGCGGTTGCAGCGCAGGAGCGCATCCACGTGGGCTTGAAGTTTTTTGGCGGCGGGTTTCAAAAGGAAGAGATGGAGTCCGCAGATTACGCAGATTGCCGCAGATTTCCAGAAGAAGAACGTGTGGTAGCCTCAACATGCAAAGAACCCGAAGGGTTCGTGAGAAAATAGCCGGGGGTTGAGCGCAGCGACACCCCCGGTTGGGATCAAACCAGCGGCACACCCCAAAGGGGTGGCAGAACCCCACCGCATGGGATGCCCTCTGCCACCCCTTTGGGGTGTGCGCGTTGTGGGCGCGGTTCCGGTGGTGTCGGCGCGCCGACGCGTGCCTCAACCACCGGCTATTGTCTATCAACCCTTCGGGTTAAAAGACGCTACCGCCGCACCGCCCAGCGGAGTTTGGCCGGGGTGGAGCGGGTGTTGCTGCGGCATTCCTCGGGGCTGGGGCGCAGGACTTCCCGGGCGATCTCCGCGTAAACGCCGTCGCGCAATCCGGCCTCCAACGCCTTCTTTACGCGCCGGTCTTCGCCGGAGTGGAAGGTGAGCACCGCGACACGGCCTCCGGGACGCAGGCAGGCGGGGAGGTTGCGCAGAAAGGTTTCCAGAGCCGTGAACTCCTCATTTACCGCAATCCGCAATGCCTGGAAAACGCGTCGGATGCTGAGTGTGATTTGTTCCTCCTGCCGGTCGCCGAGGGCATGGCGGATCGCCGCTCCCAGGGCCAGCGTGGTGGCAAAGGACCGCCCGGCGAGGGCGCGTGCAAGGGGCTCCGCGTGCGGTTCGTCGGCGTTTTCCTCAAATAACGCCGCCAGTTCTTCCGCGCCCATTTTCTCCAAAAGCGCCGAGGCGGGCTGGCCGCGCCGGGGGTTCATCCGCATGTCCAGCGGCCCGGCGGCCTTTACGGAAAATCCGCGTGACGGGTCGTCGAGCTGCATGGAGGAGACACCGAGATCGGCCAGGAGCACGTCCACGCCTTCAAGAATCCCCTCGGCGGCAAGCACTTTGGGCAGCCCCGCGAAATTGCTTCGGTGCACGGTGAACGTCTCCGGCCCGAACCCGAGGGCGCGCAGCCGCGCTTCCGTGCGGGGGAGTTCCAGCGGGTCGGCGTCGATCCCGATGAGTCGTCCGCCCGGCTGGAGGCGCGCAAGGATCTCCCGTGCGTGGCCGCCGTAACCGAGCGTGCAGTCCGCCCCAAGCTCGCCCGGTTGCGGCCGCAGCACCTCCAGGATTTCCGCGACCATGATGGGCCGGTGCGATCCGGCGGGCGTTTTGCCCGAAGCGATCACCTTGGCGACCGTTTCCGGGTATTGCTCCGGGGTGCGCTCCTTGTATTTCTGGTCGAAGCGGCGCGGATTTTTGCCGGAGTAGCGGGGCCGCCGCTTGTGGACTGGCGGCGGCAGGTCGCTCGGCGTGGAATTTCCGGTTGTCATTAGAAAATCAAATAAAGGAATATTTTTTCAAAGAATCCGCTGGGAGATTTTTGAAAAAGGAGGATAATGGAAACTATGAGCGATTCCTTACTCGATCCCTTGGCGGGATGTCGAGCCTACCTCGAGGCCCATCATCGCCAGCATGCCGCGCAGACGCAGCGAAAACAATTCCCCGTGATCACTCTTTCGCGGGAAGCCGGAGCCGGAGCCGTCACCATCGGAGAACTGGCGGCGCAACTTTTAAACCGGGCTCGCAAGGAAGGCCCGCCGTGGACGGTCTTCGATAAAAACCTTGTTGAAAGAGTCGTGGCGGATCACCGTTTCCCGGAGCATCTCAAACAGTTTTTGCCGGAGGATGCGCGCGCGGGCGTGACCAGCATGGTGGAGGAGATGCTCGGGCTCCATCCTTCCGCCTGGACGCTTGCCGAGCATACCACGGAGACGATTCTGCGGCTGGCGCACCTTGGCAATGTCATCTTGGTTGGGCGCGGTGCCAACCTCATTGCGGCGAAGATCCGCCCCGCTGTGCATGTCCGATTGGTGGCCCCATTGGAAGAGCGCATCGCGCATAACGCTGAGTATTACAATTTAACGCAGGCCGAGGCGGCGGCATTCACCCGGAAAGCGGATGTGGGGCGGCGCCGCTACGTGAAGCGTTATTTCCGCGCCGATATCGAAGATCCGCTGAACTACACCCTCACGCTCAACACCGGCAGGCTGGATTACCAAGCCTCCGCGCACATTATCGCCGAAGCCGTGCGGCAGTGCGGAGCGTAACCCTCCAGCGGGTAACGCCGCCCTCATCGCAGGGCGGCGCGCGAAGCCGCCGCAACGCGCGGCAGCGCGAACCGGGTTCAGCGTCACGCTGGCTACATCCGCTCCGGGACGCGGATGCCGAGCAGGCCTAGGCCTTCGCGCAGCACGCGCGCGGTCAGTTCGCACAGGGCGAGGCGGGATTCCTTGGTCGCCCCCTCGCTCTTGAGCACCGGGCACGCTTCGTAGAAGCCGTGGAAGGTGTTCGCCAGTTCGTAGAGGTAGTTGGCGAGCAGGTTGGGGCGGAAATCCTCAATAATCTGCGGCACGGTTTCGCCGAATTGCAGCAGTTTTTTGGAAAGCGCGAACTCGGCGGGCTCCGTGAGTGCAAGCGTGGCGGGCGCGGTGAAGTCGCTCCCCAGCTTGCGGAAGATGGAGCGGATGCGCACGTAGGCGTTCTGCAAATAGGGAGCGGTGTTCCCCTGGAAGGAGAGCATTTTGTCCCACGAGAAAACGTAGTCGCTCATGCGGAACTGGGAGAGCTCGGCGTATTTGACCGCGCCGATGCCGATGATCCGGGCGATCTCCGCCTTCTGCTCGGCGGGCATGTCCGGATTCTTTTCCTCCACGATGCGCAGGGAGCGTTCCTGGGCTTCCTCCAGCACGTCGCGCAGGCCGACATTCTCGCCAGAGCGCGTCTTCATCAGCTTGCGGTCTTCGCCAAGGATGCTCCCGAAGGCGACGTGGCGCAGGTTGCCCGTGATGCCCATGCGGGCGGCGGTGGCAAAGATTTGCTCAAAATGCAGCGCCTGGGGCGCGCCGACGACATACCAGATGGCGTCCGCATTCCAGCGGGCGATGCGGTATTCAATGGTGGCCAGATCCGTGGTGGCGTAGAGGAACCCGCCGTCGCTCTTGCGGATGAGACACGGTTTGTCAGCCAGCGCCGGGTTGTCGCGGAAGAAGACGCAGACCGCACCTTCGCTCACCTCGGCAATGCCGCATGCAAGCAGGCGATCCACCAGCGGCGCGAGCGCGTCGTTGTAAAAGCTCTCGCCCAAGTGCTCGTCAAAATGGATGTCCAGGAGACCGTACATCGCCTCAAATTCCTTCCACGAGAGGGCGACGGTGCGTTTCCAGATGTCGAGGTTCTCCGCGTCGCCCGCCTGGAGCTTTACAAGTTCCTCGCGGCAGGCGGTCATCACGGTGGCGTCGGTGTCGGCCAGGGTATTGGCTTGCTTGTAGAGGCGCACGAGTTCCTGGATGGCGTTGCGCTCCAGGGCCGCGTCGTCACGAAAATGTTTCCAGCCGTAGATCACTTTGCCAAATTGCGTGCCCCAGTCGCCGATGTGGTTGTCAGTGATGACCTCGTGCCCCAAAAAGCGGGCGATGCGGGTGAGGGTGTCGCCCAGAATCGTGCTGCGAATGTGGCCGACGTGCATCGGCTTGGCGACATTGGGCGAGCTAAAATCGAGGACGATTTTGCGCGGTTGGGCTGCTTGCGGCACGCCGAGATGAGCATCATCCAGCAGGGCGCGGGTTTGTTGGGCCACGAATTCCGGTTTGAGGCGAAAATTGATGAAGCCCGCCCCGGCGATCTCCAGCGGCTCGCAGAAATCGGAGACATTGATGCGCTCGATCATTTGTGCGGCGACTTGGCGGGGATTGGCGCGCTGCGCTTTGGCCGCGACCATGGCGGCGTTGGTCTGGTAATCGCCAAAACGGGCGTCGGCGGTGGCGGAGACTTGCGTTGGCGCACCGAGGGCTTCGGTCAACCGGGATTCAAGGAGAGTCTGGATCGTCATGGAAAAAGAAGAATCCGCAGCTTATGCAGATTTTTGCGGTTTTAGAAGAGGATTGCGCGCCGCTTCCAGCTCATGCATCTAAAATCAATCTGGAACTCAGGAAATCAGGAAAAAAGACAGAAGAGTCATCTATGGATACTTGGTTTTTCTGAGCAGGATATAGTTTTTTAGAAGGGGCGATATTCTTTCACACCCTCTTTTCCTGAGTTCCTGAGTTCCAGATTCTCTTTCGCCTTTAAATTTAGATGTGTTTGCCGTGGCGCTACCTCAGGGTCTCTCCACCCCCGGTTTTGACTTCAATGACGTCGTGCGGGGCGGATTCGCGTTGCCCGGCGGGGCTGACGCGGATGTAGCGGGCTTTTTCGCGGAGCTGCGGCAAGTTGGCTGCGCCCAGGTAGCCCATGCCGCTTTGCACGCCGCCCACCAATTGCGTGAGCACGGTGTCGAGCGAGGCGGAGACTTCCTTGAGGGCTTCCACCCCCTCGGCCGCGGCCTTGCGCGTGGTGTCCTTGACGCTGTGGCCGTAGCGGGCGGCGGAACCGGCTTTCATGGCGGCCAGGCTCCCCATGCCACGGTATTGTTTGTAGAGTTTGCCGTTGATTTCCATGATCTGCCCCGGCGCTTCAGGGCAACCGGCAAGCAGCCCGCCGCAGATGACGGCGTCGCTCAGGGTGAGGGCTTTGACGATGTCGCCGGACTTGGTGATCCCGCCGTCGGCAATAATTTTTACGCCCCGCTGCGCGGCGGCTTTGGATGCGACATAAAGCGCCGTCAATTGCGGGATGCCCACCCCGGCGACGATGCGCGTGGTGCAGATGGAGCCGGGGCCCTGGCCCACTTTGATGGCGTTGGCGCCGCACTCGGCCAGAAATTCCACGCCCGCGCCGCTGGTGACGTTGCCTGCGATGATGGGGAGTTCGGGGAAAAGCTCGCGGATAAGCCGGACGGTATCGCCGACTCCCTTGGTGTGGCCGTGGGCTGTGGAGACCGCCACGACATCCACGCCGCGCTCCACCAGCGCGCCGACATGGGCGGCGATGCGCTCCTTGTCGAGCTCGCCGTTGGCCCCGCGCGTGGCGGAGACGGCGGCGCCGCAGATGAGCCGGAATTTGCTGTCGCGCGCGGGCTTCAACTGGGCCCGGCTTTCCTGGGTGATCCGCTCCACGTCGCTCAAGGTGAAGAGGCCGCAGAGGCGATCTTCCTCATCCACGACGAGCAGTTTATGGATGCCGATGTGGTCGTTGAAAAAGCGGTCGGCGCAGACGATGGGGTCCGAGGAAAGCGCGCTCTGGCGGATCGTGTGCAGAGTCGAGCGGGGTGTCATCGCTTCGCTTACTTTCTTGGCGGCATAACGCTGTTTGAGCACATGGCCGGGGAGAAGCCCGAGCAGGCGGTTTTGTTCGTCCACCACCGGGAAGGTGCTGAAGGAGAAATTCTTCGCCTCGATGAATTCCATCACGCTGCCGATGAGTTGCTCAGGAGCCACTTTGATCGGCTCTTGGATGAGTCCGTGCACGTGGTTTTTCACGCGGCTGACTTCGGAAAGCTGCTGCCGCTCGGGCATGTTGTAGTGGATCAAGCCGAGGCCGCCGCTCAGCGCCATGGCAATGGCCATGCGGGATTCGGTGACGGTGTCCATGTCCGACGAAATAACGGGAATCTGGAGCCGCAGGGATTCGGCGAGCGAGGTTTCGAGGTTGGTTTCGCGCGGGAGCACCTCGGAAAAGAGGGTCGCCAGCGAGACGTCATCAAAGGTGAGCCCGGTGCTGGAGTTCTGGGCGAAGAAAGCATCGGCGTCTTTGTAGAATGCGCCGTCAACAGGTTCGGATCGGGTTGCCATGTCCTATCATGGGCAAGTCCCGGCCCTCTGGCAAGCCTGAGTTTACAACAGGAAAAATCTATCAGGAACTCAGGAACTCAGCAACGGTGTTAGGAAGCAAGGGGAATTTGAGGATATTTGAGGG
>JBAXQF010000048.1:0-18056 GCA_037131875.1 Verrucomicrobiota bacterium
AGCCTTCGGCGCTCCCAAGCCACTGGCCACATTTTTTTGTAAAATGCTCTAGAGGGCCTTGAATATCCGGCGAGTCGCTGGCTCCACCCGCAATGTAGAGCGCCCGTTGCGCTTCACGAGCCGTTGGCGCCGAGGATGGCCCAGTGTTCTCCCGGCGCGATCCGCCAGTCGATCCCGTCCAGGATGCGCGTCCCCTCCCGGACGATGGTGAGACCGGAAACGGAGAGAATCGGTGATACAGACGGAACGTGAGGCATAAGGCGCTGGAAACAGCCAATCACACCCGGTTGCAAAAAGCAGCTTTTGAATGCGAAATCCGGCGATGAAATTGCGCGCAAAGGAACGCAAAGAGCGCAAAGACAGAATCTTGGAGGGGGGCGCAGAACACAAAACCGGAGTCGCCTTGGAAGGGAGGAGCATCAACTACCCCTCGTTCCCAAGTTTTCCCTTTGCGCTCTTTGCGTTCCTTTGCGCGAGTCCTTCCGCCCGCTTTCGGATTTCCTGTTGTTTTTCCCCCGCTGCGGGCCTACTTTGTGAATCGCTTTGCGATGAATCTCCCTCCCCCCCGTCTTGCGCTTCCCGTGCTGACCGCTCTTGCGGCCATGGCTGCGCTTGCCGCTTTTTGGCTCTGGCGTCCGGAGGCGGGCTTGCACCCGCGCATGCCCGGCACGGATCTTCCGCCGGAGATGCAAGGGGCGGCCTCATTACAGAATCCGGTGCTCGCGGGCAAAGCGATTCCAGGTGCGGGCGAACCGGCGCTTCTGCCGGGCTCCTGGCCGGGATTCCGCGGGCCGAACCGGGATGCCAAAAGCCCCGAAGCCGCGCCGCTGGCCCGCTCGTGGCCTGCATCCGGGCCGCGCGCGCTCTGGAGTGTGGAGGCGGGCGAAGGTTACGCGGGAGTGGCAGTGCTTGCGGGTCGGGTGTATTTGATGGATTACGCCCGTGAGAGCCATGAGAGCGTGTTGCGCTGCCTTTCGCTGGCGGACGGCAGGGAAATCTGGCGCTACGCCTACCCGCTTTCGGTCAAGCGCAACCATGGCGTCACGCGCACGGTTCCGGCGGTGACGGAAAAATGCGTGGTGGCGATTGATCCGAAGTGCAACGTGCTCTGCGTGGATGCTGCAACCGGCGCGCTACGCTGGGGGATGAATCTGGTGCGTGAATTCGGCACCACGGTTCCCCCGTGGTATGCGGGCCAGTGTCCGCTGATTGACGGCAACACCGCAGTGCTCGCGCCCGGCGGCCCGGAGGTTCTGCTCACGGCGGTGGACATCGAAACCGGCAAGGCGCTCTGGAAAACGCCCAATCCGCGCGGCTGGAAGATGACGCACTCTTCAGTAGTGGCGATGGAGTTCGCGGGCCGCCGCATGTTTGTCTATTGCGGCAGCGGCGGGGTGGTGGGGGTGGACGCGCGGGACGGCGCGATCCTCTGGGATACGACCGACTGGAAAATCAACATCGCCACGGTTGCCACGCCGATCCCGCTCGCCGACGGGCGGATTTTTTTCTCCGGCGGCTACAACGCGGGCAGCCTCATGCTCCAGCTCTCAGAGGAAGGGGGCAAGCTGGTGGCGAAAACGGTGTTCAAGGTCGGCCAAAATGTGTTTGGAGCGACACAACAGACGCCGATTTTGCACAAGGAACGCATCTTCGGCATCCGGCCCGACGGACAGCTCGCGTGCATTGACCTGGACGGGAAGCCGGTCTGGGCAAGCGGCTCGAAACTCCAGTTTGGGCTTGGGCCGCTCCTGATGGCGGGCGGGTTCCTCTACGCCATGAATGACACGGGGCGGCTCTGCCTGTTTGAGGCCTCTCCCGGCCAATGCATTCCGCTGGCTCAGGCGGATGTTTTTGAGGAAGGCCACGAATGCTGGGGGCCCATGGCTCTGGCGGGCGGGCGGCTCATTGTGCGTGATTTCACCCGGATTCTCTGCCTTGATGTGGCGGGAAAATAGCTATGGAAAATCCATTCCAAAATCAACCTGTTGAACGGCGCGCATTCTTGCGCAGCGGGGTGCGTTACGGAGTGCTGGCCGGGCTCGCAGCGGTGACGGCGCGCTCGGTTTCCGGCAGGCGGCTGGGCAAGCAGACGTGCTCCAATCAAGGAATCTGCCGCGGTTGCCCGGATTACTCCGGCTGCGAACTGCCGCAGGCGCTCTCGGCCAAGCAAGCCGCACCGGCGGCCGAGGCGGCAAGCGCTTATGAGGAAGTCATCCGCATTCCCGGCGGCAAAACGGCCTCGCGCTATATCACATTCGGGCCGGACGACCGACTCTACCTCGCCACCGGGAATGCCGTGATCACCCTGGATCAGAAAGGCGCGAGCGAACGGGTGCTCACACTGGATACTCCGGTGCGGTGCGTGGCGGTGGTTGCGGATGGGACGACTTTTGTGGGGCTGCGCAACCGGATTGTGGCATTCGATGCCCGGGGCGCTTGCCTTTCCACCTGGGACATTCCCGGCAAGCGCACCTGGCTTACCGGGCTGGCCGTGGGCGCGAACGATCTCTTTGCCGCCGACGCCGGGAACCGTGTGGTGCTCCGCTTCGACCGCGCGGGCAAGCTCCTCAAGCGCATCGGCGAGAAGGATGCCGAACGCGGGATCGACGGTTTCGTCATCCCGAGCCCCTACCTCAGCGTGGCGATCCACCCGGATGGACTGCTGCGGGTGAACAACACGGGGCGGCACCGCGTGGAGGCGTACACGTTTGACGGCGATTTCGAAGGCGCTTGGGGCAAGGCTTCTGCGGCAATGGACGGCTTCTGCGGCTGCTGTAATCCGATCCGGCTCGCCCCGCTGCCCGACGGGCGCGTGATCACTTGCGAAAAGGGGCAGCCGCGCGTGAAAATTTACAACGCGGCGGGCGAGTTCGAGTCCGTGGTGGCAGCTCCCAGCGCGTTCCCGGAAAACGCGAAAGCCGGCTCGGGCACGCGTGGCGATGCCGACGCCGCGCTGGCTGGGCTGGGTGTCGCGGTGGATTCGCGCGGGCGGATCGCCATTCTGGATCACGTCACCGGCGAAATCCGCATTCTTCAACCCAAAGCCTGATGATGAATCCGCCCAACCCCCAAGAGCCGGTCAACCGGCGGAGTTTTCTCGGCAGAGCCGCGCGCGTGGCGGCGATGACCGGCGTGGGCGCGCTGCTCGGCAAGCTGGCCGGGGCAAGCGCCGCGAAGGGAACCGTCTGGCAGATTGACCCCTCCAAGTGCAAGCGTTGCGGCAAATGCGCGACCGCCTGCGTGCTGGAGCAATCCGCCGTGAAATGCGTGCACGCCTTTGCCATCTGCGGCTACTGCGATCTTTGCACCGGCTACTTTGGGCCGCAGCCCAACGAATTGAACACGGCGGCGGAGAACCAGTTTTGCCCCACGGCGGCGATCCAACGGACTTACGTTGAGGACCCGTATTATCAATACCACATCGACGAGAAGCTCTGCATCGGCTGCGCGAAATGCGTGGACGGTTGCAACCGCTACGGCAACGGCTCGCTCTTTTTGCAGGTGCGCCATGACCGCTGTGTGAACTGCAACGAGTGCTCCATCGCGCGCGTCTGTGAAGGCCAGGCCTTTGTGCGCGTCCCGGTGGACAAGCCGTATCTCATCAAGACCACGCCCACCACTTCATAGCGCCATGCTTTTTATATCTCACGCAAAGACGCAAAGACGCGAAGGGGTCTCTCCTTTCTTTGCGCCTTTGCGTCTTTGCGTGAGCATATTTCTGGGTTTTGTGCTGCTCAACGCCACGGCGTTTGCGGAGCAGCGTTTCCCGCCGCCGGATTTCGAGAGCGGTTATCATCTCCCCCCCACCGCCACACCCGCGCCCCGCGCGGAATACATGCAGTATGTGGATGGAATGGTATTGCTTGGTGCGTTGGCATTGGCGCTCTGGTTTGTGTACCGGAGCCGTTCGCGCCGGGGCATCACCGCGCTCTCCATCTTCTCGCTCGCCTACTTTGGCTTTTACCGCAAGGGATGCGTGTGCGCCATCGGCTCCGTGCAGAATGTCGCGCTGGCGTTGTGCGATTCCCATTACGTCCTGCCCCTCACGGTGTTGGTCTTCTTTCTCGCGCCGCTCCTCGTGGCGCTGTTCGCGGGCCGGGCGTTCTGCGCAGCGGTCTGCCCCCAGGGAGCTCTTCAGGATTTGGTGCTCATCCGGCCGATCAAGGTTCCGGCCTGGCTGGAAGCGGCGCTTGGGATCATCCCCCATCTCTTCCTGGGCGCGGGTGTGATCTTCGCCGCCACCGGCAATGGCTTTCTTATTTGCCGGTTTGACCCGATGGTGCCGTTCTTCCGCTTCAGCGGGAGCTTGTTGATGATCACGCTTGGCGGGGCGTTTTTAGTTGTGGGAATGTTTGTGGGCCGCCCCTACTGCCGCTTTCTCTGCCCCTACGGCGCGCTGCTGCGCTTGGTCACGGTGGCGGCAAAATGGCGGGTGCGCGTGACCCCGGACACCTGCACGCAATGCGCGCTCTGCCAGCACTCGTGCCCGTTCGGCGCGATGCGCGAGCCGACGCCGCAAAAAAGTGAACCGCTCCCCAGCGCCCGCCGACGTCTCGCCGGGCTGCTGCTGTTGCTGCCTGTATTGATGGGACTGTGCGCGTGGGGCGGCTCGAAGCTCGCACTCGCCAGTCATTTCGCGGAACTCGGCGGCTGGGTCTTTGGCGCGTGGGCGGGACTGGTCATCGGCGGGAAGCTGACCGCCCTTTCCGTGCGCCACAACCGCACCGATTTTGAGCCGGACTCCAGCGCCTGCTTTGCCTGCGCGCGCTGTTTTGAAACCTGCCCCAGCGAACGGATGCGCCGGGGTTTGATACCCTTGGAACCTGTGCATAAAGAGGAATGAATCTGGAACTCAGGAACTCAGGAAACGAGAGGAGGCTGTGGCTTGCAACCGCCTGGATTGCGGGCCTGTTCTGCCTGGCGGTTTGTGCGACGCTTGTCTGCCAGCACGCCACGGCGACGACGAACGATCCGTGGAAATCCCCGCAGTTGCTTGCGCTCAAGAGCGCGCTTGCCGCGTCGCCCAAGGACGCCGGGATCAAGGCGCAAATCCGCGGCCTCGATCTGAAATTCCGACAGCGCTACTTTCGCCGCATCGCGATGAACCGCACCGGCGGCTGGCTGTTGCTGGGCGGAGCGGCGCTGTTCCTGATGGCGACACGGCGCGCAGCGGCTCTCCGCATGACGCCCCCGGCTCCTCCATTCGATCCCGTTGCCGCCAGCGAAATCCTGCGGCAAGCCGCTCGCGCGCGCTGGGCGGTGGCGGGATTCGCCGTCTTTTTTGCGGCGGAATCGACGGCTATAATACTGAATATTCCGCGCAAAGCTCCTGCGCAATCCGCTCTCGCACCGGTTCCCGCTGCAAAGGCTCCGGCAGCAGTGAACGATCTGCCCCCGCTCGCGGAATTCCAGGCAAACTGGCCCCGTTTTCGCGGGCCGGACGGCAGTGGGTTCAGCCCAAACGCCGCCGCTCCGCTCGCATGGGATGAGGCTGCGCAAACCAACCTCTTGTGGAAATCCGCGATCCCCCTGCCCGGCTTCAACTCGCCGCTTGTTTGGGGCGAGCGCGTTTTTATTTCCGGCGGCGACGCGGAAAAGCGCGAGGTCTATTGCTACAACGCCGGCGACGGCAAACTCCTGTGGCAGCGCGCCATTGAGAACGTGCCGGGCAGTCCTGCAAAAGCGCCGGAAGTCCTTGAGCAAACGGGCATGGCCGCACCCACCATGGCCACGGACGGGCGGCGCGTGTATGCCCTATTTGCCAATGGCGATCTTGCCGCGCTGACCTTCGACGGCGCGGTGGCGTGGCTCAAAAACCTCGGTTCGCCCAAGAACCAATACGGCCACGCCACTTCGCTCGCCGTCTGGCAGGGCAAGCTGATTGTGCAGTTGGATCAGGGCGATGATGCGGCGTCCAATTCCCGGCTGACGGCGTTCGACGGGGCAACGGGGAACGTCGTTTGGGAAAAACCGCGCAAGGTTCCCGGCTCGTGGGCCTCGCCCATCGTCGTCGAGGCGGCGGGCAAGGCGCAGATCATCACGGCGGCGCTTCCGTCGGTGATCGCCTATGACGCGAACGACGGCGCGGAGCTTTGGCGCGCCGACGTGCTGGAGGGCGATGTGGCCCCCTCGCCCATTCTCGCAGGCGGGCTGGTCTGCATTGCCAACCCCTCGAACAAACTCATCGCGCTGCGGCCCGACGGTTCGGGCGACGTGACCGCGACCCACATCGCATGGACTTGCGACGAGAACATCCCGGATGTTACCAGCCCAACCGGCAACGGCGAGTTGGTCTTTTACGTCACCAGCAGCGGGATGTTGACCTGCCTCGACGTGAAGGATGGCAAGAAGCAGTGGGAACACGATTTCGGGACGGAAATCCAAGCCTCACCGGGCATCGCCGGGAATCGCGTTTACGTTGTGGCGACCGACGGCCACGCTTGGATCGTCGAGGCCGCGCGCGCGTTCAAGGAACTCGGAACAGGCGCGCTGGAGGACAAGTTTTTCGCCAGTCCTGCGTTTGTCGGCAAGCGCCTCTACCTGCGCGGGAACGGCAGCCTTTATTGCATCGGAGAGAAATGACCATGCCCGATCTTGACCTTCCATTTATTGACGAGACGGTGGCGCGCATCGGGCGCGGCCCCGAGGCGCTGATCCCGATTCTCCAGGCGTTGCAGGATCACTTCGGCTACCTTCCGCAGGAGGCGTTGCAGCGCGTTTGCGAGGCGACCGAGATCACCCCCGCCGCGCTCGCGGGCGTGGCGACATTTTACGATATGTTCCGGCACAAGCCGGTGGGCGAATCGATGGTGCGCGTTTGTCGCGGCACGGCCTGCCATGTTTCCGGCGCGACGCGTGTGGAGGACGCGCTACGTCGGCACCTGCACATCCCGGAGGGCGACGACACCGACCCTGAACGCAAATTCACCGTGGAGCCGGTCGCCTGCCTCGGCTGTTGCACGCTCGCGCCGGTGGTCAAAATCAACGAGACAACGCTTGGCCATGCCAGCGCGGAAGCCATTCCGGAGATGATGGAATCCTATCAGGAAAATCGGCGAGCCGCCGCCGCGACACCCTCGACCGAGCTGCCCCCAGAACCCGGCGGCGCCGAGGAGGAGAAGCCCGCCATTCATGTGGGCCTTGGCTCGTGCTGCATCGCCAAAGGCAGCGACAGCCTCTTTCACGCGCTGCGCGACGCGGTCAAGCAAGCCTCTGTCAGGGTCGAGGTAAAGCGCGTCGGCTGCGTGGGCATCTGCCACCGCACGCCGATGGTCGAGGTGATCACGCCCGGGAAGGCGAGCACCTATTACGCCGATTTGACCGCAGCGGAAGCCCCCGCACTTGTCCGCCGCCATTTCCCGACGCGGGGCATTTTTCACCGCGCCAGCCGCCTCTGGACGCGCGCTCTCGACACCCTGCTCCTGGAGACGGAGCCTGGCGTGGAGCGCAACGCCATGAGCCCGCGTGACTCGGAGGTGAACGCGTTCCTCGGACGGCAGGTGCACATCGCCACCGAACACTTCGGCACAGTGGATCCGCTCGACTTGGACGAATACCTCGCGCGCGGCGGGTTCGCGGCATTGCGCCGCGTGCTGGATGAACTCCAGCCCGAACAGGTGATCGACCGCATCGAGCAATCCGGCCTTCGCGGGCGCGGCGGCGCGGGATTTCCCAGCGGCGTCAAATGGCGCATTGTCCAGCAGCAGCCGGGCGACGAGAAATTCGTGGTCTGCAACGGCGACGAGGGCGATCCCGGCGCGTTCATGGATCGCATGATCCTCGAATCGTTCCCATTCCGCGTGATGGAAGGCATGGCCATTGCCGCTGTTGCAGCAGGTGCGCACGAAGGCATTTTCTACATCCGCCACGAATACCCGCTGGCCGTGAAGCGCGTCCGCGCCGCCATTGCACAGCTCGAAGCGCGCGGCTGGCTTGGCGAGAAGTTGCTGGGCCTTGATTACAAGCTGACCCTCACCATCATGGAAGGGGCGGGAGCCTTTGTCTGCGGCGAGGAGACCGCTCTCATCGCCTCCATCGAGGGCAAGCGCGGCATGCCGAAGCTGCGTCCGCCGTTCCCCGCCGTTGCAGGGTTGTGGGGGCGTCCGACGCTTATCAACAACGTCGAAACGCTGGCGCTGGTGCCGTGGATTCTCCGCAACGGCGCGGAAAAATTCGCCGCCATCGGCACGGCCAAGAGCAAGGGGACGAAAGTCTTTGCGCTCGCCGGGCATGTCCGGCGCGGCGGGCTGATCGAGGTGCCGATGGGCACGACTCTGCGCGAGATTGTCGAGGAGATCGGCGGCGGCGTGCCGGACGGGCGCACTTTCAAGGCGGTGCAGATCGGCGGCCCCTCCGGTGGCTGCATCCCGGCGCGGCTGGCGGACACGAGCGTCGATTACGAATCGCTCGGCGGCGTGGGCGCGATCATGGGCTCCGGCGGGTTGGTGGTATTGGATAATACCACGTGCATGGTGGACATGGCCCGCTATTTTCTCCAGTTCACGCAGGAGCAGTCGTGCGGCAAGTGCACCTTCTGCCGCGTCGGCACCCGCCGGATGCTCGACATTCTGGAGCGCCTCTGCGCGGGCAAGGCGGAACGGAAGCACCTCGAAGAGCTGGAGCGGCTGGCGCATCAAGTCGGCGCGGGAAGCTTGTGCGGGCTGGGCAAGACCGCGCCCAACCCGGTGCTTACCACGCTGCGCTATTACCGCGACGAATACGAAGCGCACCTGCGCGGCGAGTGCCCGGCGGGCAAATGCAGCGCGCTCATTACGTATCGCGTCACCGCCGAATGCACCGGCTGCACGATCTGCGCGCAACGCTGCCCCGTGGACGCCATCCCGCTCACGCCCTATCGCCGCCACCATATTAACATGGATCTTTGCACACGCTGCGACACCTGCCGCAAAGTATGTCCCTACCACGCCATTGAGGTGCTATGAACACGCTTCTCACCATCGACGGACAGGAAGTCGCCATTCAACCGGGCCGGACCGTGCTGGAGGCCGCGCGCCAGATCGGCATCGACATTCCAACATTGTGCCATTTGAAAGAATGCGGGCCGCTGACGACGTGCCTGGTCTGTCTGGTCAAAATCAACGGCAAGCTCCTCCCCTCCTGCGCCACGCAAGCCGCGCCGGGCATGGTGGTCGAAAGCGAGACCGAGGAAGTGCATGAAGCGCGCCGCACCGCCCTGGAACTGCTCTTCAGCGACCACGTGGGCGATTGCCTTTCACCCTGCCAGCGCCTCTGCCCGCTGCAACTCAACATCCCGGAAATGATCCGGCAGATCGAATCGGGCGCGCTGGAGGAAGCCGTCGCCACCGTCCGCCAGGCGCTCCCGCTGCCTGCTGTTTTGGGACGGCTCTGCCATCACCCCTGCGAGCAAGGCTGCCGACGCGGCGCCGCCGATGACTCCGCGGACATTCGCGGGCTGGAGCGGTTCATCGCCGACCACGATCTGCGCCTCCCTTCCCCGCATCTCACGCCGTGCCGCGCCGCCACCGGGAAATCAGCGGCCATCGTGGGAGCGGGCCCGGCGGGGTTGGGCGCCGCTTACCACCTCACACTCCAAGGGCACAGCGTCACGGTGTTCGACCGGCACGCCCGCGCGGGCGGCTCGTTGCGCGCAGTAGCGGAGGCGGAACTGCCGCGCGAAGTGCTCACCGCTGAAGTCGTGCAACTGGAGCGGCTGGGCGTCGAAATCATTTCCAACGTGGAACTGGGCGTCCGTGTTTCCTTGGACGATCTGCGCCGCGATTACGACGCCGTGCTGCTCGCTGTGGGCGAACGGGGCGCGTCCGAGGGTGAAAAGCTCGCGGTCACCGTCTCGGCCTCCGGCATCAAGACCGACGCCGCCACCGCGCAGACGAGCGTGCCGGGCGTCTTCGCCACCGGAGCCGCCGTGAAGCCGGTGAAGCAACTCGTGCGCGCAATGACCGAGGGCCGGGGCGCGGCGGAATGCGTCCACCGGTTCCTGATGGGCGAGCCCGTGCGCCGTTCCGGCAAACCGTTCTCCAGCGTCATGGGGAAACTGGACGCGCCTGAGCTGAAACTCTTTTTGCAAAGCGCAAGCAGCGAGAAGCGGCATGTCCCGTGCGACACCTGCGCTGGATTCAGCGCCGCCGAAGCCAAGGGCGAGGCCGCGCGCTGTCTGCATTGCGACTGCCGCTCGGCGGGGGCCTGCGCGTTCCAACACTACGCGCAAGTCTATGAGGCCGACGCGAGCCGGTTCCGCGCCGCGCGCGCGCCCTTTGAGCAGCAACTTCAGCCCGGCGGCGTCATTTACGAGCCGGGCAAGTGCATCCTCTGCGGCATCTGCGTGAAGCTCACGGAGCAGGCGGGCGAACCGCTCGGGCTCACGTTCATCGGGCGCGGTTTCAACGTGCGCATCGCCGCGCCGTTCGATCACACCATCGAGGCGGGCTTGCAAAAAATCGCCGCCGAATGCGTGAAGGCGTGCCCCACCGGCGCACTGGCGATGCGGTAGGGACGTCACTCCGTCCCTACCCTGACGCCTCAGCCTACTTCGCCAAAATCTCCCGCAACACGAAGGGCAAAATCCCGCCGTGGCGGTAGTAGTCGATCTCGATGGGCGTGTCGATGCGCACTTTCACCGGGATAGTCTGGCGGCTGCCGTCGGCGCGGTGGATCACCAACTCTACGCTCTGGCGCGGCTGGAGCGCTTCGCTGATCCCAACGATGTCGAACGTCTCCGAGCCGACGAGGCCGAGCGTCTGCGCGGTGGTGCCTTCCTCGAACTGCAAGGGGAGGACGCCCATGCCGACGAGGTTGGAGCGGTGGATGCGCTCGTAGCTGGCGGCGATGACGGCTTTGACGCCGAGCAACCGCGTGCCTTTGGCGGCCCAGTCGCGGCTCGATCCCGTGCCGTATTCCTGCCCGGCGATGATGATGAGCGGGGTGCCCTGCGCCTGGTATTTCACCGAGGCATCATAGATGGCAAGCTGTTCGCCCTCTGGATAAACCTTGGTAACTCCGCCCTCCACTCCGGGCACCATGAGGTTCTTGATGCGGACATTGGCGAAGGTGCCGCGCGTCATGACGCGGTCGTTGCCGCGACGGCTGCCGTAGGAGTTGAAGTCGGCGGGGGCGACCCCGCGCTCGACGAGGTAGCGGCCTGCGGGCGAACTGGCTTTGATGGCTCCTGCGGGCGAGATGTGGTCGGTGGTGACGGAGTCGCCGAAGATGCCGAGCGGGCGCGCGCCCTTGATCTCGCTGATGCTGCCCGCTTCCATGCCGAAGCCGGTAAAGAACGGCGGTTGCTGGATGTAGTCGCTCTGCGCGTCCCATTCGTAGACGTCGCCGACGGTGGAAGGAATTTCGTTCCACTTCGGGTTCTGGTCGGCAAAGCCGGTGTAGAGCTTGCGGAAGACCTCGGGCGAGAGAGCGCTGGCCATTGCGTCGCCGATCTCCTTGAGGCTCGGCCAGAGGTCGCGCAGGTAAACCGGAGTGCCGTCGCGGTCGGTGCCGAGCGGTTCCTTGTCCAAATTGATGTCCACCCGGCCCGCGAGCGCGAACGCCACGACAAGCGGCGGCGACATGAGGAAGTTCGCCTTGATGTTCTGATGCACGCGCGCCTCAAAGTTGCGGTTGCCGGAGAGGACGGACGCGGTGACGAGATCGTGCTTGAGGATCGCTTCCTCAATCTGCGGATGCAGCGGGCCCGAGTTGCCGATGCAGGTGGTGCAGCCGTAGCCGACGATTTGGAAACCGAGCTGGTCGAGGTACGGTTGCAGGCCGGTCTTGGCGAGGTAGTCGGTGACGACGCGCGAGCCGGGCGCGAGCGAGGTCTTCACGGAGGGATCCACGCGCAGCCCCCGCTCCACGGCTTTCCTGGCCAACAGCCCCGCGCCGATCATGACGCTCGGGTTGCTGGTGTTGGTGCAGCTCGTGATGGCGGCGATCACGACGCTGCCATTGCCCACCTGGCTCTGGCCGTTGTGGAACGGGTTCACCGGCAAAGCCTCCGCCGAGGTGGCGGTGGGGCGGTTGGTCACCATCTCCGCTTGATTGCGCGAAGCGCCTTCCTGCGGGTGGTTCTGCTTGTCGTCGGTGGAAGGCTGGCTCGCGCCCGCTTCGTGCAGGTTGCCGTTCAACGTCACCGGCACGCGGAAGGCGAGGTCGTTCACGGGCTTGCCGTAGCCGCCTTCGGGGACGGGTTTGGAGAAAATCTGGGTGAAGGTGTCGCCCAATTCCGGCAGGTTGATGCGATCCTGCGGGCGTTTCGGCCCCGCCACGCCGGGTTGCACGGCGGCGAGGTCGAGTTCGAGATCCACGGAGTAATCAATCTGCCCCTTTTGCGGCATGCCGAACATCTGCTGCGCCTTGAAGTAGTTCTCAAACGCGGCGCACTGCTGCTCGGTGCGGCCGGTGGCGCGCAGGTAGGCGACGGATTCGGCGTCCACGGGGAAGAAGCCCATGGTCGCGCCGTATTCCGGGGCCATGTTGGCGATGGTGGCGCGGTCGGTGAGCGGGAGCGAGGCCGCGCCTTCGCCGTAGAACTCCACGAACTTGCCCACCACCTTCTTTGCGCGCAGCATCTGGGTGACATGCAGGGCGACGTCGGTCGCGGTGACACCTTCGCGGATGCGGCCCGTCAAATGCACGCCGACCACTTCCGGCGTGAGGAAATAAACCGGCTGGCCGAGCATCCCGGCCTCCGCCTCAATGCCGCCCACGCCCCAGCCGACAATGCCGAGGCCGTTGATCATGGTGGTGTGGGAGTCGGTGCCCACAAGCGTGTCCGGGTAGTAGAGATCGCCCTGGTGGAGCACCCCTTTGGCAAGGTATTCGAGGTTCACCTGGTGGACAATGCCGATGCCCGGAGGCACGACGCCAAACGTCTGGAACGCCTGCTGGCCCCACTTGAGAAATTGGTAGCGTTCGCGGTTGCGCTGGAATTCCATCGCCATGTTCAGGTCGAGCGATTCAGGGCTCCCGGCGTAATCCACCTGCACGGAGTGATCCACCACGAGATCCACCGGCACGAGCGGCTCAATCATCTTCGCGTCGCGGCCCAGCCCGGCCACGGCGGTGCGCATCGCGGCGAGATCCACCAAAAGCGGCACGCCGGTGAAATCCTGCAACACGATGCGGGCCACCACGAACGGGATTTCCTCCTCCGCGGGAGCCTTGGCATTCCAGCAGGCAAGCTGGCGCACGGCCTCCTCGCTCACCTTTTTGCCGTCGCAGTTGCGCAGCACGGATTCCAGGACAATGCGGATACTGACCGGCAGCCGGGAGAGATTGACCGTCTCGGGAAGGGCTTCGTCCAGGGCGGGCAGGGAGTGGAATTGGCCCTGGCGTCCGGCCCCGAGATCAAAAGTGCGCAGAGTATGAAAAGCGTCGCTCATGGTTGTGATAGTTCTTAGTAGTAAAGGTCGTTCTGGAAATTCGTGCAATAAGAGAAAAGCGGAGCCGGGCCCGACTCGCAAGACCTATTCGCCCCGCGTGTGAGACAAACGCTTCTAAAATCTATCAGGAAATCAGGAAATCAGGAAAGGAAGAGGTGTGTTGCGCCAAGAACGCAAAGGGATGCAAAAGCAGAGTCCCTTCATGAAACCTCTCCATTCTTTGCTTTGCGCGAAATTTTCTGTCTTGTTCCTGATTTCCTGAGTTCCTGATAGATTTTGTCTTTATTTAAACGGGGATGCCCTGCTTCGAGCTTGCGTTTTTGCGCCGCCTCATGAGCATACAGGACACATGAATTGGTATTACATCGACGGCCCGCTGCGGGTGGGCCCGATCCACGAAACCGAGTGGGCGGAACTGGTGCGCAGCGGCAAAATCACGCCCGAAACGCTCGTCTGGCACGAGGGCGTTGAAAAATGGACTCCCTACCGGCTGATGACGCCGCCCTCTGAACCGGAGGCCGAGCCGCCCGCCTTGGAGCCCACGCCAGAGTTGCCGGAGGAGGAAAACCCGCAAGCCTTTGCAGCGCGCGTGGTCGATCTCGACTACCCGGTGCCTCTCTCCCGCTGCATCGCCCGCGCCTGGGCGGCGTTCACTGCCGACTTCTGGATGCTGGTTGGCTCGATTTTCCTCATTGCCGCGCTCACGCTCGTCGGGGCGCAGGTGCCCGTGGTGCAAACCGCGCTCTCCATGGGACTCAAGGGGGTGCTGCTCGGGGGGCTGTATCTGGTTTGCCTGCGGATTCTGCGCGGCGAGACCGCTTTCATCCGGGATCTGTTTGCCGGGTTGGGGATGGCCCTCTTCAAGCCGCTGGTTCTCACCACGCTGGTTTCCTTCCTCGTCACGGCGCTGTGCTTTATCCCAGCAGGCATCGCCACGGAGGTCATGGGCATGATCCCCGCGAATTTCGAGGCGCTGCTGACCGCCGGGCCCCAGTCCCAAGCGCAAGCCTTCACCCTCCTCTGGCAAACGTGGAGCGCCGATCCCCAGAAAACCATGGTCTGGCTGCTCGTGCTGCTGACCTGCTCGCTCCCGGCGGTCTATTTTTCGTTTTGCTGGATGTTTTCCATCCCGCTGATCGTGGACAAGGGGATGGCCTTCTGGCCCGCCATGCAACTGAGCCGCCGCAAAGTGCTCCAGCACCCGTGGCGGATCGCCGTGCTCGTGATGGTCGCCGAGATTCTGGGATTTGCGGGCGTGCTGGGCTTGGGAGTGGGCGTGATCTTCACCCTCCCTCTGGCCTTCCTCATCAAGCTCGCCCTCTATGAGGAGATCTTCAACAGTGCGCCATCGTCTATCAATAAACCGCGTTAAACCTAAAATCGGCAATGAATTTTCGCGCAAAGGGGCGAGTCCTTCCGCCTAAATCTTGTGCCGGATGCCGCGGATGGACTCGGAGAGCTTGCGCAGGCCCAGTTCCAGGCGCGTTTTGATGGTGCCCAGCGGGGTTTCCGTGGCCAGGGCAATTTCGCGCTGGCTCATCCCTTTGAAGAACGCCATTTCAATCGCTTGCCGCTGGAAGAGGGGGAGCACGTCGATCTTCGCCCTAAGGAACGTCCGCATGTCTTCCAAGTGGATGTCTTCCTCGATCCGGTTATGCACCCAGGACTCCGGCTGGCGGTCGGTGGTCACCTCAAAGCGGTCTTTGGCCCGGCAATACGCCTGCCGCTTGCGCAGCCGGTCGATGGCGCGGCGGCGCGTCAAAGTCACAATCCACCCGAGCGGTTTCCCCTTGTCGGACGAATAGTTCTTGGCCTGTTGCCAGACTTGCATAAACACTTCCTGCAATAAATCGTCCGCCTCGGCTTCGTCATGCACCACCCGGATGGTGAGCGCTTTGAGGATTGAGGAGTACCGATCATAGAGCGTGGAGAGGGCGGCGGCGTTGCCGTGGGCGATGGCCTGCATGAGCGCCTCATCGCTGATGGCACCTTGCTCCACCACCGGGGCGGGAAGGGGGAGGGCTGGCTCGGTTTCAGCAAGCACCTCGTCGAGGGGTTCTACTTCAGACAAATCATGGATGGTATCGAGCATTGGAGTTCCTTTCGGTTGCCCATGAGCCTAGAAGCCAGCGGGAGTTCCCACAATCGGAGCACCCCCGTTGCCTCCGGGGGAGGAACAACGACACCCGGCTACGTGTTGACCCGGTGAGAAAACGGCCTGTGAATAACTTGTTGGCAACCGGTGCTCATCCTGTGAGTGCTCTGTGAAGAACACGGCAAAAATTGCCCAAACCTTCTCATGAACACCGGCTGAAGCCCGGTGTTCATGAGAGGAGCGATGAAACGAGCCATTCCTTCTTTCATCGGTTTCGCAGTCTTCTTCCGTGCCTTTCTCCTGTTTCGTGGTTAACCTTGCCCCCCAGCAAGCCATGCCTGATCCCGCTCCCAAACCCCGCCCGGCCAAACGCCCCGCCCCGCTTCCCGCCGGGCTGGCCTGGCTGGAGACGCCTCTGGAGTCGCTGGAATGGCTCCAAACGCCGCGCGTCCGCGCGCTCCAACGCTTCGGGCTGCACACGTTTGAAGACCTGCTCACCCATTTTCCCCGGCGCTATGAGGATCGGCGGGAGTTCGACCGTTTTCCACGCGAGGAAAGCGACAAGCCGGTCTGCATCTGCGGCAACGTCCTCAAAACCGCCTCCCGCCGTTTCCAAGGCTGGCGGTTCCTGTTCGACGTGACCCTGGCGGAGGCCAATGCCAACGCCTTGAGCGGCCAGATCGTCTGCCGCTGGTACAACGTCCATTTCGTGAAAAAGATGATCGCCGAGGGCCAGCGGCTGGTGGTCTATGGGCGGCCCCGGCGGCGCGGCAAACAGCTCGTCATGGAGCACCCGGAATTCGAAGTGATCGAGCCGGACGCGGAGGAGGAATCGATCCACCTGCGGCGGATCACCCCCGTTCACCCGGCCACGGAAGGGATCACCGCGCGCATGCTGCGAAGCTGGATCCACCGGCTTCTGGCCAACATGCCCGAGCTTCCCAGCCCGCTGCCGCCCGGTCTGGCCGGGATGCCCTACGCCGAGGCGTTGCGCGCCGTGCATTTCCCGGAAGACTGGGAAACACTCCATACCGCGCGGCGCGATCTCGTGCTGGCGGAGTTCTTCACCCTGCAACTTTTTGTGGGGGCGAAACGCGCGGAGATCGTCCTGCGCCCCGGCGAAGCCCATTGCGGGCCGGGCCGCCTGCTGGAGGCGTTCCACGGCGAACTCCCGTTCCCGCTCACCGGCGCGCAGAGCCGGGCGATTGCGGAAATCCGCGCCGATCTCGCCTCGCCCCGGCCCATGAACCGCATCCTGCACGGCGACGTCGGCTCCGGCAAAACCGTGGTCGCCCTCTCCGCCATGCTGCTGGCCGTGGAAGCCGGATTCCAGGCGGCGATCATGGCGCCCACACAAATCCTGGCCGAGCAGCACTACCTGAATTTCAAGCGCTGGCTGGAGCCGTTGGGCGTGCGCATCGCCCTGCGCACCGGCTCGCGCAAGGAGGAGACCGCGCTGCCGCTCTTTGACGAGCAGGCCTGGAGCGCCGCCCTTCTCGATGACGACCACGCGCGCCGCGCGGAACTCCTCAAGCGCAACGGCGACGAGCCGCAAATCCTCGTCGGCACCCATGCGCTGCTCTACGAAGGCGTTTCCTTCACGCGGCTGGGCCTCGCCATCATTGACGAGCAGCACAAATTCGGCGTCCTCCAACGGGCGGCGCTCACGCGAGGCAGCGAGCCAGGCCAGACGCAGCCGGTCACCCCCGATGTGCTCGTCATGACCGCCACGCCCATCCCGCGCACACTCACCATGACGCTCTTTGGCGACCTCGACGTCTCCACGCTCGACGAGCTGCCCGCCAACCGCGGAAAGATCATCACCGCCGCACGCGACGAGAGCAAACTGACGGACGCGATCGAGTTCATCAAAAAACACCTCGCCTCCGGGCGGCAGGCGTACGTCGTCTACCCGCTCATCGACGAGAGCGCCAAGCTGGAAGCCAAGGCCGCCGCAGCGGAGTTTGAGAAATGGCAGGGCGTCTTTGCCCCCCACCGCTGCGAGCTGTTGCACGGGCGCATCCCGCCCGAGGAGAAGGATGCCATCATGGAGCGCTTCCGCAAAAACCAGAGCCAGGTGCTCGTGGCGACAACGGTGATTGAGGTCGGCATCGACGTCCCAAACGCCACCATCATGCTCATCGAGAACGCCGAGCGTTTCGGGCTCGCCCAGTTGCACCAGCTCCGGGGCCGGGTGGGACGCGGGAGTCACAAATCCTACTGCATCCTCATCCACGCCGCCGATACGCCCGAGGGGCTGGAGAAAATGAAGACGCTGGAAGCCACGGCGAATGGTTTTGAGATCGCCGAGGCCGACCTGCGGCTGCGCGGGCCGGGCGACATTCTGGGCACCGACCAGAGCGGGCTGCCGCCGCTCAAGATCGGCGACGTGCTGGCCGATACCGACCTCATGCAGCTTGCCCGAACCGCCGCCCAGCGCCTCTTTGCCGATGATCCCGAACTGGCGAAACCCGGGAACCTCCGCTTCCGCAAACTGCTCGCGGAAAAACGCAAGCTGGCCCTGGCGCGGGTGAGCTAGAGCAATTTACCAAAAACTATAGCCGCGTCTTGGGGCGGCGAAGGCCGTT
>JBAXQF010000049.1:0-17630 GCA_037131875.1 Verrucomicrobiota bacterium
AGCCTTCGGCGCTCCCAAGCCACTGGCCACATTTTTTTGTAAAATGCTCTAGTTCACGCGAAGCGCACTTTGCAGAGCCCTGCAAGGGATCACGCAAGTGTCTTGGAAACTCTGTTTCCTCGGGCGCGCTTTGGGTTCGCCGCTTTCTAAAACAACACTACGCTCAACTTCTCTCCGCGCGTTTCGAAACGGAGTTTCGCGGACATATTCATTCCCAATCAGGAGATTGGGAACGAGGAAACTTGGGAACGAGGGTCTGAAAATCTGCGAAATCTGCGGACAACTCTTCTTCCTGATTTTCTTTTTTCACGCGCCTGTCATACATTCCTGCCATGCAATTGACCGACGAACAGAAACGGGAAATCGCCAGCTGGATTGCCAGCGGCGCAAAACTTTCAGAAGTGCAACAACGCCTCGGTGAGACCTTTGGCGTCCGCCTGACCTACATGGAGGCCCGCCTTCTCGTGGATGATTTGAAGCTCGTGCCTGCGGAAAAGGCGGAATCCGAAAAAAAACCGGCTCAACCGGATGCCACCGCGCCTGCAATGCCAGAGGACGCCGCACCGGCGACGGGCGGAGTCTGCGTGGAAGTGGATGCCATCATGCGCCCCGGCGCGCTCGTCAGCGGCAAAGTGACTTTCAGCGACGGCGTGCGGGCGGACTGGTCGCTCGATCAGCAGGGCCGCTTCAGCATGCTGCCTTCGCAAGAGGGCTACCGCCCGTCGCAAGCCGATCTCGCCGAGTTCCGCAAAGTCTTGGAACGGGAACTCACCCGCCAGGGGCTTTAATTTAATGAGGAATTAGGAAGCCAGGAAACCAGGAAAAGAGAGGATGCCCTTTTTCCTCTTCCTGGCTTCCTAATTTTCTTCATCTTTTTTTCCTGAGTTCCTGAGTTGCCTTTCGGCAAGCCTCAAGGCTCCGCAAAGTGGCTGCGCTGCGCTCCGCATGCCCTGAGCTGCTACGCAGCAAGGCGGTCCAGATTTTCTTATCCCTCTTTCCGCGAGGCAAGGTGGTCGAGCACGGCGCGCACCCGCTCGGGCGGGGTGCGGAAGCAGAGAGCGATGGCTCCCGTCACCAGCGTTCCGGCGGTGATCCGCCACGGGAACTCAATGGTGGGCAGCCACGCGATGTCCCAATGCCGGAAACTCGGGCCGTCCGGATGCAGGGCCGTCCAACCCAGGAAGGCGGCATTGGTGGGATGCAGCAAATTCCAGAGGTCGTTGTGCAGCCCACTCAGGAGCGCCACAGCAAGGAATCCACACAACATGGCAACCAGATTTCCCCGCTCGCTGCCACGCGTCTTGGTGAGCATCCCGACAAGAAACACCCCCAGCAGCGAGCCGTAAGTGTAGCCAAAAATCCCGAGCACAATCGGGATCACCCGTGAATGCAACACGATGGCCGCATAGGCAGTGGCGGAACCGATCACAACCAGAAGCACCGAAAAGACCACCGTGCTTTTGCGAGCGGCGGTCACGACATGCAGGGGGGTCGCCTCCGGGTGGATGTAGGGCATATACCAGTCTTCAATGAAGCTGGTGGCCAGCGCGTTGAGGGCCGTGGAAAGCGAGCCCATCGCCGTGGCGAAAATCCCCGCAATCATGAGCCCGCGCACCCCATGCGGCATTTCGCTCAGAATGTAGAAGGCAAACGGATGCGCCTTGCCGGGCTCCTGGTAATGCGCCCAGAGCAGAATCCCGATGGTCAGGAAACAGAGCACGATGGGCAAATCCGCCAGGCCCGAGAGAATCAACGCCAAGCGGCTCTTGGTGGCGTTCTTGGCCGTCAACATCCGCTGCACCATGTCCTGATCCGTCCCATGCGTGGCCATGGTGATAAAGGTGGAGCCGAAAATGGCGGCCCAGAGCGTGTATTCCGTCCCCAAAACGGTGCGGACATTTTCCAGAAAAGGCGCGCCTGCTTTTGTGCCTGAATCGAAGAAAATCATGTCCTTGGGGCCCGTGAGCGCCTGCATCGCGCCATGCCAACCGCCGGGAATGGCGTGCAGCAGCGACCAAATGGCAAACCCGAGCGAGCCGAACATGACCGTCGCCTGAATCACGTCTGTCCAGACCACCGCCTTGATGCCGCCGAGCGCGGTGTAGACGGCGGTGGCGGCAGTCAGGAACGTGAGCGCGCCGATGTAAATCCAAACCTGTTGCAACGGCTCCAGCGCCACACCCGTGACCATCTCGTAGCCGAGCACCAACACCACCGCCGCAACATAAAGACGGGTGCCGCTGGCCAGCGCCCGCGTGATCAAAAAGACGGCGGACGCCCCGTTTTTGCTCCGCTCGCCAAAGCGCACCAGCAGGAACTCGTAAATGGAAACCACGCGGTAGTCGTAGTAGGGCTTGATGAAAATGAACGCGACAATCACCCGCGCCAGCACCGTGCCGATGGCCAACTGCGCGTAGGTGTAGTTGCGCAGCGCGTAGCCTTCATTGGGCGCGCCGAGGAACGTCGCCGCGCTGATCTCCGCCGCGAGGATCGACGCCAGCACCGCCCACCAAGGGATGCTCCGGTTGCCCACGGCGAAGCCCTCCATGGTCTTGTCGCCCCGGCCCTTGTACAGGCCGATGCCGATCACCAGAATGAAATATGCGAGGATCACCCCGCCATCGAACAGCCACGCCATAAGTCATGGGAGTATCCACGATCCACCGAAAAGCGCAACCCGAGTTGCACGAAGGAATTTCACCACGAAGAACACAGAGGGCACGAAGGGAAGAACAAGTTTTTGTCCCCTTTTGCCTTCCTTCGTGCTCTTCGTGTCCTCTGTGGTGCATCCTCCGCTCCTATTTTGAACATCCCCCACGTCGCGCTGTCTTATTTTGCGATTCACTCTATATTACCGTTATGTTCACCATTGCCATTGTCCTGATCGTCTTCGCGCTGGTGCTGGGGCTCTGGGCCCAGTTCCGGGTGAAGAGCGCGTTCGAAAAATACTCCCAAGTGCGGATCTCCACGGACATGACCGGGGCCGATGTGGCGCGGGAAATTCTTGCCGCTGCGGGCATTCACGACGTGGAGGTGGCCGAGATCGACGGCCTGTTGGGCGATCACTACGACCCCAGTTCCAAACGCCTCTGCCTTTCCAGCGAAGTCTATCGCACTCCTTCGGTCGCGGCGGCGGGGATTGCGGCGCATGAAACCGGCCACGCCATCCAGCACGCCCGGGGTTACGCTCCGTTGCAGGCGCGCATGGCGGTGGTGCCGATTACCCAGTTCACCTCGCAGGCGTTGCCTTATATCCTGTTCGGCGGCTTGTTCTTTCACCTGATTCCGGGCCAACTGGCCATCAACCTCGCCGCCCTCTGCTACGGGGTGCTCACGGTCTTCCAGTTGATCACCCTGCCGGTGGAATTTGACGCCTCGCGCCGGGCCAAGATCATCCTGGGCCAGATGCGAATCATCCAACCGGGCGAGGAAGCCCTTGGCGTGGATCGCGTGCTCAACGCGGCGGCGCTCACCTACCTCGCCGCCTTTGTCTCCTCCCTGGGCTGGCTCCTCTACTTCCTCTCTCTTGGAAACCGCCGCAACGATTAGCCTAAACTTTGGCAATGTTATTGCCGGAGGGCCGGGAAAACTGATAGGCACTTCGGTGATGACCGACGAACCCGCGCCGAATGAAGACGCCCAACTGGTCGCCCGCACACAAGCAGGCGATCCGGCGGCGTTCGACGCCCTCGTTGTCAAATACTCCCCGCGCCTCTATGGACTGGTCTACAACATGACCTCCAACCACGAGGACACCAACGACCTGCTCCAGGATGTCTTCGCCAAGGCTTACCGCTCCATTGGCGGATTCCGGGGCAACTCGGCGTTTTACACCTGGGTGCATTCGATCGCCGTCAACATGACGATCAACTTCCTCAAAAAGCGGGGTCGCCGCCTCACCATGAGCCTGGACGACATGGATTCCGGGGTGCAAAACGACAAGGATTTTCTCGAACTAACCTCCTCCACCAACCCGGTGCGGGAAGCCGATCTGAGCGAACTGCAAATCAGATTGAACGAGGCCATGATGAAATTGTCTTACGACCATAGAGCCGTGGTAACCATGTTCGACATTCAAGGTATGCCCCATGCCGAAATCGCCAAAATCCTGGGTGTTTCGGAAGGCACCGTGCGCTCCCGCCTTTTTTACGCTCACCGTCAGTTGCAAAATTACCTGGAGGAATTTCATTAAACCTATGGCCCTAGACGAACAAAATCTCTCCAAGCTCCTGCGGCTCAAGCGCTTCGAGCAACCGCCTCCCGGGTATTTTGACGACTTTTTGAGCGAATTCCAATATCGGCAGCGCAAGGAATTGCTCCGGCGTCCGGCTTGGAGCATCCTTCAGGATCGTCTGGAAGCGTTCTGGTTCCATTATTTCACCCTCACCAGGGTCTCCTACGCCACCGCCAGCCTGGCCGTCCTGTGCGTTGCCGGGGCGTTGACGTCCAACATGTTACGCCACCCGGGCAGCAGCGTGCGCACCTCGGCGCAGATCCTCGCCGCCGACGCTGTCAATGTGGCCAACGCCGCCACCCACGTCCCGCCCGCCTCCATGCAGGTTGCCTCGGCTCACCGAGCCACCGACACCATGAACACCTCGCTCTCCCCGCAAATCCGCATCCCGGACGGCTTGCTGGACGCTTCTGTCACGCCGGTCGCCAACGGTCAGCACCCGCGCTATATCCTCGACACGCGACCGGTCAGCTATGAGCCGCCTTTTAGCTTTTAAGGAATCGCTGAACAAATCAACATGGGACAGATGCGATGCAAGTTTTGTTGGATGGTGACACCGGGAGCAGCGGCGATATCAGAAGATATTGACACTGCGAGCGGTGGCGGCAGACGACAAAAATCGCCCGCAGATGGCCCTTGGGGATTTATTAAGCGGTTCCCCAACCTGCTGGCGCTCATCGCTTTTTGCGGTACGTTAACGCTTTCCGCGTCTGCTCCCGCATGGGCTGGCCCCGTGGCCGATTCGCTTTCTGCCGAAGTCCGCGCGGTTTTTGAGCACTGCAAGGGGGCAGTGGTCAAAGTGGAAGCCACCGATAAAACCGGCCAGCTCTGCGGCACCGGCTTTTTCATCGACCCGAACGGCACCCTGCTCACCTCCTATTCCGTCGGCGGGGAGGGCCGCGATTTTGTCGTGATTTTGCCCAATAACGAGCGCGTCAGCGCGACCCTTCTCATTGCCGACGCCCGCGCCGGGATCGCCATGCTCAAGGCGGAGAAAGTGCCGTCCGGCACCCCGTTCCTGCCCATGGCCAAACCGGCGGAACTCGCCCTCGCCACCCCGGTTGTCGCCGTGGCTTACCCGATGGATATGCCGCTTACCCCCACCTTTGGGATGATCTCCGGGTTGGACATCAAATACTTGGGCCGCTATTTCGCCACCACCCACATCCGGGCCAGCGTCCCGGTGCAACGCGGCCAGGGCGGCGCGCCGCTGCTCAACATGGAGGGGGAAGTCCTCGGCGTGGTGGTGAGCAGCATCGACAACGGCTCCGCCTGCTTTGCCATTCCCAGCGAGGCGGTGGAAAAAGTCCACCGCGACTATGCCCGCTACGGCGCGGTGCGGCCCGGCTGGCTCGGCGTGGTGGTTCGCACCGCAGCCAACCCCGGCAGGGACTCCACCGCCGAGGTGGAAAGTCTCGAAACCGACGCCCCGGCAAGCAAAGCCGGGCTGCAGGCTGGCGACATTCTTTTGAAAATCGGCAGCACCGCCATCAAATCCCCGCAGGACGTGCTGAACGCCTCGTTTTTCCTCACCGCCGGGGAGACCATTCCCATCGTCGTCTGGCGCGGGGAAAAAGAGTTCACCTTCCAAACCGAACCCGCCGACCGTTCCACCGGCGAATACCGCTTCCCCGGCCTCCAAGCCATCCCGACTTCCTCCGCCAACAGCGGGGATATTACGCTGCGGCTGAGGTAATCTTTCCCACCTCCGGGCTGGCATCCCGCAGCCTCTTTGTATAGGCATTAAGGCCTTCCTTTCCTGTGAACGGCCTCTTCCTCCATACCGGCAACCGGCTTGAAACGCTGACTGCGGAACTGGCCGCCGTGATGGCCCAGCCGCTCGCCTCGCCATTCACCCCGGAGGTCGTCATGGTGCAGAGCCTCGGCATGCGCCGCTGGCTCTCGCTGCAACTCGCGGAGCGGCTCGGCATCTGCATGAACGCCGCGTTCCCCTTCCCTCGCACATTCCTGGACGGGACGTTGCGCGCGCTCGTGCCCGAGATGGCCCCGGCGGATGCGTTCGCGCCGGACTTGCTGACGTGGAAAATCCACCGCCTGCTCCCGACGCTGTTGCGCCGCCCGGAGTTCGCCCCCGTGAGCGCGTACGCGGCGGACGGCGACGGGCTCAAGCTCTACCAACTCGCCACGCGCCTTGCGGCGTTGTTCGATCAATACCTGGTCTACCGTCCCGCGATGCTGCTGGAATGGGAGCGCGCGCGCGCCGACGATTTATTTACCCCAAAAGGGGACGCCGCGTGGCAGGCGGCGCTCTGGCGCGAACTCAACCCCGACCGTGCGCTGCACTTTGGCGCGGTGCTGGAACGTTTGCAGCAAGGCCGCTTCGCCGCCGATGCGCAATGGCCGGAGCGGGTCTCCATCTTCGGCATCGCCTCGCTGCCCCCGGCACAAATGGAGGTGTTCCTCGCCCTCGCCGCGCACCTTCCCGTGCATCTCTTCCTGCTCGCCCCCTCGCGCGAGTACCACGGCGACGACTGGACGCCCAAGCAGCGCGCCCGATACGGAGCGATGGGCCTGGCTCCAGCGGGTGAAGGCAATCCGCTGCTCACTTCGCTGGGCAAGCTCAACGCGCAGTTCACCAACGTGCTTTTGGAAGCGGACGAACGCGCCGGGCACCGCATTGTCAACCTGCCGGAGCATTTCGAGGAACCGCCCACCGACAACCTGCTGCACGGTCTCCAGCGCGACATCCTGCTGGCGCAAAACCGGGGCACGTTGTCCGACCTCGATGCGCAGCCCATCGCGCCGAAGGACACCTCGCTGCAACTCCACGTCTGCCATTCGCCCATGCGCGAGGTGGAGGCACTCTACAATCAACTCCTGGCGCTGCTCGCCGAAGACCCGACGCTGCGGCCCCGCGACATCCTTGTGATGACGCCGGAGATCGAGCGCTACGCGCCGCTCATTCACGCCGTCTTCGGCAACCCGGAAGACCCGGCGTTGCGCATCCCTTACAGCATCGCCGACCGCCAACCGCGCAGCGACAGCCCGGCGATCCACACCTTCCTGAGCCTGCTGGAATGCGTCGGCACGCGGCTCGCCGCGCCGCAAGGGTTCGCGCTGCTCCAGAGCCCGGTGTTCCGCCAGAAATTCGGATTCGACGATGCGCAGCTCTCGCGCCTGCGCCATTGGATTCGCGAAAGCGGCATCCGCTGGGGCATCGACGCCGCACACCGGGCCGCGCTGGGACTTCCCGACTTTGCGGAGAACACCTGGCGGCACGGCATCGACCGCCTGCTGCTGGGCTACGCGATGCCAGGCGAGAACCGGACGCTGTTTGAGGGCATCCTGCCCATGGACGACGTGGAAGGGGGGGAAGCGGAACTGCTGGGCCGATTCGTCGAGGCGATGGAGGGCGTTTTTTTCGCCATCTCCTTGCTGGACAAAACCCGACCGCTGGGCGAATGGCCCGATGTGTTACGCAGCGTGCTTGAGCGCTTCTTTTCGGCAAGCCCCGACGACGATGCGCGCGATGTACGCACGCTGCGGGAAGCTTTTGATCAACTCGAACGCATCGCAAAGGAAGCGGGGCCGGAGCAGAGGGTGGAATTCCCCGCGGTGCGCGAGCACATCGCCGGGCTGATGGGCGAAGCGGAGCAACGTGGCGGATTCCTGCGGGGCGGCGTAACTTTCTGCGCGCTCAAGCCGATGCGGAGCATCCCCGCGCGCGTGATCTGGCTGATGGGGATGAACGAGGCGGTCTTCCCGCGCCGCACGCAACCGCCGCAGTTCGACTTGATGAGCGCGGAGCCGAAGCCGGGCGACCGTTCGCCGCGCGACGATGACCGCTACCTGTTTTTGGAGGCGCTGCTTTCGGCACGCGACCGCCTCCGCATCAGCCATGTAGGCCGCTCGCTGGTCAACAACGACAAACTCCCGCCTTCCGTTGTGGTGAGCGAATTGTTGGACTACCTGGATCAATCCTGCACCTTCCCTGATGGCATGAACGCTAGACAATGTCTAGTCACCGAACATCGGCTCCACGCCTTCAGCCGCAGCTATTTTGAATCCGGCGGACGCCTCTTCAGCTACTCCGCCGCGAATGCCGCAGCGGCTGCCGCACGCTCGATTTCGGAAAGACCTTTCATCCAAGAACCGCTGCCCGAGCCGGAAGCGGAACTGCGCAATGTCGCGCTGGCCGATCTGCTCGCGTTTTTCGTGAATCCCTCCGCGTTCTTTTTACGTCGGAGGCTGGGCATCCGGCTTGATGAAAACGACGACACGCTGGAGGAGACCGAACCGCTCACGCCCGACGCCCTGCTGCTCTACAGTCTGGGGCGCGAATTATTCGACGCCCGGATCGCGGGCACAGCGCTCCCCGGCGAAGCGGCGCTCTCGGCCCGCGCCATGCTGCCGCCCGGAAGCATGGGCACTCAATATTTTTTGGCGCAATCCTCCTCCGCAAAAGCATTTCAAGCGACCCTCAGTCGGCTTCTTCCGACCACCACGCGGGACGAGCCTCGCGTGATCGACCTGCGCCTCGGAGCCTTCACTCTCACCGGGCGCATCGAGGCGCTTTACAACGGACGGCTCGCGTTTTTCCGGCCCGCAAAACTCAAAGCCAAGGATCGCCTGCGCGCCTGGATCACCCACCTCGCTTGGTGCGCCGCGTGCGAAACGGCCCCGCCGCCCACGCTTCTTGTCGGCGAAGGAGAATCCGTGCAATTCACTGCACAGCCGCAATCTTCACTCGCAGCGCTGCTGGAACTCTACTGGCGCGGTCTGCAAACGCCGCTCCCATTTTTTCCAGCGAGTTCGCTGGAGTTCGCCGCAAAGCAGGACGCCAAGGGCGCGCCGCCGCTGGAGCGTGCGCGGGCCATCTGGCGCGGCAACGTGCGCGCAAAAGCCGAGGGCGCAGATGCGGCGTTCCAACTCTGCTTCGGCGGCGCGGAGGCGAACCCTCTCGATGCGGCATTTGAACATCTCGCCCTTGCCATTTATGCGCCCATGCTGGACGCGCAGGAGGCTGCCACATGAGCGCCATGCAACCCTTCGACGTCGTCCATGTCCCGCTGGAGAAGGGAACCACGCTCATCGAGGCGAGCGCGGGAACCGGCAAGACGTATTCCATCGCGGCGCTTTTCTTGCGACTGGTGCTGGAGGAACGTGCGCCCGTGCAATCCATCCTCGCCGTCACCTACACCACGGCGGCCACGCAGGAATTGCGGGAGCGGGTGCGCGCGCGGCTCCACGCGGCGCTTGTGGAGTTGAAAAGCGGCGCGGCGAAAGACGAAATCGCCGCGAAATATCTGGCGGAGAACACAGATCCCGCACCGGGAATCGGCGCACTGGAACTCGCGGTGCAGTCCTTCGACGAAGCCCGGATCTTCACCATCCACGGCTTCTGCCAGCGTCTCTTGCAGGAGCACGCCTTTGAAAGCGGGGCGCGCTACGGGGCGCAACTCCTTACGGATTCCAAGCCGTTGCTGGAGGAAGTGGCGCATGATTTCTGGCGCGGCAGAATGTGCACCGCTCCGGGGCTGCTCGCTGCGCTGGCGCTGACGCACGGGGCATCGCCAGACGACTGGGTGGAGCTTCTCCAGCAAAGCCGCAACCATCCTGATCTGCGGATTTTCCCCGAACCGGGAGCACGCTCTTGCGAAGCAATCGCGGCACAACTGGAGGCGGCGTTTGTGGCCCTGCGCTTGGAATGGAAGCAAAGCGCGATGGCATTGGAAGCGCTGCTCAACTGCGACAAAAACCTCAAACCGAGCGAACGAAAATGGCGCATCGAACTTCTGGAAGTTCTCCGCCGTCTGGATGGAGATGAGCCGCCGGACAAGGAACTCATGGAGGCTCTCGACGCTTTCAGCGCGCCGTCAATGGAGGCCGCCACCGGCAAGAACAAAACAACGCCAACGCATGCGTTCTTCGGCCTCTGCGAAACCCTCCGCGCGCTTGCCGAAACCTACTTCGACCAGCTTACCCACGCATTGATTGCATACGCTGCCGCCGAACTCCCCGCGCGCAAGCTGCACCTCAATGTGTGGACTTACGATGATCTGCTCACGCTTGTCCACGCGGCGCTGCTCGGCGCAAACGGCGACTTCCTCGCGCGTGCCGTTGGCGCAAAATACCGCGCAGCGTTGATTGACGAATTCCAGGACACCGACCCGCTGCAATACGCCATTTTCCAACGCCTCTTCGGCCACGGAGCGCACTGGCTGTTTTTCATTGGCGATCCCAAGCAGGCAATCTACGGCTTCCGGGGTGCGGATGTTTTCACCTATCTGCAAGCCGCCCGATCCGCCGCGCGCCAATACACGCTGGAAACCAACTGGCGCTCGGATCAGGCGCTCCTCAATGGCTTCAACCCGTTCTTTATGCAGCGGGGGGAGGCGACGTTTGTCGTCGAATCGATCCAATATCATCCCGTGCATTCTCCCAACCCGGAGATTCCGCCAGCCCAAACACCCCCGCTCCAATTTCGCTACCTCCCCTGCGGTGAGGAGAAGGAACTCAATCAGGAAACCGCCATGCGGCGGATGTCCGATGCGGCAGCAGCCGACATCGCGCGGCTGCATGTAAGCGGCGGCGGGGACTGGCAATGGAGCGATCTCGCCGTCCTTGCCCGCACCCATCGGCAGGCGGCGGCGGTGCAGGCCGCGTTGCGGCGGCGCGGAATCCGCAGCGTGTTGCACACGGAGGAGAGTGTTTTCCATTCACAGGAAGCCGTGGAACTTGCGCGGGTGCTGGAAGCGACGCTCACGCCCGGCAACAACGCGCGCCTCCACGCCGCGCTGACCACGCCGCTGCTGGCTCTCAACGGCAACGACATCGCCCGGCTCACGCCGGAAGCCCATCAACAATGGGTGGAACGGTTCGCCGTTTGGCGCAGCCTGTGGCGCGACGCCGGTTTCGCCGCGATGTTCCGCGCGTTGCTCGCCGGGCACGATCTCCGCCGCCGCGTGATGGAGCAGCCGGGAGGCGAACGCCGCCTCACCAACGTGCTCCACCTCGCGGAACTCCTCCACGAGGCCGAGGCCGCGCAGCGGTTCACCCCTGAGGCTTTGCTGGAGTGGCTGGGCGAACAGCGGGCGGCGCAACGCTCCGCGCCGGATGCCGCCCAACTGCGGCTTGAAAGCGATGGTGACGCGGTGCAGGTGGTGACGGTTCACAAGAGCAAAGGGCTGGAATACAACGTCGTCCTCTGCCCGTTCCTCTGGTCTCCGGCGGACACGCCCCGGCGCGACCGCGTGCAATTCCATGACGACGAAGGCCGGCTCACGCTCGACCTGCGAGGCAAGCGCGGTGCGGCTCCCGAAGCGGTGGCGCAGCATGGCGTGGAGTCGCTGGGGGAGGAAGTGCGTCTGCTTTACGTCGCCGTGACGCGCGCAAGGCATCGCTGCTTTATTTACGCCGGAGACATCCAAAAGCCCGGCCCGTCGGCGCTCGGTCATTTGCTGGGCGAGGATATTCCCGGCGCCATGAAAGCGATCGCCGACGCGCACCCGGAAAGCATCGCCTGCACGTTCATTGACGCTGAGGAACCGATTCGTCTCGCCGCCCAAGCCGAAGCGGCCTCGTCCTCCAACCTTGTCGCGCGCACTTTTCCCGGCGCAATCCACACCCCGGCTTTCCTCACCAGCTTCACCGGGCTCACGGCGGGCACCAGCCGCGAAGAGCCTGAGCGGGATCAGCCCTTGGAACCCACTATTCCCGACGAACTAAAACCGATTGAATCGGACGGCATATTCCTTTTCGAGAAAGGGGCGCGCGCGGGCGAGTTTTTTCACGATGTGTTGGAGCATCTCGATTTCCAGAATCCCCGCCAGCTCGATTCGCTCGTTCCCGCCAAGCTTGCGGCGCATGGTTTTGCGGGCACGCCTCACACTGCGGCCCTCAAACGCAAGCTGGCGGAGTTGCTCGACGTGGAACTGGCTCCCGGCCTGCGCCTCCGCAACATCCCCATTGCAGAGCGCCTGGCGGAAGTCGAATTCTCCACCCGGCTCCCGCTGCTGCGGCCCGAGGATCTGCGCGCGCTTTTCTCCAGTCACGCCAACCCCGCGCTTGACCCGGAGGCACTGGGCGCGCTCCGCTTTTCTCCGGTGGAGGGATTCCTGCGCGGTTTCATCGACCTGCTTTTCCGCCATGAAGGCCGCTATTATATTGTCGATTGGAAATCGAACTGGCTGGGCAATCGGCCCGAGGACTACGACTCTGCCAACATCGCAGCAGCCATGCGCGCCCACCATTACGCGCTTCAAGCGCATCTGTACGTGCTTGCCGTCGACCGCTTCCTGGCGGCCCGCCTGCCGGATTACCATTACGAGACACACTTTGGCGGCGTGTTTTATCTCTTCCTGCGCGGCGTCGACGCGGCGAACCCTGAGCGCGGCGTGTTCCGCTGCCGCCCCGCTTTGGCGCTGGTTGAAAAGCTCCGCGCGCTCTCCCGCGATTGACGCCCATGAAATTACCCCACGCAAAGCCGCAAAGCCGCAAAGAGAAGGAGTTCTCGCAGGAGTTGGCCCTTTTCGCCGACCTCGACCGGCATTTCGCCCGCTTCATTGCGGGCTTTGGCGGAGGCGAGCAGGTGGCGCGCGCCGCCGCATTCCTGAGCCGCGCGGTTCGGCAAGGGCACATCTGCCTGGATCTCGCCGTTGCGCCTCTCTCGGAAAGCGGCGAACCCGTGCCCTGGCTCACGCGCGCGGAGTGGAGGGAAGCGCTCCAGCCATGCCGCGCGGTGGGAACGCCGGAAGCAAGCAACATCACCCCGCTCGTGCTCGACGCCGCGGGACGGCTCTACCTGCGCCGCTATTACGAGTATGAAAAGGCGCTGGCCCGTGCGCTCCGCGACCGGACGAAGCCCTGTGGCGGCGCGATTCACGAAGGCCAGGAGGCGGCCATTGAAGCCGCGCTTCTCAATCCGCTCACCGTCATCTCCGGCGGCCCGGGAACAGGCAAAACGACCACCGTTGTGGCAATCCTCTTGCGCCTGCTTGCGCAAAACGCGGCATCCCTGCGCATCGCGCTTGCCGCGCCCACCGGCAAAGCCGCCGCACGGCTTGAACAGTCCCTCCGCGAGCAAGCCGCAGGGCTCGCCGCCATCCCCCACGCCTCCACGCTGCACCGGTTGCTCGGCAGCCAGCGCAATTCAGCACAGTTCAAGCACCACGCGGGAAATCCGCTCGCACTCGATCTACTGGTCGTGGACGAGGCTTCCATGGTCCCGCTGCCGCTCATGGCAAAACTCTTCGATGCCCTGCCGCCGCATGCCCGCGTCATCCTGCTGGGCGACCGAGACCAACTTGCTTCCGTTGAGCCCGGCAGCGTGCTGGCCGACATTGTGGACGCAGCCTTGCTCCCAGGAAGCATGCTCCAAGGAATGCTTGCCGTGTTGAAAAAGAACTACCGCTTCGGCAACGCGAGCGCCATTTACCAGCTCTGCGAAACGGTTCGCGAGGGCTGTGAAAGCGATGCCATTGAACTGCTCGGCATGCCAGGCCTGGGCGATCTTGGCAGTGCGCCCCTCCCCTCGCCCCAGCAACTCTCGGAAGCGCTGCGCGAACCTGTGCTGGCGGGCTACGGCGCGTATTTGCGCGAGAGCGATCCGGCCCGGGCGCTCGAAGCCTTTGGCCAGTTCCGCGTTCTCTGTGCGGTGCGCAAGGGACCGTATGGCGTGGAGGAACTCAACCGCCGCATCACCGCGCTCCTGCGCGAAGCCGGTCACCTCAGCGGGCCGCATGCGCTTTGCGCGGGAATGCCGCTCCTGATCACTCGCAACGATCCTCAACTCGGGGTCTTCAATGGAGACATCGCCCTGCTGCTTCCCGATCCCGCCCATGCCGGCACGCCCGAGCCGCCGCTCTGGGCCTGGCTTCCGGGAGATGGCGAGAGCCTTGCACTGCGCCGGATCGCACCTGCCCAGCTTCCCGAGCACGAACCGGCTTTTGCCATGACGGTTCATAAAAGCCAGGGCTCGGAATTTGACCGAGCGCTGTTGGTCTTGCCCGAGCGCGAGAGCCCCGTGCTCACGCGGGAATTGATTTACACAGGTCTCACCCGCGCGCGCCGCCATATGGAAATCTGGTTCACCCCGGGCGTATTGGAACGCAGCATCGCGCGGCGCACCGAACGGGCCTCGGGATTGCGGGACGCGCTCGCAGCAAAATAAAAACCGGCCCGGCTGTCCAAACCACTAGACAACCGGTCCGGGGAGTTTTCCTCCGTGGCCGGGAATGACCCGGCACCTTTGTGTTACACAGCTTTGTCGCCGGTCTCTTCCGTACGGATACGGACGGCTTCTTCCACCGTGGAGATGAAGATCTTGCCATCGCCGATCTTACCGGTCTTGGCGGCCTTGACGATGGCGCTGGAGGCGCTGTCCACAAGGTCGTCAGTCAGCACGATCTCGAGCTTGATCTTGGGCAGGAAGTCCACCGTGTATTCGCTGCCGCGGTAGATTTCCGTGTGGCCCTTCTGGCGTCCAAAGCCTTTGACCTCAGTAACGGTCATGCCTTCGATGCCCAGCTCGGAAAGCGCTTCTTTGACTTCCTCGAGCTTGAAGGGTTTGATGATGGCTTCAATTTTTTTCATGTTTGAGTTTTCCTAGAGTTGAGGTGGATCAAAGGATGTAGCCTTCTTCGCCGTGTTCGGAGAGGTCCAGACCAACGGTCTCGACTTCCGGAGTAGGCCGCAGTGAGGTGACGAGCTTGAGGGCATACGCGATAACCGCAGTGCCAACAACCGCCAGCACAATCGTCAGGCCCATCGCCTTGAGTTGTTCGAGCCAGAGCGTGTGACCCACGATGTCCTTGAGGTTGGTCGCAAGGTTCGAGTTGACTTCATGCACGGCAAGGACGCCGGTCAGGAATGCACCCAGGGTTCCGCCCACAGCGTGAACGCCGAAGGTGTCGAGCGCGTCGTCATAACCGAACCAGGCCTTGAGCTTGAAGACCGCGAAGAACGGAATCAGACCGGCGAGGATGCCGATGATCACGGCGCCGCTGGCGTTGACAAAGCCGGTCGCCGGAGTGATCACCACGAGACCTGCAACAGCGCCCGAGCAGAAACCGAGCACGCTGGCCTTGCCGCGCACCAGGAATTCCGCAAACGCCCAGGTGGCGCACGCAATCGCCGTGGCGAGCGTGGTGGTCATGAAGGCGTTGGCTGCGACGCCGTCTGCGGCGACCGCGCTGCCCGCGTTAAACCCATACCAGCCGACCCAGAGCATGCCGGTGCCAACCATACAGAGCACCAGGTTGTGCGGGGCGAAGTTCTCTTTGCCAAATCCTTTGCGCTTGCCGAGGATCAAGCAGAGAATGAGCGCGCTCCAGCCCGAGGACATGTGCACCACGGTGCCGCCCGCAAAATCGATGGCCTTGATTCCGGCCTTGGCGTTCCAGACGCCGTTCATGAAACCGTCCACACCCCAGACCATGTGGGCCAACGGGAAGTAAACGATGAACATCCACGCCGTAACGAATGCCAGCACCACACCAAAGCGCATGCGCTCGGCGATGGCGCCGATGATGAGCGCCGGGGTGATGATGGCGAACATCATTTGATACATCGCAAAAACATTGTGCGATACCCAGTAAGCATAGTCCGTGTTGGGTGCGGAGCCGACGCCCTTGAGGAAGGCAAAATCAAGCCCGCCCAGGAACGTGGAGCCTTCGTAACCAAGGGTTCCCTTGGCAAACACAAAGCTGTAGCCAACGGCCCACCAGAGGATGGTCACGAGCCCCGTAATGCCCAAGCATTGCGCGAGCACGGAGAGGACGTTCTTGCGCCGCACCAAGCCCCCGTAGAAGAGGGCCAGACCGGGCAGGGTCATGAAGAGCACCAACGCGCTGGAAGTCATCATCCAGGCGTTATGCCCGGGGCCGGAGGTTCCGACCGAAGGAGTGGTGAGGCCGTCCGGGATCGCCGGGTTGCCGTCCTTGTCCTTCGCGGTTTTCAGCGGCACGGTGGGGTCACTGTTGGTGAGGTAGGCTTCCAGCCCGGCCACACGTTGTTCAAGCGTGGGAACAGGAGCTGCTTTGGTTTCTTCGGCAACGCTGGTGACGGCGGAACCGGCCACCAACGCGGCGAGTGCTCCGACACACGCCAAGCGCGCTAGGATGTTTTTGAGTTTATACATTTTATGGATTGATGGTTCGGTTTTTTGAGCGGCCTGCACTTGCAAGCACAACCTCACCGCCGCCTTTAGCAGCACCCGTGCCAACTTGGTTTTTTCGATCCAAAACACCGCAATTTACTCTGAAAATAAAGTTTTCTTGCGACCGGAAAGCCCCATCGCCTTTTCCGCTTTCTGTGTATAAAAAACTCCAGCCAAGGGGCCGGTGGTGCTTTTTGTGCAGGCCTCCGAAGGCCTCTGAAGGCCTCTGAAGCACTCTACGCGACGAGTAAAACGGGCAGTCAACCCACGCCACCCATAAGGGAATACCCCCTCGGGCTGTGACAGACTGGATTCGCAAACCCGAGCGACCGACAAAGAATAATTCCCTAGCAGCACCCCGTGCTCGGTAAAAACGCTGGCAAGCGATTTGGGATTGGCCGGGGCAGCCACGAGCACCCGGAAATGCAGAGCAAAAGCAGAAAGATGATTCGCGTAGATCCGGGGGGAAAACAGCAAATGGGGACGGGCGAGACTTCCTGTCAGGCACACATTGGAACCGGCGTCTTTCGTGCAGGTCAAAGCGAAAGAGACGCGCACAAAAAAAGACCCCCGGTCGTTTTTCAACAACCGGGGGTCATAAAACTGGCAACGTCCTACTCTCGCACAACCTATAGATGCACTACCATCGGGGCTGCAGCGTTTCACTTCCGTGTTCGGAATGGGAACGGGTGGGGCCACTGCGCTAAGGTCACCAGAAATCTAGCGGACTTGAACTCAGATTTGATTGGGGGGTAGGTTTTAACGCCTTCTAGGGGGTCAAACCGCACTCAAATCCGCCAGATTTCTAGGGACAATCAGCTGCCAACATTTTCTATCAAAGAACTTTGTGGATTCTCTGACATCTACATACAGGTTTCAATACAAAATTTCGATTTCCGCGAAGAAAAATAATCTCTAGCTACCGTCGCGCAGTGCTTAAAAGCTGCGCGACGGTGTGTTAGAAAAGTAAATGATCAAGCCGAACGGGATATTAGTATGACTGAGCTGAACATGTTACCATGCTTTTACCCGTCACCTATCAACGTGGTGGTCTACCACGACCCTTCAGGGAGATCTCATCTTGGGATAGGCTTGGCGCTTAGATGCTTTCAGCGCTTATCCTTTCCGAACATAGCTACCCAGCAATGCCGTTGACACGACAACTGGAACACCAGTGGTTCGTCATACCCGGTCCTCTCGTACTAAGGTATGAACCCCTCAAATCTCCTGCGCCCACAGCGGATAAGGACCGAACTGTCTCGCGACGTTCTGAACCCA
>JBAXQF010000050.1:0-17540 GCA_037131875.1 Verrucomicrobiota bacterium
TAAGCGATGGTCGATGTCGTTCTGGGCGCAGGCCCGTTCGAAGGAGTGAGCCCGGAAGCACTCACCGCGGGCAAGAGCTTCCTTGATGTCCGACGCTGCCGAGCGCCTGCACCCAGGGGTGGTGAAGTGGGTTCCGTTGTCAGTCAAAACGGTGTGGGTTTTGTAAGGAACGGATTGGATCAGAGCCCTCAGAAAATCACCGGCCATACGTCGCGTGGCCTGCTGATGCAACTGCACGAAGGCAAATTTTGATGTCCTGTCTATGGCCACGAAGAGGTATAAACGGCCTTCGGCGGTCTGCACCTCAGCGATGTCGATATGAAAGTATCCAATCGGATAAGATTTGAATTTTTTCCTGCCGGGCTTGCTGCCTTCGATTTCAGGCAGACGAGATATGCCATGCCTTTGCAATCAGCGGTGCAGTGAGGATCGGGTCAAATGAGGGATCGTCGCCTGTAATGAATAGAGGCGGTCATCCAATGGCAGCAGGGTGTGCTTGCGGAATGCAACAACGACGGCTTCCTCCTCAAGGGTAAGAACCGTCGATCTCCGATCCTTCGGCCCCGTTGGCCGATCCGAAACGACTTCCCGCTTCTTCCATTTAGAGCATTTTACAAAAAAATGTGGCCAGTGGCTTGGGAGCGCCGAAGGCTGGTGCAAGGCGGCTTGGCCCGCAGCGGCTGTGTTTGTAAACACAGCCCAAGGGACAAACGGTTTGCAACGGCCTTCGCCGCCCCAAGACGCGGCTATAGTTTTTGGTAAATTGCTCTAGCGCTGCCGGAGTTCGGCAGCGCCGAGACGGCTCACAAAGTCGGCGTAGGTGTGGCGGATGCCGCTTTCCAAATCATACTTGGGCTTCCAGCCGGTGGCCAGGAGCTTGGAGCTGTCCATAAATTTGCGCAGGGTGCCGTCGGGCTTGGAGGCGTCCCATGCCAGATTGCCCTCAAACCCGGTGACGCGCGCAATCGCCTGCGCGAGTTCCGCAATGGAGATGTCCGAGCCGGAACCGGCGTTGATCCAGTCCGGCGGGTTTTCAATTTCCAGCAGGGTGAGCAGGGCGGCGGCGAGGTCGTCCACGTGCAGGAATTCGCGCCGGGCGATGCCTGTACCCCAGAGGGTGACGGCGGAGGCTCCGCTCTGCTTGGCCTCGTGGAAGCGCCGCAGCAGCGCGGGCAGGACGTGGGAGTTCTCCGGGTGGTAGTTGTCGCCGGGGCCGTAGAGGTTCGTCGGCATCGCCGAGTGGAAGAGGACGCCGTATTGCTTGCGGTAATACTGGCAGAGCTTCAAGCCCGCGATCTTGGCGATGGCGTAGGCTTCGTTGGTCGGCTCCAGCGGCGAGGTGAGCAGGCACTCCTCGGTCATCGGCTGGGGCGCTTCGCGGGGGTAGATGCAGGAGCTGCCCAAGAAGAGCAGGCGCTTGGCATCATGTTTCCATGCCTCATGGATGACGTTGTGGGCGCTGGCGAGGTTCTCGTGGATGAACTCCGCAGGGTAGGTGTTATTGGCGTGAATGCCTCCCACCCGGGCCGCCGCCACCACGACCACCTCCGGTTTCTCCTCGGCGAAGAAACTGCGGACAGCGGCGCCGTCGCAGAGATCAAGCTCCTTGCGGGTGCGCAGGATGAGGTTCTCAAGCCCGCGAGCTTGCAGCGCCCGGACAATGGCGGAACCCACCATGCCGCGATGCCCGGCAACGTAAATGCGCGTGGAAGGAGTCAGTTTCATGGGTTCGGCTGTTACTTGCCGTCAATCCCGCTGTAGGCGAGCTCGCGGCGGGCGAGTTCCAGGTCGGCCTCGGTCATGATGCGCACGAGATCCTTGAACTTCGTTTTGGGCTCCCAGCCGATCTGCTTTTTGAGCTTGGCGGGATCGCCGATCAAGAGTTCGACCTCGCTGGGACGCTCGTAGCGGGTGTCGTATTTCACGTATTTTTCCCAATCGAGACCGAGCAGCCCGAAGCACTCCTGGCAGAACTCGCGGATGGTGTGGGTCTCGCCGGTGGCGCAAACGTAGTCATCGGGCTGATCCTGCTGGAGCATCAGCCACATCACTTCGACGTATTCCTTGGCATAGCCCCAGTCGCGCTGAGCGTCGAGGTTGCCAAGGAAAAGCTCGTCCTGGAGGCCCATCTTGATGCGGGTGGCGGCGCGGGTGATCTTGCGGGTGACGAAGGTTTCACCCCGGCGCGGGCTCTCATGGTTGAAAAGGATGCCGTTGGAGGCATGCAGGTTGTAGGCTTCGCGGTAGTTGACCGTGAGCCAGTAGGCGAACACCTTGGCGCAGCCATAGGGTGAACGGGGATGAAAGGGCGTGGTTTCCCGCTGCGGCACTTCGTGCACCTTGCCAAACATCTCCGAGGAGGAGGCCTGGTAGAAACGGACATCGCGGGTCAACCCGGCCTCACGCACCGCTTCGAGCAGACGCACGGCGCTCAACCCGGTGACGTCGCCGGTGTATTCCGGGATGTCGAAGGAAACCCGCACGTGGCTCTGCGCCCCGAGGTTGTAGATTTCGTCCGGCTTCAAATCATAAAGCAATTTGACCATCTGCACGGAGTCGGCCAGATCGCCGTAGTGCAGCGTAAGGTTCCCCTTGGCATGCGGGTCGTTGTAGATGTGGTCAATGCGGCTGGTGTTGAAAGAGGAAGCACGGCGGATCACGCCATGGACTTCATAGCCTTTTTGCAAGAGCAATTCTGCCAGATAAGAGCCGTCCTGACCGGTGATGCCTGTGATGAGTGCTTTCTTCATGGGGGGCATTTAAGTGGAACTTTTTGCCTTTGTCATTGCGCAAACGCGCAAATATCGCTTTATAATTTGCGCAAACAATGGAAAAGATGGCCGCCCTCAGCAATTCCCGTCGGCACGTGGTGGCCGTAACCTTTCCTACCATTACGGAGACGGAGTTGGCGGTGCTTGACGGCATTCGCGAGGAGGTGGGGCCGGGGCAGCAATGGGAAATCCTGGTTCTGACCGGAGGCTACGAGGGGATTCTGCGCCAGCTTGCCGAGATGAAGGAGCTTGCGGGAGCCATTGGCGATTTTGTGAGCGACGCCTGGGTGCAAACCCTGTGCGTCCACGGGGTGAAGGTGGTGCAACTGGCCCAGTGCTCGCACATGGACACGGTGGCGGACATCACCCCCGATTATGCCGCAATGGGCCGGGGCGCGGCTCAGTCGCTTCGGAGCAACGGAGCGGAGGCATTCGCCTTTATCGGCGCTCCCGGCCAGTTTGCCTCCAATGAGCTCTTTGAAGGCTTTGTCGGCGCGCTTTCTTGCGGCTGCAAGCAATCCAGCGGCACGTCGGTGGCGCAAATCCGCGAGTTTCTCCGCCCCCAGCCGCGTCCCTTGGGCCTTTTCGCCGCGTCCGACCGGCTGGCCCGTTTCGCCGTTCTGGCCGCGCGCGAGCTGGGCTGGCGCATTCCCGAGGAGATGGCGGTGATCGGCGTGGGCAACGTCCGCTTGGAATCGCTCTACGCGGGCATTCCCCTCTCCAGCTATGAATTGCCGGGACGGGAACTCGGCCGGCTTGCCGTACAGTGGCTTCTGAAACAGATCGACGAGGGGGAGAATGCGGGCGAGGCCCGTTTTCCGCAGCCTGCCGGGCTGCTCCACGAGCGCAAGAGCAGCCTGCGCTCCCCCACGGGCCTGGCGCGCGCGCTTGCCTATGCGCGCAGCAATTTGGATCAACCGCTGCCGGTCTCCAATCTTTGCCGCATCGCCGGAATGTCGCGCCGTTCGCTGGAAAACGCCATGCAAAGCGCCTGCGGCACCAGCCCGGCGCTCTACCTGCAAAAGCTGCGGCAGGAGCGCGCGGAGACGCTGCTACAGACAACGCAAATGAGCATCCAAGCCATCGCGCAGGCGTGCGGCTATGCGGAGCCAAGCGTTTTCTCCACCGCCTTCCGCCGCTGGACGGGCGCAAGCCCCAGCGAATACAGGCTTGGCGCCTGTGCGCGCCGCTGATCCATCTCGGCAACCCATTCATCGGTGACGACGCCGCATTTCAAAACGAACGGCTCGCAGATCACGCACTTCACGGCGGGCAGAGCTTCGCGGATTTCCGTCAAAAAAGCCCGGTAGAGCCGCTCAAATTTGGGCACCTCCACGCCGTTCTTGCGGGAAAACTCGTGCCAGGTGTCGTTCACGCCAATGAGAACGCTGATCAGGTTGGGATTGAGGTTGATGCATTCCAACTTGATGCGGCCATAGAGATCCACGATCCGATTGCCGCTGATGCCGCGGTTGAGGAACGTAAGGTTGTCGCCGGGCCGTTGAATCAACAATTCAGCGGAAACCATTTTGGCATAGCCGCAACCCAAGGCATGAATGTCATACCGGTTGTTTGGGTCTGCGACTTCACGCGAGCGATGGCAATCCGTGATGGAGTCGCCTTAAAAAAGAATAACGTCGTTTGGTTGAATCATGGAGTGAATGAATTTTTTTGGGGGATCAGTTCAAGCACAATCGATCCACAGGCCTCACTTTACGCCGGTGGCAAAGACCGTCTGGAAATACGGGGCCTCCGTTTCCCGATCCACCACGCTGATGTCCACCTCCCGGAAACCCGCCTCGCGGAGCATGGTATCGAGCTGCACCTCGGTGAAGCCGAGCCAGAGATCGGCATACATCTCCCGGGCGTTCTCAAATTGGTGCGCCAGCAGGTCGAGCACGGCGATGCGCCCGCCCGGCTTGAGGATGCGGTGGGCGGCGGCGATGGCGCGCGCGGGGCTCCCGGCGTGGTGGAGCGCCTGGCTCAAGAGGGCAAGATCGACGCTCGCCTCCGCAATGGGCGGCTCCTCAATGTCCCCCAGGCGGTATTCCAAATTGGAAAACCCGTGCTCACGCGCCAGGTTCGCACCGAACTCGACCATTTTCTCCGAGTTGTCCACGGCGATCACTGCTTTGGCCCTGCGCGCCATGAGTTGCGAGAGCGTTCCCTCGCCTGCGCCGAGATCCGCCACGGTGATCGGGCCGATCATCGCCAGCAGCATGTGCGCGAAGCCTTTCCAGGAACGCCCCGGGCAGTAGCTGCGTCCAAATCTCCCCGCCAGTTTGTTGAAATATTCGCGCGCCGTGTCCTGGCGTTTTTTGCGGATGAGATTCAAGGCCGCGCGGTCGTGCGCCGCCTCCGGGATGTCTCCCGCGCTGGCCGCGATGATCTCCTTAAACGGCCCGTCGTGATGGCCCGCCCGGCCGTAATAGATATTCTTGCCCGCGCGCCGGTCAAACACCAGGCGCGCCGCCTTGAGCTGGGCCAAGTGGCTGGAGATGCGGCTCTGGCCCATCCCCAGGATCTCCTGAATTTCCGCCACGGAAAGCTCCTCCTCGCCCAAGAGCAGCAACAGACGCAGCCGGGTGGAATCCGCCAGGAGTTTGAGCGATTTGACGATGGAGGACATGCACTTATGAACATATCAACCAATCCCGATTGGTCAATCGCTCTACTCTGTCACTTTCCTGCCACTTTGAAAGGGATGGCAGGCAGGAGGCCGATGGGCCATCGGTTTTTTTCGCCCTTCTTGCCGTCTTTCCCTGGGGGCGGTGTCCGCTCCATGAAGGCTTCAAAGAGGAGGTTTCCCCGCAGCCCCGGTTTAGCCTTTGCGCTTGTCCGCACGGAAACGGTCAACCCTGCCGGTGTTACAGAAACGCCCTCGACACTGAAACCTTCAGGTGGATCGCTCAACTGCAACTTGAGTTCATCTGTATTCTGGGGAGCCCGTCCCAGAGGATCGATCACAATGGGCGAAACGCCTCCCGGCACAAGCACCACCGGCTCCGTAGGAACCCGCGGGAATGCGCCGCGCAGGAAACCACCCCCTGAAGCCGCATACATCGCGGTTGCGGGCACGAGGTGATGATAGATGAAGGCCTGGAGCATGTCGTCCGCAGGCACAACCGGGCGCACCGTCTCGCGCCCATCCACCACGGCACGGCTTTCCATCTCAAGAGGCACGGGCCGGGCGATTGCGGTCGGCGGAAAGGTGACGGTGGCGCGCACCTTGTTCTGCCCGCCGGGAATGCATCCGCCCTGCAACAGGAATCCTTTGGGCGCATCTTTGAAAGCCAGCGTGATATCTCCCAGAAAACCGTCTTTGCGCAACGCATACACCGTCACGGGCACTGTGGCGCCGGGTTGCGCATTGAGGCTGGAGGGGACGAGGCGCACGGCGAAATCGGGCTGCGGCGGGCTGATGCGCAGGCGGTAACTGTAATCCGCCCCCCCCATGTGCTGGGCGTCCCCGAGGGTGAGAAAATAGCGCCCGCTCGCCAGAGCCGTGAAGGTGAGGTAGGAATCCGCCTGGTGCGTGATCAAACCGCTGCCTTTGTCATCCCTGTCATCATTGAAAGCGATCTGCAACCCGGTCTCGTCGGTGATTTTGAGAAAGGAATCCAACGGAGAGTTGAGCCGACGCGCAACGACTTCCGCAACCACCTTGTCCCCGGCGTTGCATGAAAAGGCGAAAACATCGACGTCCCCCGGCGCGTTGATGTGGCCGTTGACAATCACCGGGAGCGTCACCTGCTGGGCTTCTTTGGCGTCGTTGTTGGGCTCCTTTTCCCTGATTTCAGGCAGGCTGTCGCTGGCAAATGCGACATCGCCCACGATGAATCCGTTGCTGAGTTCCTCCACGCGATGCATCCCCTCCCTCTCCGAGGCCGCCACAATGGCGCGGGTGCGCGGGAGATTCCACCCAAACACATCCACTGCGCAGGGAGTTCCCCGCCGCCCGCCCAACGGGAAAATCCCTGTCACAAACGGGATCTCGCCGACGGTGACGCGGTAGACAAAATCCTCGCGGCCCCGGTAAAGGGCATCCTTGAGTTCCAGGAGGTATGCGCCCTCCTCGGGCACTTCAAAGCAGAGCACGGGATCAGGGCTGAAACGGTAGTCGTTGGCATAGGCGACCTCCCGGCCCTTTGCATCATAGAGCGCCACCACCGGCTGGAACCAGCCGGGAACCGCATCCGCAAGATAGGGGATCAAGTCCCGGCCTTGCACGACGATCACCAAGCGGGCTCCCCGCCGGGCTTGAAATGCGTAGTGATCCACCTCTCCCGGCAAAATCTGGCCGTTGAGCACCGTCGGCAACGCCACTTGCATGGCGGTGTCAATGGCCTTCCCCAGCGGCCCCGGCTTGCGCTGCTCTGGAAGGCGGCCCACGCAAAAGGCGAGTGGATTGGAGAGGCCCGACGGGGAAAAAACCCGCACCTCACGCGGGCCCGTGGGCGCGTCCGCAGCCACCTCCACAGTCAGCGTCACCGTCTCGGAAATTTGAATATTCGGCTGGCGCTTGGGATCGTTGCGTTGCTTGCGCAGTTCCATGAATCCCATGATTTCATCCTCCGTCGCCCCGGCATCCTGGAGAATCCGGGTGATCCCCCCGTCCAGATCAAAACGCTTCAAGCTGACGGGCGTCTCCTTCTCCTCTGCGGCCTTCTTGCGGGCTTCCTGGATGTAGTCGCGCAATTCCGAAGCCCGTTTCCCGGAGAGCGGTTTTCTATATTTGAGAGCCGTCACCTTCACCCCGCTGCCGGACACCAGCAAATCCTGGGCTCCCTGCATGAATTGCCCGCCCACCACAATCTCGCACGTTGTGCCCCGCTGCACGCCCGCCGGAAAAACGTAGCCGATGTGGGGCACGTTCTTGCGCTGCTGCGCCTGGAGCGCAGGCACGCCCAATACCAACGCGGCAAGGAATAAGACGAATATTTTGAGCGAGAGGTTGGAACGCAGTTGCGGGGTGTTTTGAATTTTCACAATGTGCCCCTTCACATGATCTCCCTGAGGCGTCCGCCGGACTTGATCCCCTCGGTGAGGGGTTGCGTAATCCGCGCCGCGCCCTCGGCCACGCGGGGGAATGCACCGTCGGGGTCGATCCCAAGTTGCTCATACATGCTCCCGAGCAAATCCCACGGGTAAACCGGGCGTTCTTTAAGCTCCTCGCCACGCGCGTCCGAAGCTCCCACCACGTGCCCTCCCTGGAAGCCCCCTCCGGCGATCAGCGAGGAAAAAACCTTTCCCCAATGGCCGCGCCCGCCATTCCAAGGAGCGCTCCAGTCGACCTTGGGCGTCCGGCCAAACTCGCCGCCGCACCAGACCATCGTGCTCTCAAGCAAGCCGCGCGCGCTCAGATCCACCAGCAGCGCCGCAAGCCCTTTGTCGAGATCAGGCACTTTCCGGCGCATCTCCTGGAAATTCTGCTTATGGGTGTCCCATCCGCCAAAGTTGATTGTGATAAAACGCACCCCGTTCTCGACCAGTCGACGGGCGACCAGACACGATTGGCCGAAGGTGTTGGTGCCATACCACTCCCGCATTCCTGCGGGTTCGGTGGTGAGGTCGAAGATTTTGGCGCCATCCCCCAGGATCATGTCATAGGCGGTCTCTTCCGTATGGGCAAATTCCACGAGCTGGGGATTGCCTTTGAGCGTGTTGCCAAGCGAGTCGAGTTGATGGAGCAGATTGCGCCGTTCCCCCTGGCGGCGGCTGGAAATCCCATCCGCCACAATCCCCTGCACCGCAAAGGGCAACCGGTTGGGATCGCCCCCGGTGGCAAAAGGTTTGTAGCGCGGCCCGAGGAAACCGGCTTCCGAAAAGCGCCCCTGGGGCTGAGTCAGGACGATGTAGGGCGGAACCAGCCCAGTGTAGCCCCCTTCGTATCCCTTGAAGAGGGAGACCACCGCGCCCATGGAGGGATAGACAAGGCGCTCCCCCTCGGCATGCCCGGTCTGCACCATGTAGGCTGCGGTCTCGTGCCCGTTGTTGCCGTGCGTCATCCCCCGGATGAGCGAAAACTTGTCCGCCTGCTTGGCCAGTTCGGGCATCAGTTCACTGAGAACCATGCCGTCTACGTTCGTCGAGAGCGGTCTGTTCAAGGGCCCGCAGTAGTCATACCCCGCGTCCGGCTTCGGATCGAAAGTGTCCAGATGCGAAGGGCCGCCCCACATCCAGATTTGGATCACCGCCTTGGCTTTCGCCTGGGGCGGCGCGGCGGATGCGGCCAGGGGCGCGGCGGAACCGAGCCGTTTGCCCAACAAAAGCCCCACTGCGGCCATGGAGCCGCACCGCAAAAGCTGACGCCGCGAAATCGGCTCGCCGAGGCGATGGGAGAAGGGATGCGTGTTCATGGCTTTTTAGTGTCGGTAAAGAAACTCGGTGTTGTTGATGAGAGCCCAGGCCACGTCAAACAGCGCTTGCTCTCCCTTGGCTTCACCGGTTTCGCTGTAGGTTTTCAAGGCTTGCAACTCCGCCTCGGTGGGGTAGCGGGAAAGGATCGTCAAGTAGAGCTGCGCGACCCCCTCACTCAAAGGCTGATCCGGGCGGAACAGGGCGCGCAACTTCGCGCTGGAGGTGATTTTTTTCAGGATGTGGCTCGAATTCAGCAGGTGCAGGCGCTGGGCCGCCGTGGGGCGGTTCGCGCGCTCGCTCAGCAGCCCGGTATCCCGCGAAGGACGCCCAAAGAGATCGAGAAACGCGCTGCTGATGCTGCCGTCGGGCAGGGCGATGGAACGCTTGTCCACCGGCACCCAGGTGAACGGCTCGGGGATCATGCTCGAATACTCCTCCGTCCCCCCGGTGATCTGGTTGATCGCATCAATGAGCACCTCGGCGTCCAGGCGCCGCAGGGGATAGAAGGCAAAGTTGGCCTCGGCTGCGGGCTTGGTGGAAGCGGGAATGCAGGAGAGTTGGTAGGTGTTGGAGTTCAGGATCAGCCGGTACAGTTGCTTGAGATCATACTGCGAGGCCACCAACTCCTGGGCGAGGTAGGCGAGCAGTTCCGGGTTGCTGGGGGGGTTGTCGGGGCGAAAGTCGTCGGGCTCCTGCACCATTCCCCGCCCCATCAGCCAGAACCAGACGCGGTTGGCCGCATTGCGCGCAAAGGGAGAGTTCTTGGAGGTGAGCAACCAATCCGTGAAAACCTCGCGCGGGTCTTTGCCTTCGGGAATCTCCGGCTCGGTGCCGTCCGGGAGCCTCGGGGTTGCATTTCCCAAACGGCCATCGTCCATGCCGGAGAACCAGACAATCTCCTCCTTCCACTCCCCGGTGCTCTTGAAGCCGATCTGCGAGAAGAACGCAGCCAGGCCCGCCCGCCTGGCTTCCGGCCATTGATCGGTGCGCTCGCCCATGAACGTCAACGCCACGGCGCGCGCAATGGCTTTGGGGTCGCGGCTTCCCGCCGAGCGATAGAAGTTCACCTGCGGCACGCGGAAGTTGCTGCCGTTGGAGGTCAAAAGCTCCCGGGCAAAGCGCGAGTAGGGCATGTTCTGCTTGATGGCCGTGCGAATCCAGCGGTCGTAAGCCTGCGCCGCGTTGGGCCAGAGATTGACGGGGAACTCGGATTTCACGCGCAGCAGATCACACCATTTCATGCCCCAGTAATCCGCAAACTCATCCCGCGCCAGAACCTGCTCAATCCATTCCGCGCGTTTGGAAGGGCTGGGGCTGTCGAGGAATGTTTTCGCCTCCTCTGCCGTGGGCAGCGTGCCGAGCACATCCAGGTAAACGCGCCGGAGAAACACGGCATCGGAGCAAAGGTTGGCCGGTGCAACCCCCAATGAACGCAGCCGCGCGAATACCATTTGGTCGATCCGGTTTGGAAGAAGCGCCGCTCCCGGCTTCGCCTCGAAAGTCGGCTGCGCTTCCCCAGCCCAAACAGGGCCAAGGGCCGTGCCAAGAAGGAGAGCGAAAAGGAGAGCCTTCATAGGGAGTTTTTCAAAAACCGGAGGCGGTCTACAGGCAAGTAAAAACCGGCTCTGTTAAGGGTTTATGTGGGAGGGCGCGGGAAATTGTTAAGGAAGTGTTAAACCCGAAACCCGCGCAGGGCAAATTCTTTCAGATTCCGAAGATACAAGTGCCGTCCCTACCGTTTCCCCTTTGCGTCCTTCGCGTTCTTTGCGCGAGTCCTTTCCCCCACTTTTCTCTGCGTAAGAGAACCCTATTGAGACTGATTCCCGAGTTCATTTTCCCTTTCCCTGCGTTTTCTTGTCCACACCCGCCTGTTTTTTGCGTAGGAAGTGCGAAATTACTGATTATCACCCATGAACGAGACCGAAAAACCGCAGGACGCCTGTTGCCACGAACCCACTCCGCCTCCCCCTGTCGAGGTGCCCGAGGGGGTGCTTCGCGCTTCCGTGGATGCTGAAAAACAGTCGGTGACGCTGGACTACGATCCCACCGTTATCACCGACGAGTCGATCCGCGAAGTGGCCAGCCGTCTGGCTGCCGATAGTAGCGAGCATCTTGAAAAATGCCTTATGCGGCTGCACGGACGGGCTTGCGAGGCCTGCGCCATCAAATTTGAACGCAAGGCGGAAGCGATTCCCGGGGTGCGGCGCGCGACGGCGACGTTCATCGGCGGCGTGATGACGGTGACTTACAATGACGCGCTGCTGACGCCCGAGGAGGTCGTCTCACAGGTGGAAGCGACGGGGGCCAAGGTCTCGCAGATTACCGCACAAGAGTCGGCAGCCGGGCTGCGCACAGATCGCATCGAAGCGATGTTCACCGTGTTGTGCCTGGTGTTCACTGTGGCAGGCTTTGTTGCAGGAAAAGGCACGATGGTTTCCAACATCTGCTACCTCATCGCCTACCTCACCGGCGGCACGTTTGGCGTGCTGGCGAGCATCCAGTCGCTCAAGGAACGCACCATTGACGTCGATCTGCTCATGGTGCTCGCGGCGCTCGGGGCCGCCTATGTTGGCGCGCCGCTGGAAGGGGCGACGCTCCTCTTCCTTTTCTCCCTCTCCAATGTGCTCCAGGAGTATGCCATCGACCGCACCCGCAAGGCGATCAACTCGCTCATGAAGCTGCGGCCCGAAAAGGCGCTCACGCGGCGCAATGGCGAAACGGTGCTCCTGCCCGTGGAAGAGTTGGTGGTGGGCGACATTGTGCTCGTGCGGCCCGGCGAGGCGATCCCGCTCGACAGCGAGATCGTCGAAGGCTCCAGCGCCATCGACCAGGCCTCCGTCACCGGGGAATCCATGCCGGTTCACAAAAAAGCGGGCGACACCGTGTTCGCAGGCACCATCAACCAGAGCGGCGGGCTGGAGATTCGCGTGGCCAAACTGGCGAAGGATTCCACCATCGAGAAACTCATCCGCATGGTGGAGGAAGCGCAGAGCGAGAAAGCCGAGACGCAGCGTTTCCTCGACCGGGCCGAGCAATGGTACGCCTGCGGAGTGATCCTTTTCACGCTGCTGCTGATCTTTGCGCCGCTCCTGCTTGCGGAAATGCTGCCCACGTTGGTTCCCCACAAGCCCTTTCACGTGATTTTTCTGGAGGCGATGACCGTCATGGTGGTGGCCTCGCCCTGCGCGCTCATCATCAGCACCCCGGCCTCCATCCTCTCCGCCATTGGCGGCGCGGCACGGCGCGGCGTGCTCTTCAAGGGGGGCGCACACCTGGAACGCACCGCCACGGTCAAAGTGGTCGCCTTTGACAAAACAGGCACGCTCACCGAAGGCAAGCCGCGCATCACCGACACGGTGGCCAACGGAACGGCGGTTCATCTGGACGGCAATTTGGCCAGCGGCGTCTGCGAACTGCTCCAACTCGCCGCCGCCGTGGAAGCCAAGTCCGAGCACCCGCTGGCGCGTGCGATTGTCGAGGAAACGGCAGGGCGCGGGCTGGAGATTCCCCATTGCGCAGACTTCCAATCCGTCTCCGGCAATGGCGCCACGGGCCTCGTCAACGGGCGGCGCATTGTCATCGGCAGCCCGCGTTTTTTTGAAAATCTGCGCGTAACCCGGTGCGAGCAAACGGAACGCGCCGTCGAGGCGCTCCAGAGCGAGGGGAAGACATGCGTGCTGGTGGGCGAGCTTCCGAACGGCGAGGGCGGCACTCTCCTGGGAGCCATTGCCATCGCCGACGTGTTGCGGGCCAGCGCGTCGGAAGTCGTCGCGCGGCTCAAGGCCATCGGCATCCAGCGCGTGGTCATGCTCACCGGAGACAATCACCGCGTCGCGGCGGCCATTGGCAAACAGGCGGGCGTGGACGAGGTGCATGCCGATTTGTTGCCGGAGGACAAAGTGCGCGTGATCAAGGAACTCAAGAAAATCGGCCCGGTGGCGATGATTGGCGACGGCGTCAACGACGCGCCTGCGCTCGCGCTGGCCAATGTCGGCATCGCCATGGGAGCCGCAGGGACGGACGTGGCCATGGAAACCGCCGACGTGGTGTTGATGAGCGACAACCTGCACAATGTCGCCTTCGCCATCTCCATCGCCCGCAAAGCCCGGCGCGTGATCTGGCAAAACCTCGGCTTTGCCCTGTCGGTGATCTTTTTGCTCATCATCTCGGCGCTCGGTTTCCACCTGCCGCTCACCTTGGGCGTGGTGGGGCATGAAGGCAGCACGGTGCTCGTATGCCTCAATGGGCTGCGTTTGCTGGCGTTCCGGGGAAGGGTCTAGGAGTTTCCCATAGCAACACTTCCGGCGGCGCACCATTGACATCCCCCCGGCTCACCCCTAGTTTTACCGGGTTTCACCTTCTTTTCCCCTGTGACAAACAACGAAGATTACATCATTGAGCTTCTCCTGGATACCTGCCTCGTCACCCGAGAACAGGTGGAGGAGGCCAAAGCGGAAGCCAAACCGGGCCAAAGCGTCGTCGAGTCCCTGATTTCCCGGGAGTCCGTTTCCCGCAATGATGTGCTCCGGGCGCTGGCGACCCACTCCAGCATGGAGTATGTCGATCTCTCCCAGATGGCCATTGCGCAGGATGTCATCGACATCGTGCCGCTGGAAGTCGCGCGCCGTTACAAGGTGGTTCCCATCGCCAACGTGGAAATGGGGCTGATGATGGCCACCAGCGACCCCCTCAATTTCGACACGTTCGACGCCGTCACGCACATGATCGGGCGGGATGTGGAATGGGTGTGCGCCGCGCCGGATCAAATCCAGGCCGCCCTCCAGAAGTATTACGGCATTGAAGAAACCGCGCCCGGAGCCGACATCGAGATCGGCGAGGGTGAAGGCGCCGAGACCGACGCACCCATCATCAAGCTGGTGACCATGCTCCTGATGGAAGCCTACAAGATGCGGGCCAGCGACATCCACCTCGAACCGCTGGAAAAGAGCTTCCGCGTGCGCTTCCGCGTGGACGGCGTTTTGCACGAGATGCAGAGCCCGCCCAAGAAGCTCCAGCACGCAATCGTCAGCCGCCTCAAGATCATGACCGGCTCGATGAGCATCGCGGAAAAACGGCTGCCGCAGGACGGGCGCATCCAGGTCAAGATCGGCAAGAGCCAGCTCGATTTGCGCGTTTCCACCATTCCCACCAACCACGGCGAAAGCGTGGTCATGCGTATCCTCGACAAAACGGGGCTCCAGCTTGGCCTGCCGCAGCTCGGCTTTTTGAGCGACGACCAGGCGGTTTTTGAGCAGCTCCTCCAACTGCCTGACGGCATCATTTTGGTGACCGGCCCCACCGGGTCGGGCAAATCCACCACGCTCTACGCCTGCCTGAACTACATCAACCGCCCGGATCGCAAGATCATCACCGTGGAAGACCCGGTGGAATACCAGATGAACGGCATCAACCAGGTGCAGGTGAGCGCGGATATCGGCATGACCTTCCCCGCCGCGCTGCGCAGCATGTTGCGCCAGGCCCCCAACATCATCATGATCGGGGAAATTCGTGACATGGAGACGGCAGGCATCGCCATCAACGCCAGTCTCACCGGCCACCTGGTTTTCTCCACCCTGCACACCAACGACGCCCCGAGCGCCGTGGCCCGTCTGGTGGACATCGGCGTGCAACGCTTCCTGGTCTCCAGCGCCGTGCGCGCCATTGTGGCCCAGCGCCTCGTGCGCCGCCTCTGCCCGAAGTGCAAAGCGCCGCACGAACTCACCGACGCCGAACTGCGCGGCCTGCGCCTGGAACGCTCGCAGATTGAGACCGCCTCGGTGATGCGCGCCGTCGGGTGCGATTCCTGCCGCAAGCTCGGCTACAAGGGGCGGCTCGGCATTTTCGAGATTTTCCTGATCGACGACGAGGTGCGCCACATGATCAACGAAGGCGCCTCCACCGTGGAACTGCGCCGCCGCGCGCGCGAACTCGGCATGCGCACCCTGCGCGAAGACGGCGTGCGCAAAGTGCTTTCCGGGATGACCACTGCGGAGGAAGTCATCTCCGCCACCATGTCTGACGCCAACTAGCGCATTTCCCCCATTGCAATGAACGCAAATCAAGTCATCGAAATTTTCGTGGAGCAGAAGATCATTGATCGCAGCCAGGTCGATGACATCACCGCGGAAATCCTCAGCTCGGGCAAGAACATCGTCGAGATCATGGTCGATTTCGGATTCGTCACCGAAGATCAGTTTTACCAAACCGTCGCCACCTATCTCGGCACGGAGTATGTCGACCTGGCCGAGTTTGAGCCCTCCTCGGAAATCCTTGCAATGGTTCCCAGCGGACTGGCGCGGATGCACGGGGCGCTGCCCATTGGCATGAACGGCAACGCCATCACCCTGGCCTTGATCGACCCGCTCAACAGCCAGGTGCAGGAAGATCTCCGCTTTGCGCTCGGCACGGACATTTACGTCGTGGTCGCCTCCGTCGTGCACGTGCAGAACCTCATCCAGCGCTGCTACGGAGCGGACTCCAGCAGCCTCGATGAAGTGCTCAGCGAACTTGGCTCAAACGTGGAGTTTGGCAGTAGCGGGACGGATCTCAAGGCCATCGAAGCCGAGGCGAACTCGACCCAGATCATCCGCTATGTGGATCTGATCCTGGCTCAAGCCATCGCCGACCGGGCCAGTGACATTCATTTCGAGCCGTTTGAAGAGGAGTTCAAGATTCGCTACCGCGTGGATGGCGCGCTCTACGAAATGGCCCCCCCGCCCATCCAACTGGCCCTGCCGGTGATCTCGCGCATCAAGGTCATGTCCAACATGAACATCGCCGAGCGCCGCCTCCCGCAGGACGGACGCATCCAGCTCAACACGGCAGGCCGCTCGGTGGACTTGCGCGTCTCCTCCCTGCCCACGCAATACGGCGAAAGCGTCGTGCTCCGCGTGCTCGACCGCTCCACCGTCAACCTGAGCCTCAAGGCGCTCGGGATGCCGGAATACATCCACAACTACATCCTGGAAACCATCGAGAAGCCCAACGGCATCTTCATCGTGACCGGCCCCACCGGCTCGGGCAAGACGACCACGCTCTACGCCTGCATCAACCAGATCAACACCATCGACTCCAAAATCCTCACCGCAGAGGACCCGGTGGAATACGACATCGAGGGGATCATCCAGGTGCCCATCCAGGAAAGCATCGGGCTCGACTTCCCCCGCGTGCTGCGCGCCTTTTTGCGTCAAGACCCGGATCGCATCATGGTGGGGGAAACGCGCGACATGGAAACCGCCCAGATTTCCATCCAAGCCTCGCTCACCGGCCACTTGGTCTTCACCACGCTGCACACCAACGACGCCCCCGGCGCCATCACCCGGTTGATCGACATGGGCGTGGAGCCGTTCATGATCTCGGCCTCGCTCGAAGCGGTGCTCGCCCAGCGGCTCATCCGCAAAATTTGCCAGAAGTGCCGCACGCCGTACGAACCCAACGAAGCCGTGCTCTCCCAGCTCGGCCTCTCGCCGCACGACATCGGCGACAAGAACTTCTACTACGGCAAGGGCTGCGAAGCGTGCAACCACACCGGCTACAAGGGCCGCAAAGGCATCTACGAACTCCTCCACGTCTCCGACCCGATCCGCGAACTCATCAACGAGCGTTCGCCGAGCGTGGTCTTGCGGCAAAAAGCCATCGAACTCGGCATGCAAACCCTGCGCCAGGACGGCCTGCGCAGCATCTACGACGGGGAAACGACCATCGAGGAAGTGTTGAAATACACTTAAAGGCCGTTTGTCTCTGAGCCAACCGGTTGCCTCCCGTTCGCTGCACCATCGGGTTTTGCTTTCTCGAACACAATCGTCACGGGTTTAAAGCCGATGACTTGCGGATACCACTCAAAGTCATCTCTGTTCAGCGTGATCTCGTTGGTCTGCCCAACGGGTTTGATGTGAAAGCAGCTGATCACTCTATCGTCGCCAATCGTCTGATGGACGAGGCCCCAACGAAGACGATTCTCCCACTTACTCTCACGAATCCCCACCACATACACGGGAGCTTTAGGGTTCACGCGCTGAGAAATAGTAAGCTCCACCGCAGGCTCACCCTCGTCCATGACTTGTAGCGTTTCGATGCTCTCAATGGTGTTCGATACGGAGTTCGATTGGTCGGGTTGGCGGCTGCAGCCGATGGGCAGCATCAGAGCAAGAATATAGGCAAGATATTTCATAGACTTTTAGCCGAGCGGTTTATTCAACGATCGGTCGTGTATCCAGCGGAAAAGGCGGCCCCAGATCATACGGGGTGCTTTTGCGCAGCTAAGCACTCCAACACAGGTTTCACAATGCAATTTGGTAATGGAAGACAGGGGAACCTTGTCTTTTGCACTTTTCCTCCGGTGGAGGCGGTGGGGGCGTGTTGGCTCAATGAAAAAAGACACCGGGGAGTAAAATAGAGGCGGATACGTTG
>JBAXQF010000051.1:0-17528 GCA_037131875.1 Verrucomicrobiota bacterium
ACGGCCTTCGCCGCCCCAAGACGCGGCTATAGTTTTTGGTAAATTGCTCTAAAGGGCGATCAGCGGTCTTTGTGGACTTCTTCAGCCAGCGCCCCTTCGCGTCCTGATAGCTGGCAACCCAATAAGGTGATTCGGGGCGTTTATGGAGGCTCGGCATGGCTGGGAAAATAACTGAGAAAATCCAGCACTTTCCAGCACTTTCCGAGATAGGCTTCCTTCAGAGAAACAAGCACTTATACAAAGGCGTGTATCTAATCCCCCGGTTCGATTCCGGGCCCAGCCACCACTTTAAGCCCCTTACTTCAAGGTGCTTGCAACGCCGCAAAGCGCAGCTGCAGAAAAATTAAAAACGCTCTCGTTTTACGAAAAGCTGTCGTTGGCTAAAAGGGATCTCGGATTTCAAATCTGGAAATCCAGGCCCAGGAAGTCCTGCACAAAGGCATTGGCGGGCTCGCGCTGGATAAGCCCCGGCGCGCCGATTTGCTGGATGTGCCCGTGGTTGAGGATCACCACTTCGTCGGCGACCTCAAACGCTTCCTCCTGGTCGTGGGTGACAAACAGGCTGGTGATGTGCGTTTCGTCGTGGAAGCGGCGGAGCCAGGCTCGGAGTTCCTTGCGGACTTTGGCGTCGAGCGCGCCGAAGGGTTCATCCAGAAGAAGCACGCGCGGCTCGATGGCCAGCGCCCGGGCCAGCGCAATGCGCTGGCGCTGCCCGCCGGAGAGCTGCGCGGGGAAGCGCTTGGCGAAGGCGTCGAGTTGCACCAGCTTGAGCAGGCAGTGAACCCGTTCGCGAATTTCGGCTTTGGGGGGGCGCGTGGCGCGCGGGCGCACCTCCAGACCGAAGGCGATGTTATCGAAGACACTCAGGTGCTGAAAGAGCGCGTAGTGCTGGAAGACAAAACCCGCCCGGCGCTCGTAGGCGTTCTTCTGCGTCACTTCCTCGCCGTGGAAGAAGACCTGCCCGGCATCCGGAAACTCCAGGCCTGCGATCAGGCGCAGAAGCGTGGTTTTCCCCGAGCCGCTCGGCCCCAGCAGGGCGACGAGTTTGCCGGTGCCGACCTCAATGGAGGCGTCCTGCACGGCCACGTGGCCCGCAAATTTTTTGCTCAAAGCTTCAATACGGATGCTCATAAAAGGGTGGTTTGGAAATATCAGGATTGCGATTGCTCAAGTTGCTGGCGGGCGCGCCATTCGACGTAGGTCTTCACGCCCAGCGTTAGCAGGGCCAGCAGCGAAAGCAGGGAGGCCAGCGCGAAGGCGGCCGCGAAGGCGTATTCGTTGTAGAGGATCTCGATTTGGAGCGGCACGGTGTTGGTGAGCCCTCGGATGTGCCCGGAGACGACGGAGACTGCGCCGAACTCGCCCATGGCGCGGGCGTTGGCCAAAATGACGCCGTAGAGCAACCCCCATTTGATCTTGGGCAGGGTCACACGCAGGAAGACCTGCCAGCCTCGCGCGCCCAGGGTGAGCGCCGCCTCTTCCTCAGCCACGCCTTGGGCCTGCATCAAGGGGATGAGCCCACGCGCGACGAAGGGAAAGGTGACAAAGACCGTGGCGATCACAATCCCCGGCGTGGCGTAAATGATGTGCCAATGGTGGGCCTGCAGCCACGGCCCGAGCACTCCCTGCGAGCCGAAGAGGAGCACGTAGACCAGCCCCCCAATGACGGGGGAAACCCAGAGCGGCAGGTCGATGAGCGTGGAAAAGAATTGTTTGCCGCGAAACTCAAACCGCGTGATCGCCCACGCCGCCGCCACTCCGAAGAGGGTGTTGGCGGGAACGGCGATGAGCGCCGTGAGCAAGGTCAGCTTGATCGCATCCAGTGTTACGGGATCGGCGAACGTCTGGAAATAGAGTGCCGCCCCGCGTCGGAACCCTTCCGCAAATACCGCAACCAGGGGCAGCAGCAGAAATGCGGCGAAGAACCCGACGCTCAGGAGGATGAGCGTCCAGCGAACCAGCGGCCCCTCTTCGGTGGCGCGCCGGGGCCCCTTTGTTTGCCGCACGGTGGTTAAGTCTTGAATTGCTCCAGCCATAAGGGGTCAGTGTGTGGGATGGATTCGCCGGGCATTCCACCATTGCACGGCGTTGACCAGAGCCAAAATGCCGAACGAAGCCAGGAGCATCACGAGCCCGATTCCCGCCGCCCCCTGGTAGTCATATTGTTCGAGCTTGGCCACGATGAGCAGAGGCGTGATCTCTGTTTTGAACGGAATGTTGCCGGAGATGAATACGACCGAGCCGTATTCCCCAACGGCGCGTCCAAAGGAGAGCGTGATGCCGGTGAGTAAGGCCGGGAGCGCCGCAGGAAATAGGACGCGCCGAAATGTCTGAAAGCGCGTGGCTCCAAGCAGCGCCGCAGCTTCCTCCACTTCCTCCGAAAGCGCGGCCAGCACCGGTTGCAGAGTCCGCACCACAAAGGGAAAACCGATGAACACCAGCGCGAGCAAAATGCCCAGCCGGTTGAACGCGGCGGCGATGCCGATCTTTGCCAGAAGCGCTCCCACCCAGCCGTTGGGCGCGTAGAGGGCCGTCAACGCGATGCCGGCCACGGCGGTGGGCAGCGCGAAGGGCAAATCGACCAGCCCGTCCAATACCCGTCGGCCTGGAAATCGGTACCGCGTCAGCACCCAGGCGGTGATGAATCCGAAGACGCCGTTGATGATCGAAGCCAGCAGCGACGCGCCAAAGCTCAGTTCATAGGAAGCGACCACGCGCGGCGAAGTCACCACCGCCCAGAGGTGCTGCCAGGAGCCGCTGAACGCCTTGGCGGCCAGCGCGGCAAAGGGGATCAGGACAATCAGTGTCAAATAGAGCACCGAAAAGCCGAGCGTAAGCGGAAAACCGGGAAGGATGCGTTTCATGCGGAACAAAATGAAAAATCAAGGAACCAAGAAGTCAGGAAAGGCGTGGCGTGAGGAAAATTTTCTTTTCTGTTTTCTCCTGATTTCCTGGCTTCCTGATTCATTTTTTTTGTTACAGATCTTGACCAAAGGCGAGGAACGGGCGGTATTCCAGCAGGATGCGGTCGAGCGCCGCCACCGTCGCCTTCACTTGAAGGTCGAAGGGGCTCTCCTGCGGCGTTTCGAAGATCAGTTCAAACGGAGCCGGATGCAGCTCGGCCGGATTGCTGAGCACGCCCTCGTAGCAGTGGTTGCGGATCAGAGCGTCCTGAGCCGGGAAGCCGTCAATGATGGAGCCCGCCGCCTTTGGCAGGTATACTTCCGCGGCTTCAAGGGCGGGCTGGGCGAGCGCCTCGGTGAGCGTCGCTCCGCGCACGTAGGCATAGACGCCGGGCGTGGTGTTATCCGCGTGCAGCGCAATGACTCCCTGGAAGAGCAAGACGCCCAGTTCGCGTTCCAAGTAATACACTTCGGGCTCCTTCGAGCCCTGCCAGAACTCACGGTTCAAATCCACACCGCTGCGCGAATGGCGCGTGCCGTCCTCCAATCCCGTGGGATTGCAGACCGGATAGACGTAGATTTGATAACCGCGCGCGCGTTCCGGTTCCCTGAGCAACCCTTGGAGAAACTCCAAGGCGGCGTACGCCGTTTCTGCCTCGTCGCCATGAATTGCGGCGAAGATGCCAATGCGCACCGGCTCTTCGATGGGACCCGGCCCAAGGAAGCAGAAGCGCGGGATGGAATAAACAGCGCCGCCGTGATGAAACGAGGCGATCTCGGAGTAGAAAAGATGCTCGGAACCTTCCGCCTCGCGGCGCAGTTCCTCGATCAATTCAAACACTGGATGCAGACTTACGCCTCGCCCCGCATTGTTTGGCGCTGGGGCTTTGGCAGCAGAACGGCGATTCAAACGCGTGGGAACGTAGGTGGAGCGAGGCATGGTGAGGTTCATGGTTGAGGTTTTTTAGAAGTCCCTTGCGGAAACCTATTGGGCGCCAGAGGCGTAAATCTGGTCAAAGACCCCGCCATCGGCAAAATGCGTGGGCTGGGCTTTCTTCCAGCCGCCGAAAACGTCGTCGATGGTCACCAGGGTGACTTTTCCAAACTGCCCGGCGTATTTCGCGGCGATCTTGGGATCGCTCGGACGATAGAAATTCTTCCCAGCGATCTCCTGCCCTTCCTCCGAGTAGAGATATTGCAGGTAGGCTTGGGCCTCTGCGGTCGTGCCGTGGCGCTTGGCGACAGAATCGATCACCGCCACCGGCGGTTCCGCCAGGATGCTCAACGAGGGGGTCACGATCTCAAACTTGTCCGCGCCAAACTCCTTGAGCGCCAGGTAGGCTTCGTTTTCCCAGGCGATCAGCACGTCGCCGATGCCGCGCTGCACGAAGGTCGTCGTTGAGCCGCGCGCGCCGGAGTCGAGCACCGGCACGTTTTTGTAGAGCTTGCCGATGAACTCCTTCACCTTGGCGTCCTCCTTGCCCAACGCCTTCTCAGCGTAGGCCCACGCTGCCAGGTAATTCCAGCGCGCCCCACCCGAGGTCTTCGGGTTGGGGGTGATCACCGCGATGCCCGGCTTGACGAGGTCATTCCAATCCTTGATCCCCTTCGGGTTGCCCTTGCGCACCAGGAACACGATGGTCGAGGTGTAGGGGGCGCTGTTGTTGGAGAACTTGGTTTGCCAATCCGCCGGGAGCAACCCCTTTTCGGCAATCACGTCGATGTCATAGGCGAGCGCGAGCGTCACCACGTCGGCCTCCAGACCGTCGATGACGGCGCGGGCCTGCTTGCCCGAACCACCGTGGGATTGTTTGACCGTGATGTTCTGCCCCGTCGTGGCCTTCCAGTATTTGGCGAAGGCGGTGTTGTATTCCGTGTAGAGTTCACGGGTGGGGTCGTAGGAGACGTTGAGGAGTTCCGCGCCATGCACCCATCTTAAGAAGGAAGCGAGGACCAGGATCAGAATGGCGGTGAATTTTTTCATAAAAATAGGGGCGGCAGTTTGCACTCATCACACGATGCGATAATCTCGCTCGGGTTTAAGTAGATTCATCTCTATCGGATTTATGGGGTTTTTGGCAACTCAATTTTTGGCTTTTTATCCGCAGGCGAACTCTGAGGGGGTGATCAATCAATGCAAATACCTACCTAATAAGTAGTAATGCCTATTCTGCTCGCGCTTGAAGCCTCGAAAAACATGCAGAATTTCATAATCTCGATTGACAATATGTAGTTTCCTCCGTAATCTTCGCGCTCCTCCACACGGAAAAACAACTCAACCTCATGAATCCGCAATCCTCCGCTCCCGCACCTTCGGCCAATGAAAAACTCAAGTCCGCATGCCCGACCCTGGCGGGAACCATCGCCTCTACGCTGGCCAACCCCGCGCTCGACCGTTTTTCGGAAGACGACAACCAGTTCCTGAAATTCCACGGCATCTACCAACAGGACGACCGCGACCTGCGCAAAACGGGCAAGAAATACAGCATGCTGATCCGGGTGCGCGTCCCCGGCGGAGTGCTGACCCCCAGCCAGTACCTCGACCTTGACCGCCTTTCAGGCCTGTATGCCAACGGAACACTGCGGATCACCTCGCGGCAAACCATCCAATTCCACGGCGTGCTCAAGTCCCGCCTGGGCAACACCCTCCGAGGCATCCATGAGACGCTTTTGACGACGCTCGCCACGTGCGGCGACGTGGTTCGCAACATCCTCGCGCCTCCCTCGCCTGAAGCGGGCACCGTCGGCGCGGAAATGCTGGAGCGGGCGCGCACCCTCGCGGATTTTTTTGCCCCGTCCACCCCTTCATACCACGGCATCTGGATCGACGGGACGCAGATCGACCTGAACGAGGAGTTTGTCGATCCCCTCTACAACAAGACCTACCTTCCCCGGAAATTCAAGATCGCCTTCGCCCTGCCGCCCGTGAACGACACGGATGTATTCACCAACGACATCGGGCTCATCGGCGTTGTGGAAGAGGGGCGACTGGTCGGCTACAACCTCGCCGCTGGGGGCGGCATGGGGCGCAGCCATGGGAATGCCGCGACGTTCCCCCGGCTGGCAGACACCATCGGATTCGTCACCCCGGAGCAACTGGAGCAGGCGCTCCTCGCGGCGGTGACCATCCACCGCGACTTTGGCGACCGCTCCAACCGCAAACACGCCCGGCTGAAATACCTCCTGGCGGAACACGGCCCGGAATGGTTCCGCGCCGAACTGGAACGCCGCGCAGGCATCCAGGTGCAACCGGCACGCCCCGCTGTCTTCACCGCGCAGGCCGATCCGTTCGGCTGGCACGTCCAGCCTGACGGACGCCTTTTCGTGGGGCTTTCCGTTGAAACCGGTCGCATCAAGGACACGGAAGGCCGCCAGATCCGCACCGCCGTGCGCACCGTCGTGGCCCATTACCAGCCGGAAGTCCGGCTCACTGCCGCCAACAACCTGATTCTGGCGAATATCCGCCCTGAGGATCGGCCCGCCATCGACGAAATCCTGGCCGCCCACGGTGCCCCCGTTCTTGGGGGAATCACCGCCACTCGCCGCGCCTCCACCGCCTGTGTGGCGCTTCCCACCTGCGGGCTGGCGCTGGCGGAAGCCGAGCGGGCTTTCCCGCGCTTGATCGCCCAGATCGAACAAGCACAGGAGCAAGCGGGCCTCGTCGGAGAGGAGATGATCGTCCGCGTGACGGGGTGCCCCAATGGCTGCTCGCGCCCGTACATGGCGGAGATCGGGCTCGTGGGCAAAGCGCCCGCCAAATACCAGGTTTACCTGGGCGGCAACGTCGCCGGAACCCGACTCGCCCGCTTGTGGAAAGAGACCGTGAAAGAAGACGACCTCGCCGCCGAATGGCACACCCTTTTCACCCAGTTCGCCGCCGAGCGCCAAACCGGTGAACGCTTTGGGGATTGGGCCACGCGCACCCTGGAATTTCCAACCGCATAAACACTGATGATCTCCTCCACACAAATCGCCGAATGGAACGCCTCCCTGCGGGATAAAACGCCGCTGGAAATCACCCGCTGGGCTCTTGCCCAGGCGGGGGGCCGCGCCATCGTTTCCACCAACTTCCGGCCCTACGAAGCCGTGATCCTCCACCTCGCCACCCAGGTGCAGCCGGATATTCCCGTGCTCTGGGTTGACCACGGGTTCAACCGGCCCGCCACCTACCGCCATGCGGAGGCGCTCCGCGAGCGGCTTGGCCTGAAGATCCACGCCTTCCTGCCCCGCATCAGCGCCGCCCATTACGAGGCCACGCACGGGCCGCTCCCCGGCTTGTACGACGAGGCCGGGCTGCAACGCTTCAGCGCGCTCATGAAGCTGGAACCCTTCCAGCGCGGGATGCGCGAACTGGCGCCCACGGTCTGGATCACGGCCCTGCGCCGCATCCAGAACCCAAACCGCGCCGGGATGGATATCGTCTCCGCCGACGCCAACCTCAACGCGTTGAAAGTCAGCCCGGTTTTCGATTGGAGCGACGCGCAGATGGAAGCCTATCTGGCCGAACACGAGCTTCCCAACGAATGGGACTACTTCGACCCCGCAAAGGCCGATGAAAAACGCGAATGCGGCTTGCATGCCGCCTGGGGAAGCAAAGCCGTCTCCGCATGAAAACACGCACTCTCCCGATGCAGCAAAATTACCACATAGACCATCTCGAACACCTGGAAAGCGAGGCCATCCACGTGATGCGCGAAGTCGCCGCCGCCTTCGAGCGGCCCGCGCTCCTCTTCTCCGGCGGCAAGGATTCCATCTGCCTTTTGCGCCTGGCCGAGAAAGCGTTCCGGCCCAGCGCCATCCCGATGCCGCTCCTCAATATCGACACCGGGCATCATTTCCCGGAGCTGAACGAATTCCGCGACCGCCGGGCGAAGGAACTCGGGGCGAAGCTGATCGTCCGCACCGTCGAAGAGGCCATCGCCAAGGGAATCGCCGTGCCCTCGCCGGGAGAAATCAGCCGCAACCGGCTCCAAATCCCGACGTTGCTCGCCGCCATCGACGAGTTCCGTTTCGACTGCTCCATTGGCGGCGCGCGCCGCGACGAGGAAAAAGCGCGCGCCAAGGAACGCTTCTTCAGCTTCCGCGACAGTTTTGGCCAGTGGGACCCGAAGATCCAGCGGCCTGAAATCTGGAACCTGTACAACACGCGGGTGAACCCCGGCGAAAGCATGCGCGCCTTCCCACTCTCCAACTGGACGGAAATGGACGTCTGGGAATACATCCGCCGCGAGCGGCTGGAGGTGCCCAGCATCTACTTCAGCCACCCGCGCTGCTGCGTCCGCCGCCGGGGCCAGTGGCTGCCGGTGAACGCCCTCGTCCCGCCCAAGCCCGGCGAGGAAGTGGCGGAGCTGACCGTCCGCGTCCGCACCATCGGCGACATCATCAGCACGGGCTGCGTCGAATCCCCGGCGACCACCATCGACGACATTCTCGCCGAGATTGCCGCCGCGCGCGTGACCGAGCGCGGAAGCCGCGCCGACGATAAATCCTCCGAGGCCGCCATGGAGGACCGCAAAAAAGCCGGGTATTTCTAAGTATTACCACAAAGTTCAGAAAAAATTTCCGCCATGTCCATTTCCAACACCCATCCCGTCGATCTCCTGCGCTTCAACACCTGCGGCAGCGTGGACGACGGAAAATCCACCCTCATCGGCCGCCTTCTCTACGACTCCAAGTCGCTCATGGAAGACCAGATCGAGGCGCTGGAACGCTCCGCCGACATCACCGGCGGAGGCCAGATCAACCTGGCGAACCTCACCGACGGCCTCCGCGCCGAGCGCGAACAGGGGATCACCATCGACGTGGCCTACCGCTACTTTGCCACGCCCAAGCGGAAATTCATCATCGCCGACACGCCCGGCCACGTTCAATACACCCGCAACATGGTCACGGGGTCTTCCACGGCGAATCTCTCCATCGTGCTGGTGGACGCCCGCCAGGGGGTCATCGAGCAGAGCCGCCGCCACACCTGCATCGCCTCGCTCCTGCGCATTCCGCACCTGATTGTCGCCGTGAACAAAATGGATCTCGTCGGCTGGAGCCGGGAGCGTTTCCTGGAAATCCGCGATGACTTCGAGAAATTCCTGCCCCGGCTGGACATCAAGGACGTCAAATTCATCCCGATCAGCGCGCTGGAAGGCGATAACGTCGTCACGCCCTCCGCGCGGATGCCGTGGTTTGAGGGCCCCACGCTGCTCCAGCACCTGGAGTCCGTCCACATTGCCAGCGACTGGAACCTGAACGGCTTCCGGCTCCCCGTCCAGTGGGTAAACCGCCCCGCGAATCCGACCAACCCGGCGCTGCATGACTTCCGCGGGTTCAGCGGCCAGATCGCGGGGGGGATCGTCCGCGTCGGGCAGAAAGTCCTCCACCTGCCGAGCGCGTTCACCAGCACCGTGCAGGCCATCCACGGCCCCGACGGCCCGGTGGACGAAGCCTTCTGCCCCCAATCCGTCACCGTGGTGCTGGAGGACGACCTCGACATCAGCCGGGGCGATCTGCTTGCGGGGCTGGACACGCCGCCGGGCTCCAGCACCGACCTGCACGCCAAGCTCTGCTGGATGCACGCGCGCCCGCTCCAGGCGGGAAAGCGCTATTTCCTCAAACACACCACGCAAACCGTGCAGGCCATCGTCAGTTCCGTGGAAAGCCGGCTCAATTTCACCGACCTTGAGCCGGAAGCCCACCCCGCCGAACTCGCGCTCAACGACATCGGCACCATTCGCCTGAAAACCTCCCAGCCGATCCATTTCGACGGCTACGCCGCCAACCGGCTCACCGGAGCGTTTATCCTCATCGAGCAGGGAACCAACGCCACCGTGGGGGCGGGCATGCTCTTTCCGCCCGACGAAGTGGCGAAACCGGGAAACGCCGACTTTTCCATCTGATGGCCTACTACCCGATCTTCATCCAGGGGAGCGCCTTCCATGTCCTGGTGGTGGGAGGCGGAACCGTGGCCGAAGGCAAAATCCGCTCGCTCGTGGACACGGGCGCGCAGGTGACGCTCGTCAGCCCGGAAATCACTCCCGGAATCGCCGCCCTCGCCGAGGCGGGCGCCATCACCTTCCTGCGCGAATGCTATCATTCCGGCCATATCCCCTTCCCCGTTCACCTTGTGATCGGCGCGACCAACGACAACGAGGTCAACGAGCGGATCGCCCGGGATGCCGGGGAGCGCGGCATCCTGGTCAATATCGTCGACGTTACGGAACTGTGTTCAGTCATCATGCCCTCCCTCATGCAAAGGGGCCCGCTGAGCGTGGCGGTTAGCACGAGCGGCGCGGCCCCCATGCTTGCGCGGAAACTGCGTCTGGAAATTGAAGAGAGTATTCCCGGGGGATACAGCCTCCTGATCGACGAACTGGCCGCCCTCCGCCCGCGCATCAAACAACTCCCCGCTCAAAACCGTAAAGCGTTCTGGAACACCCTGTCGGCCTTCGACAAAAATGCCTTGCCCAAAGGCGAAGCGGCCATTCGGGAGTTCGCCCGCGCGCTTCTGGAAACGCACGAAAAGGCGGCCGACGCACTTGCCGGGGCTTCCCCTGCAAAGACGGGGAAAGTCTATCTTGTCGGCGCCGGGCCCGGCGATCCGCTCCTGCTCACCCTCCGTGGAAAACAGTGCCTGGAACAGGCCGATGTGGTGGTCTACGATTACCTGGCCAACCATGCGCTCCTCGGCTACGCGCCCAACTCCGCAGAGAAGCTCTACGTGGGCAAATCCGCCTTGCGGCACAGCAAGGAACAGGAGGAAATCAACCAACTGATCGGCGAGCACAGCCTTGCCGGGAAAACCGTGGTGCGGCTCAAAGGCGGCGACCCCTTTCTCTTTGGACGCGGCGGCGAGGAGTGCGAAGCGCTCAAAGCGCACGGCATCCCCTTCGAGGTGGTCCCCGGAATCACCGCGGGACTGGGAGCCTCCGCCTACGCCGGCATCCCCCTCACCCATCGCACGTTGTCTTCCAGCGTTGCCTTTGTCACCGGGCATTGCATGACCGGAGGCTCCCGAGCGCCGATCCATTGGGAGCATCTGGCCAAAGGCGTCGACACGCTGGTTTTTTACATGGGCGTCGCCAACGCGGCGCACATTTCCCAAGAACTCATCCAACACGGTCGCGCCGCCGACACTCCCGCAGCCTTCATCGAATGGGCCACCAAGCCAAACCAGCGCACCGTTGTCACCACCCTCGGCACACTTGCCGAGACGTGTGAAAAGGAGCAGGTAAAGCCGCCCGCGCTGATTGTTGTCGGAGAAGCGGTTCGTCTCCGGGAGCGGCTGCAATGGTTTGAGTAAACGCCTTTATCCAGTCAATGCTGGCATTCGACAAGTCACACCCCCCTGCTTTGGCCTCATTCCGGGAGGGCTCAACATTTGGTCACTACGCCGACATGCGTATTGCCTGTTTGCTTTTTAGGAGAGCATTCTCCATACGGGAAACGCTCACCCATCCATCAGAAAAAACGCAACCCCAGCCTGCTTCATAGGATTCTTTTCCCGGATTAAAGCCAATCCCCCCCGATGAGCAACGACCCGATTCATTTTACCCAAGAAGAGTGGATGGAATTGCGTGTAAAATTCAGCTACCTGAAGCACTCGACGAATAATACGCTGGCGGTATTCCTGTCGCTCGCGGAGCTGGCGCAAAGCGCCCCGGAAAACTATGAAATGCTGGCGCAATCGGTCTGCGCGCGCACCCTGGAGATTGTGGAGCTGAGCCAAGCGGTTTCCACATATCTTGACACCAAGGGTCCGCGCCCTGCGGTGAGCTAAAAACCAGGCTTCCCCCCTATGAAAGCGCGCGATGACCAGAAGGATGCGGAACTGAAACTAAGCACCTTGATGGACTCGATGCCGGACTTCGTGTGCTTCAAGGACGGGGAAGGCCGATGGCTTGAGGCCAATGCTTTTGCCCTGAACGTGTTCCTGTTGGAGAATGTGGATTACAGGGGTAAAAAAAATACCGAATTGGTATCCCCCGACCATCTCTTCCATGGAGCACTGAAGGAGTGCGATATCTCCGACGAAGCAGCCTGGCAGAAAGGCACTTGGAGGGGAGAGGAAATCATCCCGCGTCCTGACGGCGGGGCGTTCATTTTTGATGTGCTGAAAGTGCCGAGTTTCAACCCCGACGGCAGCCGCAAGGCATTGACGATTGTGGGGCGCGACATCACCGAGCGCAAACTTGCGGAGGATCAGGCGCAAATCCTCCATAGCGCCATCGAGTCCTCCCTGGAAGCCGTGGCGATGGCCGATCTGCAAGGGAAAGTGACCTACGTCAACCCTGCTTGCGTGATGCTGTGGGGTTATAAGGACAAAAGCGAGATGATCGGAAGATCGGCCTTTGAGTTCTGGGCCAACCCTGAAAATGCCAGGCATATTCTCGCAGAAATTAGCCGGGAGAAGATCGAGAACAGCGAACGGGTCGCCAGGAAAAAAGACGGAACCTTGTTCGATGTTCACATTGCAGTGAATCTGGTTGCGGATGCCTCTGGAAAACCGCATTGCATCATGGTTTCCGCCAAGGACATCACCGAGCGCAAGATGGCGGAGAAGGCACTGCGGTGGAGTCAGGAACGCCTGGAACAAGCAATGGAACAGGCGCGGATTGCCGATTGGGAATGGGATGCTGCAACCAACACCTTCACCTTCAATGAGCGTTTTTATGCACTCTACCGCACCACGGCTGAACGCGAGGGCGGCCATCGGATGCCTGCGGAAGTTTACGCCCGCGAATTTTTGCCGGTGGAGGAACAACACCTCGTTGCAAATAGCATCGCCAAACTGCTGTCGGGCGAAAGCGACAGTCTGCAACTGGAGCACCGCATCCGGCGGCGCGATGGTGAACTCCGGCACATCGTTGTGCGCGTTAACGTAGTCCGCGACGACAAGGGCTGCGTCATGGGCACGCGAGGCAGCAACCAGGACATCACTGATCTGAAGCGGTCGGAACATTTGCTGGAGCGGAGCGAGAAAAAGGCCCGCCATCTCAACGAACTGTTGCGGGCCATGTATGACATCCAGCACCTGATCCGCAATGAACCGGATGAGGGGAAGCTCCTGGACGGAGTCTGCAATGTGCTCGTCGAGACGCGAGGCTACCTGGCGGCATGGATCGGCGTTCCTCAAACCGAATCCAAGCTCGTCGTCCCGGCGGCGCACGCGGGTTGCGGCAAGGGGATTTCCCAAGAAGCGCCGATCACTTGGGACGACACTCCCAACGGGCAGGGGCCGTCTGGAACGGCGGTTCGGGAGTGGGTTCCCTGCGTCATCAAGGACATCGCCACGGATCCCCGGGTGGAACCGTGGCGCCAATCGGCTCTCGCCGTCGGAATCGGTTCCATTGCCTCGTTCCCCATGATTGCCGAAAAGCGGCTTTGGGGCGTCATCACCATCAAGGCAAACCGGCCCAACGCGTTTAGCGAAGAGGAAATCCAGCTACTCACCGATCTGGCGAATGAAGTGGGACAGGCCGTGCAGAACATCCACCACCGCATCGACAGGGAGCGTTTGGAGGAGGCCCACCGTCAGGAACAGAAGATGGTGGCCGTTGGGCAGTTGGCCGGCGGGGTGGCTCATGACTTCAACAATATTTTGGGAGCCAACATGCTGCAGATTGGGCTCCTGATGGAACGCCCGGATCTGACGCCGGAGTTGCGACAGGCATTGGAAGAACTCGAGCAAGGGGCGTTCCGGGCATCCAACTTGACGCGGCAACTGTTGTTGTTCAGCCGCAAACAGGCGGTGCAGATGAAGGCGCTGGACATGAAAGCGGTATTGGAGTCCATCCACGGGATGCTTGCCAGACTCCTCGGCGAAACCGTCCTCATGAAGGTGCAAACCGACGCGGAGCTGATGTGGGTCAAGGCGGATCACGGGATGCTTGAGCAAGTCATTGTCAACCTGTGCGTGAACGCCCGTGACGCCATGCCCCATGGCGGCAAACTCACGTTCCGGGTGGAAAAACTTGAAATTGAAGCGGGAAGCGCCCCGGTGCATCTCGATATCCATCCGGGGAAATTTGTCTGTTTGTCGGTCGCCGACACGGGGACAGGCATCGCCCCCGAAGACATCAAACACATCTTTGAGCCTTTCTATACCACCAAGGAAGTGGGCAAAGGGACGGGATTGGGGTTGGCCACCGTGCACGGAATCATTCAGCAGCATGGGGGTTGGATTGACGTGGAAAGCAAGGTTGGCGAGGGAACCGTATTCCGCGTTTATCTTCCGGCCTTTGCCGAGGAGCAGGCAACAGCCGCCGAAGGCAAACTGAAGCAGATCCCGAGAGGCAGGGAGACGATTCTTCTCGTGGAGGATGATGTGGTGCTCTTGCGTTCCGTCATCAGCGGCCTGCAACTGCTGGGCTACCGGGTGGTGGAAGCAGTCGATGGGGTGGACGCTTGGCTCAAATGGCAGGAGCACAGCGAGGAAATTGATTTACTGCTGACGGACATGGTGATGCCGGGAGGAATGAACGGATTGGAATTGGCCCAACAAATCCAGAACGCCATGCCGGGCTTCAAAGTCATCCTTTCCAGCGGCTACAGCGACACATTGAACCACGCCAACCCCGAGTTATTTCCGGGCATCACCATGTTGCCCAAGCCGTATGGAATCTCGGTGCTGGCGAGAACCATCCGGCAGTGTCTTGATGCAAGCGGGGGATAGCGTTTCTCGGAAAGAATTTTCGCGACGCAGAAGGTGGATCGTGCGCTCCGCGCGCGATTCCGGGCGTGGGCGTTGCAAACACAATCAGCTCGCTGCGCTCGATCTGCTTTGAAGAATCGCCCGCGGAGCGGCCGATCCACCGTCCCCCGCTGCAAAGCGGCTGGGGAGGACATTATTCCCCTGTCTTTCCCGGACACCGCTCGCGGTATTTCAAAAGCAGCGGGACGAGCTTGCGCGCTTTCCAGTAACGGGGGACAAACTGGCCCGGCGTGTGCAGGCAGCGCAAGAGCCACCCAAGGTAGAGGCGATCCGCCCAGTCGGGGATGCGCACCTGGTCTCCGCTGAGGAAGCCAATGGCTGCGCCGGTGCAGTGGAGCCCCGGGCGGTAACTCGCGCCCATTTTCAAATAGTAAGCCAGCTTTTCCTGCACGCCGCCGCCGACGGCCATGATGATGTGCCGCGGTTTGCGGGCGTTCACAATTTCCAACAGGGCGGGGTCGGCGATCTGTCCCGCTCCATAGCGCGGCGCGATGTAGCAATCCTCGCGCGTGGTTGGGAAGCCGACTTGGTTGAGCCAGGGGAGCGTTTTCTCCATTGTCTCCACGGAGGGCATGACCCAAAAGAGCGCGCCGGGTTCGCGCAAGGATGGCTCTTCCAGGAGCAATTTCAGGTATTCCAGCCCGGAGACACGCTGGAGGCGCTCGCCTTTGATGAGCCGCCAGAGCAACACCATCAACCCGCTGTCGGTGATTGCCAGGTCGCTATGCAGCAGCGCGTCGCAGGTCGCGGAGTCCTCCGCCATGGTCAGCAGCACGGGGGCCGAGGGTACCACCACCAGCCCGCCGCCCATCGCGATCTCCACGGCTTTTTGCGCCGAGCCGTTGAAAAAGCAGACCCCGAGGATGCGGTGGTAAGTCGGTTCCATAGTGTTGAAGCGGGGGCGTATCAGCCTATTGCGGGCGCTTCTCGCCGGGAGCGCATTGTTTTTTTAACTCAAAGGTCTTTGCGACGCTCAGGAATTCATAAAACCCGTGCAGCCGCGCAAAATAGTAGCCCTCGCGCCCGTCCAGGAAACCGCGTTGCCAGAAATAGACGTACAGAAAGCGGAGCCATTCGCGGCACGGCAGATGATGGGAAATTTGCTTGAGCCGCCGCCGGATGCCGACGTCGCTCATTTGCAAACGGCCCTCGCTGGCTTGGAGGTAGCGATCCAACGCCACGCGGGATTCCCAGTTTGAGTAGCGGTTGTGCTTTTCCACAAACACATCCACGGAGGGGAAAGCGTAGTGATCCATCTCACATTGGAGGTGGCCGGTCTTGCCTTGGACGATCACGTGCTCGTGGACTTCGTTGTCGCCGCTGTGCGTGTCCACGTTGGTGAGCTTTTCATAGCGACCCAGCCGGTGCCGGAAGAGGCGCAGGTTCCAGTTTGGGTAATAGGCGTGCTTGAGCCATTTGCCCATGAACATGAAGCGGCGGTTGATCCAGTAGCCGTCCAGCGGAGGGTTCGGATCGGCGGCTATGGCGCGCATTTCCGCTTCCGCCTCGGGAGGGATCACCTCGTCGGCGTCGAGGATAAAGACCCACTCGTATTTGAAGGGGAGATTTTCCAGCGCCCAGTTCTTCTTTTTCGGCCAGACCCCGTTGAATTCAAACTGCACCACCTTGGCCCCGTGCTCTTGGGCGATCCGCTGGGAACCGTCTGTGCTCCCGGAATCGACCACAAAAACGTCGTCCGACCAGGCCACGGAGGCGAGACAACGAGGAAGGTTGCCCGCCTCGTTTTTAATGGGAATGAGAATGCTGACAGACACGGGATGGGAGCAAACAGGGTTGGAGGGAGAGGCGTTTCGCGCGACAACAAGAACGCGGAGAATCATGGAGACTTCAAGGGAGTTCGTCAAGGGCTAGCAAGAGAGATCCAGCGGTTCCACCCAGGCCAAAAACCGCATACGCAAACATACGCACATCTGCGTATTGCGCATTTTTGCGTAATGCCTCAAGCTCACCCCAGTTGAAGCAAGAATAGTTTTAAAAAAACGCTCAAACCCTATGAAAACAGCCCTTACAAAAGCGCTCGCCAGCACGCTCGCCCTCGCTGCTCTCATCTTGGCCTCGCCGGCTCAGGCCACTCTGGTTGCTTATACTGTGGATGCTGTGGCACCGCTGCAACTCGCCTCTCCGATTGCCGCGCCTGCGGATGCTCCTTGGGGAGCGAATGGCTACCCCGGAGACACCCTCTCACTCCAATCCTACTCTGGCGGCTTCGACCTCACGGTGGGCACGTCCATCCAAAAAATAAACGCCCTCGATTGGACGGTAAACTACACCTATGGAGGCACGGCGACAGATCCGAACGCCTGGAGTGATGTCCAGTCCGCCTTCACCCTCTCCCGGCAGATCCAAATCGGGGAAGGAACGGCGATCCTTACCCAAACGGGGCTCCTTACTGCGGGTTGGGACAACGACTACCTGCATCTTAACGCCGGTTCCACAGCCACCCTTTACACGCAAGGCTACAGGATTGACATCACCACACTCGCCACTCCGTACGGTGGGGCCGGGAGCGATGGAGGCGCCACCACCTTCGACGGTGGCAATCCGTGGACACAGCCCTCTCAAGACCTGTACGCGCAATTTGTCGTCACCCAGGACTCGGGCATGGCAGCGGCCCCTGAACCCGGCAGCATCGCCGCGCTCATGGGCTTGGCGGCGCTCTCCCTTGGGTCTTCGGCGGTTTCCCGCATGCGCTCCAAAAAACACCTGGCGCTGTTTCAAGCGGTGAAGCAATAGAGCATTTTACAAAAAAATGTGGCCAGTGGCTTGGGAGCGCCGAAGGCTGGTGCAAGGCGGCTTGGCCCGCAGCGGCTGTGTTTGTAAACACAGCCCAAGGGACAAACGGTTTGCAACGGCCTTCGCCGCCCCAAGACGCGGCTATAGTTTTTGGTAAATTGCTCTAGCTT
>JBAXQF010000052.1:0-17186 GCA_037131875.1 Verrucomicrobiota bacterium
CACCCCTCGGCGCTCACGGCCTATTGTAAACACCTTCATGGAAAACGCTCTAGCCTTTACCGGATGCGCATTGCCGTCCTCTCCGACACCCACAGCCGTCTGCCCATCCACCTTGCGCGGGAAATTTCCGGGGCGGATGAGATTTGGCACTTGGGCGATGTGACGGAGGAAAGCTGCCTGGAGCCATTGTGTGCGCTCGGGCGGCCGCTTCTGGTCGTTCGGGGCAATTGCGATTACACCGCCCACTGGCCGTTGACGCTCGATTTGCAGCGCGAGGGCTTTTCCATTCGTTTGATCCACATCCCCCCGCTTGTGGCACCGCCGGGAGTCGATCTGCTGCTGCACGGGCATACCCACGTGCCGCGCAATGAGCGGATCGGCGCGACCCGGTTTCTGAACCCCGGCACCGTGGGAAAACCCAACCGGGGCGCTCCGACGAGCTACGCCTGGCTGGAGCTGCTCCGGGGAGCGCCGCCCAAATGGGAGATTGTGCGCGTATAACCAACGCCGCACCACGCCCCCGCCCCGCAATCGCGCCACTTCTCCCTTTCCCTTCGCGCGTTGTGGCGTAGAATTTGGACATGGCCCCCCCCATGCAAACCTCTGATCCGCTCTTTCTGCATGCGATGCTCGAATCAAGCCCGGATCATATCTATTTCAAGGACACCCAGAGCCGTTTCTTGCGCATCAACCAGGCATTGGCGGAATACTTCGGGCTGAAGCACCCCTCCGAGGCGCTTGGAAAAACGGACTTCGATTTTTTTCCCTCCGAAAAAGCCGAAGAGCGCTTTCAGGATGAACGGTGCATCATGGAGACCCGCAAGCCGATCATCGACAAAATCGAACGGGACGCGCAGAGGAACGGCAAAACCGTTTGGGTGCTCACCTCCAAATCCCCGCTCTGCGATGAGAGCGGCAACCTCGTGGGCACATTTGGCATCTCCCGGGACATCACCCTGCTCAAGGAAATGGAGGACGCCCTTTGGAATGAGCGCAACCTGCTGCGCAACGTCATCGACAACGTGCCGGATTTCATTTTCGCCAAGGATATGGACGGACGTTACACTCTCAGCAATCAGGCCCATGCCCATTTTCTGGGGAAGAACTCACCGGAAGAAGTGTTTGGCAAAACCCTGTTTGATTTACTTGCTCCCGCCGCCGCTGCGAATGCTCACGCCGATGATGTTTCCGTATGGAAAAGCCGCAAGCCGCTCTTGGACAAGATCGAATCACCCGCCCCGGAGCGATGGCTTTCAACCAGCAAAATCCCCATTTTCGACACGCGCGGTGAGGTGACCGGTTTGGTGGCCATCGCCCGCGACATCACCGCCCAGAAGCGCGCTCAGGAGACGATGGAGAAGACCAATGCCGAACTGCAACAAAGCCGTGAAGAACTGGTTCGCGCGGTGGAAGAACTCCGCTCCGTGCAGCTGCAACTCATCGAAGCCGAAAAGATGAAGCTCGTGGGACGCTTGGCGGCGGGAGTCGCACACGAGGTCAAAAACCCGCTCGCCATCATCGGCATGGGGCTGGAGTACCTGCGGGGCCAATCCTTCGCCGACACCAATGTCCCGGGCATCCTGGAAGAGATTGGCAACGCCGTGGAGCGCGCCGACAGCGTGGTGCGTGAACTGCTCGATTTCTCGGCCCCCAAGCCAATGAACAGGATTCCGACGGATGTGAACCGCCTGATCCGCAACGCCTTTGTGCTCGCAAGGGGAGAGATCGGCGCCCGCAAAATAGCCGTCGAAGTAGACCTCGCGCCAGATATTCCACCGGTGCCGCTCGACGCCATGAAAATCGAGCAGGTGCTGGTGAACATCTTGAGCAACGCCGCTCATGCAATGGAGGAGGGGGGCAAGCTCACGGTGCGGACTTCCACCCACCAGGTAACGGGCATCGGCGAAAACATCAGCCATCCGGGCAACCTGCGTCCGGGAGCCAGGGTGGTGACCATCGAGGTGCTGGACACCGGCCACGGAGTCCCGGAGCCTTTCATCGGCAAGGTGTTCGAGCCCTTTTTTACCACCAAACCCACCGGCAAAGGCACAGGGTTGGGACTCACGGTCACAAAAACCATCATCGATCTCCATGGCGGCACCATTGAAATGAAAAACCGCCCCGAAGGAGGCGCCTGCGTCACCATCGTGCTCAACGCGGATACCGATTAACAGCTTATGAAAAAAATACTCATCGTGGACGACGAAGCCGGCTTTACCCGCTTGATGAAGCTGACCCTTCAAAAAACGGGCCAATATGAAGTCACCGAGGAAAACGACGGTTCCCGCGCCTGGGAAACCGCGCGCAAGGTGCGGCCTGACTTGATTCTCATGGACATCGTGATGCCCAAAGTGGACGGCGGCGATGCGGCGGCGCGGATTCAGAAAGACCCCGACCTCGCCCACATCCCCATTGTCTTTTTGACGGCCATTGTCTCCAAGAAAGACGCGCAGCCCGGCGGGTTGATTGGCGGATTCCCCTTCCTTTCCAAGCCAGTGAGTCTCAATGAACTGATTGCGTGCATCGAAAAACACCTGCCGCGCTAACAGACAATCAGCGCCCCGGCCGGAAGCCCCCTCCCGATAAAACGCATTTGCGTTCAAGCCATTGTGCCCGTAGGATTTCCGGCCCTCCCAGATGACCGAATTCCGACAAGTTGTGGTTGCCTTTGCGCTTTCGGTGCTGGCGCACGTGAGCCTTTTTGCGGCGCTGGCGCTGATGCCTGTGGCTGCCCCTGTGCCGGCAAAGCCTGAAGCCGAGGAAAAGCCGCCGCTGGAGGTGACGGTTGAGGCCGCTCCCGCAGAAGCGATGGAGGAGCCCGAGCCCCTGCTGCCAGATCATCTCGCTCCGGAGAACCTCAAAAAAGCGGACAAAGCCCCGGAAAAGCCGAAGATCCTGGCCGGACATGATTCCGAGGCAACCCCTCCGCTGCCTGATTACACCGCGACGTTGGAGGCAGCCGCCACGCCCGCCCCCCTGCCGTCGCCCAAAGTGGAAGAGGTGGGGATTGACGCACTGGGCGATTATGGGAAGGCCGTCGCCAACGCCATTGGAGTGCGCTGGGATTTGTACCGCAAGCATTTGCCCGTGGGTGAGGTGCGGATCAGGTGTTTTATTGACGCAGAGGGCCAGGTCTCAGAGATAAAAGTTCTCTCAAACAGCGCAACTTCCGCAAACGCCGCCATGGCCATGCGGGCAGTGAAAGAGGCGAGGATTCCGCCCATTCCTTCGGAACGCCTGGCACAAGTTTCTGGCGGTCGCATCGAGATCACGTATAGCTTTATCAATTACCCAACCCCATGATTGCAGCCTTCTCCATCACTCAATTCATCGTTCACGGCGGATTCTTCATGTATCTGCTTCTGGCTTGCTCCGTCGTTTCCGTGGCCACCATGATCCTGCGCGGCCGGGCCTTGCGGCGTGAGGCCGTCATCCCGTCCTGGCTTTGGAACCGCATCGAGGCCCTGCAACCGGGGGAAACCGGCCCGTCGCTGGAGCGCCTGGGCCAGACCGTGCGCAACGATCCCTCGGCGCTCTCCCGGATCACCGAAGTGGCCATCCAGCACCTGGAATGGCCGCGCATGGAGAACATGGAAGCGGTGCAAACGCGCGCGCGGCATGAAGTGATCCGCATGGAAACCGGGTTGGTTGTTTTGGAGGTGATTGTCGGCATCGCTCCGCTGCTCGGGCTGCTCGGGGCCGTCTCCGGCCTGGTGACGGTGTTTGGAACCCTGGGAGCCAGCGAGACGATCTCCGATCCGCGCACCATCGCCAAAGGGATCTCCGAGGCGCTCAACACCACCATCGCCGGTCTCTCCATCGCCATCCCCAGCCTCATTGCCTATTCCTATTTTTCCAAAAAAGTGGAGACCTTCAGTGTGGAAATGGAGTCCATTGTCGGCGAGTTTCTCGCCAAGTGTTACTCGCGGAAAATGCGGCGGGAAACGCGGGCTCTTTCCGGGGCTGCGGAAGGCGGAGACTTGATCCCATGAACTTCTACCAGCGCAAGCGGCGCATGCCCGTCGTGATCATCGTCTCGTTGATCGACATTTTCGCCATCCTGCTCATCTTTGTCATCGTCACCTCCACCTTCAAAAGACCGCAAGCGGCGGTGATCCTCAAGCTGCCGGAATCCACCACCGCTGTTCCGCATCCGCAGGCGGCGAATCAAGTCGAGCTATCCATCTCGGCCGGGGGAGAGCTGAAGCTGGCTGGCGAGCCCGTCGCGATGGAAGCGCTTTCCGGAAAAATCAAAGCGGAGAGGGACGCAGGCCGTACGCTGGCGTTGAAGGCGGATACCCAGGCTCCCTTTGGCGTGATTGTTCGCGTGCTGGATGCCTTGAAAGATGCCGGAGTTTCCGGTAACTTGCCGGCGTTCACCGAAACCATCAAAAAGGGAAAATAGCGTTGTGGAAATTGTAAAATACGGAAATCCGGTGCTCCGAACCAAGGGAGCGCGCATCGAGACGATCACCGAAGAAGTGCGGCAACTGGCCGCAGCGATGATTGAAACCATGAACGAGGCGAACGGCGTCGGCCTGGCTGCCCAGCAGGTGGGGCATGCGTTGCAACTCGCCATCGTGGACGTCGCTGGCGTGGAAGATCGCCCCAGCGTGATGCTCGTGGAAGGCCAGGAGGTCAACCTTGAGGACTGGATGCCGATGGTGCTCGTCAATCCCGAGCTTGAACTCGGCAAGGAAAAGGAATTTGGCACGGAAGGCTGCCTGAGCTTCCCGGAGATCAGCGCAGACATCCAGCGTTCCCTTGTGGTGAAGGTGCGGACGCGCTTGATTGACGGGCGTGATGTGGAGTTTGAGGCCCGGGGATTTTTTGCCCGCGCCTTGCAACACGAGGTGGATCACCTCAACGGCATCCTGTTCATCGACCGGATGAACTCCGCAACCAAAGTGAGCCTCGCCGGCAAGCTCAAGCGGATGCAGAAGGGGAGATAGGAACAGGGAGCAGGGCAAACACATTTAAACAAAAAGAGGATTCACCACAGAGAACACGAAGGCCACGAAGGAAAGAGCAAGGAGAATCAAGCGGAGAAAGGACATTTCATTCCCGTTCCTGGATAAAACTTGTTCCTTTCTTCGTGCTCTCTGTGTCCTTCGTGGTGAACTCCATTTGATGCGTGAGCCCTGGAACAGGGAGCAAAAGTGCTTGCCCTCTTGGGGACGATTGGCTACAAAACTGGCTGTTAACGGGACGTAACAGTCCCAAGCGCGTTCGTGCGGGAATGCCGTGAAAATCGGCAACAGTGTCGCTGCTGTAACCGGATACGAAACCTCACGGCCACTCGATTCTAAAATCGGGGAAGGCGAGGCGGTAGGATCGAAGCCGGAAGTCAGAAGATCGAACAATGCGCTTTGAATCGAGAAACCTTCGTAACAAAGGAAAAATCCCATATGCCCCATTGTATTCCGCCGTTTTTGTTTAGTGGCCGAACCTCCTAAAACGCCCCCGCGTCTTCAGGTTGACCATGAGCAAAATCATCCTCATCACCGGCGGGAGCCGGAGTGGCAAAAGCGCTTTCGCCCAGCGGCTGGCTGAGTCCTTGCCGGGGCCGCGCGCTTTTGTCGCGACGTGCCCCGTGATCGACCCGGAGATGAACGAGCGCATCCGCCGCCACCAGCAGGCCCGCAGCTTGCGCGCCTGGCAAACCTTTGAGGAACCGCTGGATCTCGCCGCCGCATTCCTGCGCGCCCGCAGCCACCCCGTGGTCTTGGTCGATTGCCTCACCCTCTGGGTCAACAACGTGATGTTTGAAGCCGGGCAGCAGGGAAAAACGCTCTCTGAGACGGAAATCGCGGAGCACTGCGGGCCTGTTCTCGAAGCCGCGCGCAGCCACGGCGGCACCATCCTTTTTGTCACCAACGAAGTCGGCATGGGCATCGTGCCCGAAACACCGCTCGGGCGCAATTTTCGGGATCTCGCCGGGCGCGTAAACCAGACCGTCGCCGCCGCCTCTGACGAGGTGTTCCTCGTCGTCTGCGGACAAACTCTCAAAATAAAGCCTCAAAACTAATCCGCAAAACGAACCCCAAAATCATGAGTTTACTCACAAAAACCCTGCAACAAATCCAACCCCAGGACGCTGCCTTTCGCGCTTCCGCCCATGCCCGCCTGGAACAACTCACCATGCCCCACTGGGCCCTGGGCCGCTTGATGGATCTGGCCGAAGACCTCGCCGGAATCACCCGCTCGATGCAGCCGCCGGTCGCGCGCAAGGCGGTCGTTGTCATGGCGGGTGATCACGGAGTCGCCGCTTCCGGTGTGAGCCTCTACCCGCAGGAGGTGACGGTGCAGATGATCCATAATTTCATCAATGGCGGCGCGGGCTGCAATGCGCTGGCCCGCCAGGTCGGGGCGCAGGTGATTGTGGTGGACGCCGGAGTCGCAGGCGATCTGAGCGCGCTGGCGCAAGCGGGAAAAATCATCTCCAAGCGTGTTGCGCCCGGAACGGCCAACATGCACACCGGGCCCGCCATGACGCGCGAGCAGGCAATCCGCTCGGTGGAAGCGGGCATCGAAGTGGCCTTTTCGCTGGCCGATTCCATCGATGTCTTTGCCACCGGCGAAATGGGCATCGGCAACACCACGCCAAGCAGCGCGATTGTCGCCGCGCTCACGTGCAGCGAGGTGGAGGAGATCACCGGGCGCGGCACGGGAATTGATGACGCACGTCTGCAACACAAGATCGCCGTAATCAAGGAAGCGCTGCGCGTGAACCAACCCGATCCCGCCGACGCGCTCGACATCCTGGCCAAGGTCGGCGGTTTTGAGATCGGCGCCATCGCCGGGTTGATCCTTGGCGCGGCGGCCCTGAAGAAGCCAGTCATCGTGGATGGGTTCATCACCACTGCCGGAGCGTTGATTGCCCAAGGGCTCTCGCCGCTGTCCGCTCAATACATGATCGCCGCCCACCGGAGCGTGGAGCCGGGCCACCGTGTTGCGCAAAAACACCTGGGCAAAGAGCCGCTGCTCGACCTCAACCTGCGCCTCGGCGAGGGAACCGGCGCCGCGCTTGCCATGAATATCGTGGAAGCATCCGCCCGCGTCCTCACCGACGTGGCGACCTTCGCAGAGGCCTCCGTTTCGACCGCTTGCTCATAAGGAATGAAACGCCTCATCGCCGCCCTCCAGTTTCTTACCATCTGTCCGTTCGTTGCGCGCATTGCGTGTGACGAACGCGACATCGGGCGCAGCACGCCCTGGTTTCCGCTGGTCGGCTTGCTGATTGGCGCGGCGGTGGCGCTGCTGGATCACGGCGCGAGCGCGCTCTTCCCTCCCTTGCTTTCCAGCGTCATTGCGGTGGTGGCGCTCACCGCCGCTTCCGGCGGTCTGCACGCCGACGGGCTTGCCGATACCGCGGACGGCTTCCTGAGTTCCCGCCCGCGCGAGCGGGTGCTGGAAATTATGCGGGACAGCCGCACCGGGCCAATGGGGGTATTGGGAATCGTGTGCGTTTTCAGCCTCAAGGTCGCCGCCCTAGCCTCCGCGCCCGCTGCACTGCGCTGGCAGGCTCTGTTGTTGATGCCGTTGGCAGGCCGCTGCTCCATGGTGGTTCAAATGGCCCTGCTGCCATACGCGCGCTCCGGGGGGCTCTGTTCGCTCTTTGTGCAAAACGGGCGGCGGCGCGATCTGCTTCCAACGCTCGTCATGCTTGCTGCCGTGAGTTGGCTCGCAGGCGGTCTGTTCGGCCTTTGCGCGTCGGGAGTCTCCCTCGCGGCCATCGCAATTTTTTCGCTCTGGTGCCGGAACAAAATCGGCGGGTTCACCGGCGACACGCTGGGGGCGGGATGCGAATGGGTCGAACTGATGCCCGCGCTGGTTGCGGCGGCCTGGTTCATGAAATAGCGTTCTAAACTTCCAAGGAGTTTGTGAAAGAGTTGACCCGCGTGCGCGATACGCTATTTTCAACGCACTTTTCACAAGATGCCGAAGCTCGAAATTCCCCGTAAAGCGGTCTACCGCCTCTCGTTGTATTACCGTGCCCTTCAGCGTTTGAAGGCCAATGCCGTGGAGACCGTCTCTTCCGCCGCGCTTTCCAAGGCAGCCGGCGTCAAGCCGACCCAGCTTCGCAAAGACCTGGCCTACTTCGGCCAACTTGGCACGCGCGGCCTGGGCTACAGCGTGGAGCATCTGACGCAGAAGCTGATGGAGGTCCTGGGCACCGCCCGGCTGCAACCGGTCGTGCTGATCGGCATCGGCCACCTCGGTTCCGCGCTTGTGCGCTACCGCGGCTTTGAGAAGGAGGGCTTTGAGATTGTTGCCGGCTTCGACATGGATGTGCAGCGCAACCGTTCCACCGCGCGCATCCTCCCCATCTTGCCCATGAACGGGCTGCGCAGCTTCATCCAGGAGCGCCAGGTGAAGCTCGCCATTTTAACCGTCCCGGTGACGGTTGCCCAAGAGGTGGCCAACGAGCTGGTGGCCTGCGGCATCCAGGCCATCCTCAACTTTGCGCCGACGATCCTCCAGGTTCCCGACGGCGTGGTGGTCAATAATGTCGATCTTGCCATCGAATTGGAAAACCTGAGCTATTTTATCCGATGACCAAATGGGCGTCGATCTCCGCGCCGCACTTTAACCTTCGCTTGACGCTGGAATCCGGCCAGGTGTTTCACTGGCTCCCTGAGGAAGGCGGCGCTTATCGCGGGCTTATCGGCCATCTGCCTGTGCGGGTGAAGCAAGAGGCCGACAAACTTTGGGTGACGCCCGGCGCGGAGGCCGCCGCCGCGCGCTATTTTGCGCTCGATCACGATCTCCCCGCAATCTGTGCGAGCTTTCCCACCGACGCGGCCATGACGGAAGCTGCGGCGTTTTGCGGCGGTCTGCGTCTTATCCGCCAACCGCTTTGGGAGTGTCTGGCCACGTTTCTGACCTCATCAATGAAGCAGGTCGCCCATATCCGGCAGATGTCTCTCGCGCTCCGGCAGCGCTTTGGCCGCCCGGTGAGCGGCTGGCATCCTTTGGCCGTTTACCCGCAACCGGAGCGCTTGGCGCAGGCAACCGAAGAAGAACTGCGCGCATGCGGTCTCGGGTTCCGCGCAAGGCATCTGCTCGGCACGGCGCGCCATGTAGCGGAGGGCGTTGTGGACTTGGAAGCAATTCGCACAATGGACGATGCCGCGGTCCTGGCGGAACTCTGCCGTCTGCCCGGAGTGGGGCCGAAGATCGCCAATTGCGTCCTGCTTTTTGCCTACGAGCGGCTGCGCGCGTTTCCCATCGATGTTTGGATCGAGCGTGTGCTCCGGAAATCCTACTTTACACAAAAGCGGAAGGTGACGGCAAAACAGTTGCGCGAATTTGCCGCAGGTTCCTTCGGCCCGTATGGCGGGTATGCCCAGCAATACCTGTTTCACCATGCCCGCAGCCAGTCGCGCCTGCGGAGTTAGAGCGTTTCTCAAAAAGAATTTCCTATTCGCCGGGGCGGCGTGGGCCGTCGCGCTGCGTTGCAAGCTCGGGCAGTATGGAAAATACAGCCGCTTCGCTTGCGCCTTGCGCGCCAACCCACGGCGCTCCCATCGAATAACGGAAATTCTTTTTGAGAGATGCTCTAAGAAATGATCAGGAACTCAGGAAAAATGCAATACAGTGGCAATCGAAGCCTTGAGGAATAGAGCCGAAATTTCCAAGGCGACACCTCTCTCTTCTCCTGATTTCCTGAATTCCTGATCCTCTTTTCTTCTTTCCACGCCCGCAGCAGTGGTAATAGTAAGCGCATGATGATGCATTGGGAGAGACTCCTTTCGCCTGCGCGCCTTGGCAAACGCAACGTCGAGCCGCTACAGCCCCAGCGTTCCCCGTTCCAGCGGGACTTTGACCGCGTCGTCTTCTCCTCCGCCTTCCGGCGGCTCCAGGACAAGACGCAAGTCTTCCCGCTGGCAGAGAGCGACTACGTCCGCACCCGGCTCACCCACAGCATGGAGGCGGCTTGCGTGGGCCGCTCCCTCGGCACCGCCATCGGCAGGGAAATCCTTGAGCGCCATCACTTGGAAAATCTCCACTCTTCGCACATCGGCGACATCGTGGCCGCAGCCTGCCTCGCGCATGACATCGGCAACCCGCCCTTCGGGCACTCCGGTGAAGACGCCATCCGGCACTGGTTCGCCACCTCGCCGCAAGCCGGGCGGCTCCATCCCGAGCTGAAGGAAAACCCCGCCCACTTCAACGACTTCGCCCGCTTCGAGGGCAACGCCCAAGGCTTCCGCATCCTCACCCGCCTCCAGATGCCGGACAACCACGGCGGCCTGCAACTGACCTGCGCCACGCTCGGCGCCTTCGCCAAATACCCCGTGGCATCCCACCCGGAGCGCGAGCCGGGCGACCGCCGCGCGAGCACCAAGAAATTCTCCTTCTTCCACGCGGAAGCGGAACTCTTCGCCGAAGTCGCCGAGCGCACCGGCCTCCTGCCGGGCGCCACCGGCTGGCGGCGGCATCCGCTGGCGTTGATCGTGGAAGCCGCCGACGACATCTGCTACCGGCTCGTCGATTTTGAGGACGGCGTGCGCCTGCGCCTCATCAGCTACGAAGAAGCGAGCGAAGCCTTTGTGGAAGTGATCGGCGAGCGCAAATACCTCGACATCGCCGCCCGCATGCACGGCGCCGAGGAGCGCATCGAATTTCTCCGCGCAGTGGCCATAGGCAAAGCCTTGGAGCAGGTCACGGCGGTTTTTGTGACGAACGAAGAGGCCATTCTCGCGGGCAAATTCGAGCAGCCGCTCATCCAATGCGCCCAAGTGGCCGAGCCGTTGGAAGCCATCGTGCGCCGCTCGCGCAAGAGCCTTTACGCCAACCCGCGCGGCGTGGAAATCGAAGCCGCCGGGTTCGAGGTCATCGGCGGGCTCCTGGATTTATTTGTGGAAGCCGTCGAAGCGTTGGCGGCGAAAGAAACGCAGCCCTTTTCGCCGCGCTGGCGCAACCTCTTGCAGATCGTCCCCGAATCGTTCATCGGCCCCGGCGGCAAGCCCGCACCGGACGCCTACACCCGCCTTCTGCGCATGACGGACTACGTTTCCGGCATGACCGATTCCCAAGCCGTCAGCCTCTACAAAAAGCTGCGCGGCATTTCGCTTCCGGGGGAGTAGTTATGAGAGCCGTCCCAGCCTCGAATCGAATGTGAACTTGCGCGCTTTCCCTATTTTGATCTTCCCAAAATCGGGATGCAGGGGATTGAGAAGATAGTTCACCTCGTCAGGGATGACCGCGCTTGGCACGCGCATCGCCACAGACGGCGCTTCCTTTATCCACCGGTCTCCGAGCGCCGCAAGCGTGCGTGGAGCCGGGTAGCCGCGCCAATTTTTTGGGAGCTTGCCCACATCCGCAACCCACCTTTCGTCAAACTCCACGGGGATGATGACAAAATCGCCCTCAACAAGGTTTGCCGTGGTGCCGGTATGCACGAGTTGCTCCAGCGCTGCGAGCGATTGTGAGCCGGCTAGGTAAACCACGGGGATTCCCTGCGTATTCCAACGCCCTCCATACAGGAATGCGCCTCTGCCGCTAAAGGCCGAGGCAGCATGAGCTTTCTTGACGATGCGCCAGGCGGTGATCACGAAAATACGCCGTGTTCAGTGCGGCCCAGGACTTTTTCCACTTCGCGCGCGCCCGGCTCCGTCTGGGCAAAACGGAAAGGTGTTTTGCCGCCTAGCGCGGTATTGGGACGCTGCATCCAGAGTTTGGCCTGCTCGGGGTTGCCCAAGACTTGCACAGCCCGCACAAACAGCCGGGCGAATCGCAACAACCGCTCCGACTCATCCACACTCAAAGGCTGATGCTTCTGTTGGCGGCGATCAAAGGTTCGCTCGGGAATGTGCACCGCCTCGGCCAGAACCTTTTTGGGAACATCCAGCGCCGCTTTCACTTCATTAAAGCTGCTGGCGGAAAAGCCACTGCTCACGGCAAGCGCCATCTTGGAGTCATTAAAAACATCCATCGCAAGAAGAGTCATATGGCGCAATTTAATGTGCCATATGGCGGAAGGCAAGGGGATTGTTTTCCCCTGTTCCCAAGTGCTTGGGAACGAGAACCCTGGAGGGCGTCCACGAAAACGGCACGATTTCCCTACGCGTTCCGTCCGCAGCAGCTTTTGTATTTCCGTCCGCTGCCGCAGGGGCAGGGGTCGTTGCGATTCACTTTGATGTTGTCGCGCCGCACCGGGAGCGCCGCCTTCGGCTGCGCCGGTTGCTCTGCGCCGCCGCTAAGGATGCTGCTCTCGCCGCCGCCTTCCTGGTGGAGCAAATGCTGCGGCAGGTTGGCCATGAACTGCTCAAACGCCTGCAAATTGGACGTGCTGCGGAAGAGATTGTGGAGCACCTCGTTTTTGATGTTCCCCATCAACTCCACAAAGACCTCGTAGGCCTCATTCTTGTACTCGATGAGCGGGTCTTTCTGGCCGTAAGCGCGCAGGTGCACCCCTTCGCGCAGGGAGTCCATCGCGTAAAGATGCTCCTGCCAGAGACGGTCGATGGCGTTGAGGATGATGTAACGCTCCAGGCTGCGGACGGCTTCGCGCTCCTCGTGCCTGGTCTTGAGTTCATAAGATGTCTTGACCTTCTCAATAATCCACGCGGCGATTACCTCCGCGCTCTTGCCTTCGAACCCGGCCTTCTCGGCAGTCAAACCGAGCGGGAAGGTGCTGTTCACCCAAGAGAGCAGCCCCGCGTAGTTCGGTGCGGCCTCTCCCGGCTCCATGAAGCTCTCGACTTTGAGCGGAATCGCTTCCTCAACGATCTCATAGACAATCTTGCGCGGCTCATCACTCTCGATGGTTTCGTTGCGCAGGCCATAGACCACCTCGCGCTGCTTGTTCATCACGTCGTCGAACTCCAGCGTGCGGCGGCGGATCATGTAGTTGCGCTGCTCCACGCGGCGCTGGGCGGTTTCAACGGATTTATTCAGCCACGGATGTTCGAGTTCCTCGCCCTCCTTCATGCCGAAGCGTTCCATGATCGCAGTCATGCGATCCGCCGCGCCGAAGTTGCGCATCAGGTCGTCCTCAAAGGAGACATAGAAGCGCGAGAGACCCGGGTCGCCCTGGCGCGAGCAGCGTCCGCGCAACTGGCGGTCGATGCGGCGCGATTCATGCCGCTCGGTGCCAATGACATAAAGGCCGCCGTTTTCCACAACGCCGGGCCCAAGCTTGATGTCCGTGCCGCGGCCCGCCATGTTGGTGGAGATGGTGACGGCTCCGGGCTGACCCGCGCGCGCAACAATCTCCGCTTCCTGCATGTGGAACTTGGCGTTGAGCACCGTGTGCGGGATTTTCTCGCGCTTGAGCATGCGGCTCAAAAGCTCGGAAGTCTCCACGCTCACCGTGCCGACAAGCACCGGCTGCTGGCGACCGTGGGCAATCTGGATTTCCTTGATCACCGCGTTGAATTTCTCGCGGCGGGTCTTGAAGATCAGGTCATTGAGATCCTTGCGGATGCACGGCTGGTTGGTGGGAATAACCACCACGTCCAGCTTGTAAATGTCGTGAAACTCATTGGCCTCGGTCTCTGCCGTGCCCGTCATGCCCGCGAGCTTGAAGTAGAGGCGGAAGTAGTTCTGGATGGTGATGGTGGCAAGGGTCTGCGTCTCGCGGTCCACCTGCACGCCTTCCTTCGCTTCCACGGCCTGGTGCAGCCCGTCGCTCCAACGGCGGCCCGGCATCTTGCGGCCCGTGTATTCATCGACAATGACCACCTTGTTTTCCTCAATGACGTATTGCACGTCCTTCTCAAAGAGACAGTAGGCGCGCAGAAGCTGGGTGATGTTGTGAATCCGCTCCGCCTGCGAGTCGCAGAACGCCTGGCGCTTGGCTTTTTCCTCGATCTTCTGCCCCTCGGAGAGTTCGGCGTTCAGGTCGATCTCGGCGAATTCGCTGATCAAATCCGGCAGCACAAACGCATCGGGATCGCCGGGATTCAGGAACTCGCGGCCCATCTCGCTCAAGTCAGACTCGTGCGCGCGCTCGTCGATGGTAAAATAGAGTTCCTCCTTGATCTTGAAGAGTTCCGCCTTGAGCGTGTCCGAGTAGTAGGAAAGCTCGACTTTCTCGATGCCCTTGCGCAGATCGGTTTCTTCCATCGCGCGCAGCAGGCTCTTGTGGCGCGGCTGGCCGAGCTTGAGCTTGAAGTAAATCTGGGCCGCCTCTTCCTTCTTGCCTTGTTCCGCAAGCGCCTCAGCCTCGCTGGCGAGCCGATTGCAAAGCAGCGCCTGCTTCTTCACCAACTGTTCCACCACCGGCTTGTATTTGTCGTAGTTCTGCGTGGTGACAGTGGAGGGGCCGGAGATGATCAGCGGGGTGCGGGCTTCGTCGATCAGGATGGAGTCCACTTCGTCCACGATGGCAAACGCGTAGCCGCGCTGCACCTGCGTCTCGCGGGTGGTCGCCATGCCATTGTCGCGCAGGTAGTCGAACCCAAACTCCGAGTTCGTCCCGTAAGTGATGTCGCAATAGTATTGCTCGCGGCGGTATTCCGGCGGCTGGTCATTCTGGATGCAGCCGACGCTGAGACCCAGGAAGCGGAAGAGGGTGCCCATCCAGTCCGAGTCGCGCTTGGCCAGGTAATCGTTGACGGTGACGAGGTGCGCCCCGCGTCCGGTCAGAGCGTTCAGATAGAGCGGAAGCGTGGCGACAAGCGTCTTGCCTTCGCCGGTGGCCATTTCCGTGATCTTGCCCTGGTGGAGCACCATGCCGCCGATGAGCTGCACATCAAAGTGCACCATGTTCCAGGGGATCGGCTGGTCGCACACGAGGGTTTCCTGGCCGCAAAGACGGCGCGCGCCATTTTTGACGACCGCAAACGCCTCGGGCAGAATCCGGTCAAGATAGGCCTGCTGCTCGTTGAGATCACTGATTTTCGCCAACTCGCCCTTCCAGAAGGCGGTCTTCGCGCGCAGTTCGTCGTCGGAGAGCGACTGCAATTGCGCTTCGATCTGGTTGATTTGGGTCACGACCTTGCGCAGACGCTTGATCTCGCGCTGGTTCTTTGAACCCACAATTTTCTTCAAAATCCAGTTTACCATAAAAAATCTATTTGCTGCCGGGTTTGGTCGCCGGGGTTCCGGCAAGATCCGGCGGCAGTTTGTCCGCCTCAAAAGTCTCCGTATTCAGTTTTACCAAGCTCACAAACGGGCAGCCAAAATCCGGCGCATTGCCTCCGCTGCGGTCCACCAACGTCCCCACGGCGGCCACCACGCCGCCATGCGCCCGGACAATGTCAATGGTCTCCTGGACACGCCCGCCGCGTGTCACCACATCCTCAAGAACCAGGAACCGCTCGCCCGGCGCGATGGTGAAACCGCGCCGCAGAACCAGCGCGCCTTCTTCCTTCTCGGCGAAAATATGGCGCTTGCCGAGGCTCCGCGCAACCTCATGTCCCACAATTAATCCGCCCAGGGCAGGGGAGATGACGCTCTGCGCCTCCACCGTGCGCAATTGATCCGCCAAGGCCGCACAAACCCGCGCCGCAATGCCGGTGTGTTGCAGCAGGATGGCGCATTGGAAAAACTGCCTGCTGTGCAGCCCGGAACGGAGCAAAAAATGACCGTCGAGCAGCGCGTGGGTTTCCTTGAACAGGCCGATGATTTCTTCTTGCGTCATGGGAGTAATAAATCCTTCTTTGCGTCCTTTTGCGTTTCTTTGCGCGAGATTATTGCGCCACAGCAATCACCTCGATCTCCACCTGCGCCCCCTTGGGCAGCGCGGCGACCTGGATCGTGGAGCGGGCCGGGAACGGCTCGGAGAAATACTTGGAATAAACCGCGTTCATGTCGGCAAACTTGCCCAGATCGACCATGAACACCGTCGATTTGACGACGTTGGCGAAGGTCATCCCGTTGGCGCGCAGCACGCCCGCGACGTTTTGGAGCACGCGGTCGGCCTGGGCCGCCACGTCGCCTTCGATCAACTCGCCCGTGGCGGGATCCAGCGGGATCTGCCCGGCGCAGAAGAGAAAATTGCCCACGGCAACAGCCTGGGAGTAGGGACCAACAGCCTTGGGGGCCTCAGAAGTAGCAATGACTTTTTTCATGGGAAACAGGGAGACTATGCAGGCGCACGGCGTGTGTCAACGCGAGGGGTGGAGGAAAAAAGACGGATTAATAGCGTTTCTGGGAAAGAATTTCCGCAACGCAGAAGGTGGATCGTGCGCTCCGCGCGCGATTGCGGGGGTGGGCGCTGCAAACACAATCAGCTCGCTCCGCTCGATGTGCTTTGAAACATCGCCCGCGGAGCGGCCAATCCACCGCCCCCTCCGCAGAGGGGCAGGGGATTCGGAAATTCTTTCTGAGAACTCTTCCAACCCTCCGCAAGCGTAATTTCCCTTTGCACGCCGATACCATGGCAGGAAGGGAATCTTATGAAGGCATTTCTCGCCGCTCTTGTCGCCCTGTGGATGGTGCAGGGCCTCGCGTTCTCACAGCAAGCCGCCGCGCTCGCCAATCAGAAAACCCAGATCGCCCAAGCTGAGGCCGAACATGCCCAGGCAGTCAAGGATTACCCGGCATGGCTTGTAAACGCCATTGCCGCCGAATTCGCGGCTGTCCTGGATGCCGGCAATCATTACCTGGCAGCTCCGAATCAGAAAAACCTGGAGCTATTCCGCACCGCCAAAAAAGACCAGTTGCAGCGGGCAGGCGTTCACATTTGCAAGTTCGCCGATGCCTCCCAACGGATTGGGGTGGCGGAACAAGAACGGCTCGGCGACCAGCTTGCCCAAGTGATGGAAACCTTCACGAAAAACGAAAAAGCGCTCGAAGCGAAGGTGGACGGCGTGTTTGCGCAACAAGCGCAACGGCAAGAGGTGGCCCAAGGCGAAATGACGGGCGACACCGGCGCTCGCAAGAAGTAATACCGTTTCCTGTTTAAAATGAGCTTTGCGGTCTCGTTCCCAATCTCCTGATTGGGAATGCACTTGTCCGCGAAACTCCGTTTCGTAACGTGTGAAGAGTGCTTGCGCCTGGCATTTGAGAAAGCGCTCATGCCATGGACTGCGGAGGAAACAGAGTTTCCAAGACACGCCTGTTCCCAATCAGGAGATTGGGAACGAGAATCCAAAAAGTAGGATCAGTTCTCCAAGGTTTGTGCGCAAAAAACGCTATAACAAAAAGCCACCGGTGCCACCCGGTGGCTTTTGATGATTCTAGAGCATTTTACAAAAAAATGTGGCCAGTGGCTTGGGAGCGCCGAAGGC
>JBAXQF010000053.1:0-16866 GCA_037131875.1 Verrucomicrobiota bacterium
AAACACAGCCGCTGCGGGCCAAGCCGCCTTGCACCAGCCTTCGGCGCTCCCAAGGCACTGGCCACATTTTTTTGTAAACTGCTCTAGCCAGCCTGAGGCTGGATGCAGCTCGCGCTACCGCGCCCGCCTGAGGCGGGTTGCGATTCGCGCTACCGCGCGCTGCGGCGGCTGACGCACGCCGCCCCGTTCTGGAAATCTTTTTAAGCCAGCGTTGAAAGATTCTCACGCAAAGCCGCAAAGAGCAGAGAAAACCCGAAGGGTTTACAGACAATAGCCGGGGGTTGAGCAAAGCGACACCCCCGGAAACCAAAGAATCGGATTCACCCCGGAGGGGTGGCAGAGCTTGGGCTCACAGCAATCCCATCTGCTTGAAGCTCACGTAGCCCGGTCTCCCGTTGGAGCCGGGCGCGCCGATGATCACGTGGTCGAGCAGGGAAATCTGGAGCAGATTCGCCGCTTCCTTGAGCCGCCGGGTCAGGCGGCGGTCGGCCTCGCTCGGGGTGGGATCGCCCGAGGGATGGTTGTGCGCCACGATCACCGCGAAGGCGGAATAGATGAGCGCCGGGCGGAAAATCTCGCGCGGATGGGCGATGCTTTCGTTCATCGAGCCGAGCGAAATTTCCTCCACACGCAGAAGTTGATAGCGCGTATCCAGCAATACCACGCGCAACGATTCCTGGTGCAGCGCCCGCATCTCCGGGCCGAGCAATTCGTAGACGAGGTCAGGCTGGTCGAGCTTGACCCGCTTGAACGTCTCCTGCGCCAACCGCGCGCCCAGTCCGAATGCGGCGGCGAGCTGCACCGCTTTGGCCGGGCCGATCCCCTTGATGCCGCTCAACTCCTTGACCGAACAGCGCGCCAGCGCCCCGAGCGATCCGTAACGGGCGAGCAGTTGGCGGGCGACCTCAATGGCGTTGGCTCCCTGCACGCCGGTGCGCAGCAAAATGGCAATCAGCTCGCTATCGCTCAACGCATCCGCTCCGCGCGTAGCAAGCTTCTCGCGGGGACGGTCTTCGGGAGGCAGTTCGTGGATAGTGAGGGACATGGGGAGGGATCAGAGCACTCTTGTTCAGGGGGTAAGTAGCAACTCACAATGCTCGATGACAGCCGTGAGAATATCGTCGGGGCACGCTGGATCGCGAACAAAGAACCAAAAGTCACCGTATTGGTTGTTCACAGTGAAGGCGTGACCACGAAAGGAAAAATCGAGCCACATCTCCGTCACATGGTCGGTAATAAAATCTGTAACTCGTGCGCCCGACAAGCGCTCGATATGACGACAAAACTCGTTCCATGAGCAATTCTCGGGAAGCTCTGCAAACCGACGCGCCCCATCGTGCATCCGAAAGTTGAGGAGAGTAGCTTTCACAATATGAACTCGACGCTGCCCAAGAACCGCAAACCGGGCAAGCCCAAACTGAGTCCCGGAGGGACAACCCGAAAGTAGCCCGGCGTTTCAACGCCGGGTTTGCGTTGCACAACGCCTCGTCCCGGAGGGACGGTTGATGGAGCAAGAGTTCCCATTTTTCAGCCGTCCCTCCGGGACGAGACGCTTTTCCTCTTTTCCCGGCGTTGAAACGCCGGGCTACTTTCATGGCGTCCCTCTGGGACTCAAATGCCAAACACCTCCTGCCGTCTCCTTTGCGCCTTGGCGTCTTTGCGTGAGACCAAAAAATCTGCGTCAATCTGCGAAATATCCCCTCGAAGCCTCGGGGCTCCGCAACGTGGCTCCGCTACGCTCCGCAGAGCAAAAAACTGCAAATGCAGTAAGGCGGTCTGCGGATAACTCCTCCCTTTCCCAAGAGCGATTTTCGTGAGAGAATGAGTGAAATTGTTTCGAATGATTGAGTTCGTGGAAAAAATTGCGACGCGCGTTCGCGGAGTCACGCCGTTCCTGCACCGCCTGAACAGCACGGGCCGGATGCTGGTGCGACGCGCCTTGCGCACGCCCCGGACGGTGACGGAAAGCCCGAACTTGCTGCCGCTGCTCATCCAGGTGCTTGCGGCTTTCTCCAAGGTGAATGGCGAGGTGCTGGAGGAGGAGATCGATTCCTCGCTCGGGTTCCTGCGCTACGATTACCCGGAGGCGGTCTATTCCGAACTGAGGAAACTTTTCCGGCAGGCGCTCAACGAGCAGCAGGATCTCTCCGGGATGGCGCAGAAGCTCTCCGCGCAGCTGAGCGATGATCGCAAGATCATGCTGGGCGTGCAGCTTTACGATCTCATTGCCAAGGCGGACATGAACAACAGCGAGCAGTTGGTGGATTTCTACGCCTTCATGTCGCAGCTCGGCATGGCGGCGCAGGCCATCGACATCGTCTACCAGCTCAACGCGTCCGACGATTCCGACGCGTCCATCTACCAGAAGGGGGCGTCGCCGCTGGAGTCCATCTGCTTCAGCGCGGGCGCCACCTGCGATGTGACGCTCAAGGGCCTGGCTCCCGGCGAGCGGCTGATGGCTTACCGCTATCATGAGTTGATCCTTTTCAAGAACCAGACGCAGCGGCCCGTGTTTGTGCGCAGCCGCCCGTTGCAGCCGGGGGAATTCTGCCGCGTGTACTCCGGCCAGCGCATCGTGCTGGGCGAACAGGTGCTCACTTACCAGGATATTATTTGGTACTTCGACGCCAAGAAGAATGTCGTGGTGGCCAACGCCTACCTTTCCATCGACTCGGACGGCGAGGTGGAACTGGAAAAGTCTCGCAGCCGGGATTCGCGCCTGGAGGTGAAATTCGGCCTCAAGGTGCGCGTCAAGGCGCTCAAGAACGTGGACGCCGTCCTCAACGGCACGCAGCTCAAGGCGGGCGCGACCGCCGAGGGGACGCTGGATGACATCATCCGCTTCAAGAACGGCTCGCAGCTTCCCCTCGACGATCTGCGCCGCAAGGCGCGCGCGCTGGGCGGGCGTTTCCAACTCAAGGCGCACAAGAGCGAATACCTTGTTTCCAACAACAGCAGTCTGCTTGAGGAAGATGACATCCTCCTCTCGCCGGGAACGGGCGGCGATGTGCTTTTGCGCATCCAGTGTGACTACGAGAACCGCGTGGGGCGGCTTGAGGTGCTCCAGGCCGACCGCCCGATCCTTGTCGGCGAGACTCCCGTGCGCAATTCCGCGCCGCTGGTGGACGGCGACACGATCCTCATCGACACCGGCCAGCTTCTGCGGTGCGATTTCTCCGAACGGATCATCGAGGAGGAGCGCAACATCATCTCGTCGCTGGAAGCGCGGGATTTGAGCCACCGTTTCACGGCAAACGAGACGGGGCTCGACGGCATCTCCTTTAGCGTGAACCGGGGGGAGGTGGTCTGCGTGATGGGCGCGAGCGGCTCGGGAAAATCAACGCTGCTGCGCGTGCTCGCCGGGCAGCTCCAGCCGATGCAAGGAGAAGTGCTGCTCAACAGCGCGCCGCTTTATGAAGACGTGGAACGGCTCAAGCAGCACGTCGCTTACATCCCGCAGAACGACGCCTTCGACGAACACCTCACCATCGCCGAGAACCTCAACTTCGCGGCGGCCATCCGCTCCCCTCACCTCTCCGCAGGCGACCGCGGGCGGCGCATCGACACCAAGCTCGCGGAGCTGGGGCTGAACGAGCGGCGCGATTCCATTGTCGGCTCGCCGATCAAGAAAATCCTCTCCGGCGGCGAACGCAAACGGCTCAACATCGGGCTGGATATGATTGGCGGCGCGGACGTGTTTCTTTTCGATGAACCGACCAGCGGCCTCTCCTCAAAGGATGCGGAGCATGTCATCGAGATCATTCGCTCGATGGCTCACAACAAGATCATTTTGGTGACGATCCACCAGCCGACCTCGAAGATTTTCCAGATGTTCAGCAAGGCGCTCCTCTTGGACAAAGGGGGCAAGCTGGTTTTCTTTGGCACGCCGCACGAGATGCTTGCCTACTTCGCGGAAGCCGAGCACGAGCAGCACTTCGGCACGGAACTGGGCGGCTGCCCCGCCTGCGGCACCACGCGGCCGGAATTCATTTTTGACGTGCTGGAAACCCCGCTGCGCGATCTCTCCGGGGATATTATTTACGAAGAGAACCAGCAGGGCCAGCTTGTCCCGGCGCGGCGTTATTCGCCCGATTACTGGCGCGACAAATACGAATCCTTCCGGTTGCTCCAGGACGTGCGGCAGGTGGGGGTGCGCAAACAGCCCGCGCTGCCCGCCGCCTCCATTGCTTCGCCCGCTGCCACAAAGGAGCCGATCCGCTGGCGCGACGAGTGGACGCAGTTCCAGACGCTGCTGCGCCGGGCCTTCCTGAGCAAGATGCGCAACCGGGCAAACCTGCTCATCACCATCGTCGCCGCCCCCGTTCTGGCCACGCTCATCGGCTGCGTGCTCTACTACAACGAGAGCGGGAGCTACGATTTCGCCAGCGCCTACCACATCCCCACCTACCTCTTTTTCTCGCTGGTGGTGGTGATGTTCCTGGGGCTTACCAATTCCGCAGACGACATTATTCTCGACCGTGCCACGCTCCAGCGGGAGCGCAACCTCAGCATCCGCCTCCCTTATTACATCACGGCAAAGGCGCTCACGCTTGCGCTTTTTGCCGCCATCCAGTGCGCCATGTTCACGTTGATCGGCAACGCCATTTTGGAAATCCGCGGGATGTTCTGGCTCTACTTCTTTTTCAATTTCATCACCGCGTTCACAGGCATTGCCATCGGCCTCTTTGTCTCGTCGCTGGTCGCGGACGGCAAGGCGGCGGCCAACATTGTCCCGTTCATTTTGATCCCCCAAATCCTGCTCAGCGGCGCGCTGATCAAGTATGAGGATATGAACCGCAATCTCAACCTGATGTATGCCGTCACCCGCTGGTTTGCCGTGCATCCCGACCGCGCCAAGGACAAGGACGAAAGCTCCCTCCAGGTTCCCTTCCTGTGCGAGTTCATGCCGATGCGCTGGAGCTATGAGGCGATTGTCGTCGCCCAATACAAGCTCAACCCGCTCACCATTCGCCAGGAGGAAACGCAGCGGCAGATTGATTTACTCAAGGAGAAACTCAAGGCCGGACAGCTCACCGAGACGGAAAGCAACCGGCTGGAAGACTTGAAAGACACGCTCGCGCTCCTTTCCGGACTGGAAGGAGAAACGCCTGAGGATGTGCTCAAGCGGTTCAAGCGCGTGGACGCTGTCCTCAACGGCAAGCCGCTCAGCACCGATGCGTTGCGCCCCAGGGTCGGCGTCTCCGCCGAGCGCCTCTACGTCAACCAAAAGATCACCGACCTCGTCTCCAAGGCCGAGAGCGAGCAACTCGACTACCGACGCCAGCCGCTGCACCGGATCAATGTTTTCTTCGGCCCGGACAAGTTCTACAACTTCACGCTCTTTGGCAAAGAATGCAGCCTCCACTTCAGCGTGTTGACGGTGAATACAGTGGTGATGCTGGGCTTCGCGTTCAGCTCGCTCTTTGCGCTGTATGTAAGCCTTGTGCGTCAGTTGAGGACGCAGAAGAGATAAACAAGTTTGGACGTCCTTGACTTTAGATGGGGGCCAAAGAAAATAGGCGCTCTTGTTCCCTATGAAACTCAATACCCTCCTTGCCACCCTCCTATTTGCAGGCTCTGCCTTTGCCCAGACCACGCCTGCCATCTGGCCAATGCCCTCGCTCCTGCCGGTCATTCCGCCAGGCGTTAATACCGCAACGTATCCGTCTCCCAGAGCGGAATGGGTTCAGCGCGTGGCCGGCACTAACGCGAAAGCCCATGCGATTGCAGACTCGATTCAAGTGGTTTTTGATGGAGACTCCATCACCGATGGCTGGCAGAGCGGCGGCAAGACCGTTTGGGCCGAACGCTATGGCAAGCTCAATGCATTTGACTTCGGCATTAGCGGTGACAAAACCCAGCACGTTCTCTGGCGGCTCGCCCAGGGCCAGGTGGACGAGGTGAAGCCCAAGCTGATCGCCCTCATGATTGGCACGAACAATCTAGGTAGCAATACGGTCGAGGAAATCGCCGGCGGGATCAAAACAATCGTCGCCGAATACCAGAAGCGCTGCCCTGAGGCCACCATTTTGCTCCAGGCCATCTTCCCGCGTGCCGAGCAACCGACCGACCCAGCGCGGGCGAAAATCAAGGCCATCAACCAGATCATCTCCAAGCTGGGGGACGACAAAAAAGTCATCTATGTCGATTTCGGCGACAAATTCCTTCAACCCGATGGCACGATGAGCAGGGAAATCATGCCCGACTTCCTGCACCCCTCGGCGAAAGGCTATCAAATTTGGGCGGACGCCATCCAGCCGATCATCGACCGGTTTTTTCCCGCGAAATAGTTGTATCAGTGTTCGGGCTATTGTTCCGTGGCATCGTGCATTTTCGCACGGGGGCATTCATTTGCTTCGAGAAGTCGCTCGCTGGATAGCCACGCCAGATACCCTCACCTAGAGCATTTTACAAAAAAATGTGGCCAGTGGCTTGGGAGCGCCGAAGGCTGGTGCAAGGCGGCTTGGCCCGCAGCGGCTGTGTTTGTAAACACAGCCCAAGGGACAAACGGTTTGCAACGGCCTTCGCCGCCCCAAGACGCGGCTATAGTTTTTGGTAAATTGCTCTAGGCTCAGTCCTCGTATTCGATCGCCGCGATGGCCGCCATTACCCGGTCGGCCAAGCGCTGGTAAACGTCGCGGCCTCCTTCCAGATCGGCTTTGGTAAAATAGATCGGCTCGCCCAAGACGATGGTGATGGGTGAGGCGTGGAATTCCTTGCCGCTGCGGGGAAGCGCTTCGAAGGAGCCGAAAATGCGCATGGGCACGACCGGCGCGAGCGTTTTGGCAATGATGAATCCCACCCCCGGCTGCGCCGGTTGCAGGTTGCCATCCTTGGAACGCGTGCCTTCGGGAAAAATCAGCGTGGCATAGCCTTGTTTGAGGATGCGCACGCTCAGTTTGAGCGCCGTGGAATCGCCTCCTTTGGGGTCGATGGGCACGACGTTGATCGCAGGCAGGATTTTGGCCAGAGGCCCTTTGAAGAGGGTGTCGCGCGCCAGCGTGTAAAGCTCCCGCTCGCAGGTGATCCCGGCCATGGGCGGGTCGAGATAGCTCTGGTGGTTCATCGCCAGGATGGCGGGGCCTTCGTCGATCATCCGCTCCGGGTGCACCAACCGGAATGAGAAAAAGGTGCTGCCAAAAAATTTGAAGACGCTATGGCCAAGCTGGTAGATCGGGTTCATTGCAACAACGCTATGTGAGAAAAAATCTAGAGTCCCAGCCGCCGCACCACTTCTTCCACCACGCCTTCAATGGTGAGGCAGGTGCTGTCGATGACGTGTGCCCCCTCGGCGATCTTGAGGGGCGCAGCGGCGCGCGTGGAATCTTTTTTGTCGCGCGCGGCGAGATCGTCCTGCATCCCCTGGGCCGCACGGCGCTTGGCGCGCACTTCCTCGGAGGCGTCGATGTAGGCTTTGAATGGGGTTTCAGGAAAAACGACGGTGCCGATGTCGCGGCCTTCCATCACCACGTCCGCATGGCGCGCGTATTCCCTCTGCCGGGCCACCAGCGCCTCGCGGACTTTGGGAATGGCGGCGATGGAAGAGACATGGGCGGCGACGTCGGGATCATTGAGATATGCCGAGGGATCGATCCCATCCACCTGGATGGTTCCCTCTGTCCCGGCGATGCCAAACTCCATTGCGGTGGAGTCGAGCAGCGCGCCGACTGCCTGCGCGTCCCCGGTATCCACGCCGTGGCGCAGCGCCAGCCAGGTGACGGCGCGGTACATCGCGCCGGTGTTGACGTAGACATAACCCAGCCGCTTGGCGAGCAGCCGCGCTACGGTGCTTTTTCCGGAGGCGGCGGGGCCGTCGATGGCGATGACGCGATGGGGTGTTTCCATTTTTACTTCTCGTGTTTGGGGAGGGAGCCGACGACCGGGATTTCCTGGCTGTGCTGGGAGACCAACCGCTGGAGCGTTTCGTAAAAGCCGGGGTAGGATGTGGCGACGCATTCCACGCCGTCGATGAGCGTCTCGCCCTCGGCGAACAGCCCTGCAATGGCAAACGCCATGGCAATGCGGTGATCGCCATAACTGGAAAGGCGCGCGCCTTTGAGCGGAGCGCCGCCGAAAATCTCCAGTCCGTCGTCGGTTTCCGACACCGTGACACCCATGGCGCGCAGGTTGGTGGCGATGGCGGCGAGCCGGTCGGTTTCTTTGACGCGGAGTTCTGCGGCGTCGGCGATGAGCGTCGTGCCTTGCGCGAGCGCAGCGGCCACGGCGAGGATGGGCAGTTCGTCGATGACGTTGGGGATCTCTTTCCCCCGGATGACGGTTCCCTTGAGCCTGGCCCCTTGGATTTCCACCGCGCCCCACGGCTCGCCTTCTTCCACTTCAATAATTTCGCGCACGTGCGCGCCCATGCGGACAAGCACGGCAAGGATGCCTGTGCGGGTTTCGTTCAAGCCGACCTCTGTGACCAGCAGATGGCTGCCGGGCTGCGCGGCGGCGGCCACAAGCCAGAAGGCCGCGCTGGAAATATCCCCGGGAATATGGAAATCGCGGGACTCGGGCGTTTTCTCTCCCACCACCGAGACGGTCAGGCCCTCGGTGTGCGGGCCGACCAGGAACCACTCCAGCATCCGCTCGGTGTGGTTGCGGCTCTGGCTTGGCTCGGTCACGCTGGTGCGGCCATGGGTGAATAGCCCGGCCAGCAGCACCGCGCTTTTCACTTGAGCGCTGGCTACGGGCGAATGGTAGTGGAGCGGGGTGAGCGCACCGCCTTCGATCACCAGCGGGGGGGCGTTTTTCGGGCCTTCGGCCTGCAACTTGGCGCCCATTTGCGTGAGCGGATCAATGACGCGCTTCATGGGGCGGCGGGAGAGCGAGGCGTCGCCGATCAGCCGGGTGCGGAAGGGTTGCGCGGCGAGCACGCCCGAGAGCAGCCGCATGGTGGTGCCGGAGTTTCCGCAGTCGATGTCCGCTTGGGGCGCAGTCAATTGCCGTGAGCGCCCGTGCACGATCAAGGTCGTGGGCTCGGGCCTCTCAATCTCCACGCCCAGCGCACGCATGGCTTCCAGGGTGGAAACGCAGTCTTCGCTTGGCAGAAATCCGGTGAGCTTGCAGGTGCCGTTGGAGAGCCCCGCGAGAATGACGGCGCGGTGCGAGATGCTCTTGTCCCCCGGCACGGTGATTTCCGCCCGAATGGCAGGCGCTTGTTCGATTTTCCAGCTTTCCATGTTCAATCCCTCTGTTTGATATGCCGATCCCGCTGGATCTTGGCGTTGGTAAGAAATTCTTTCAGTTTGGCATCGTCGCCGCCAGAAATATCTCGGGCGACCTGCTGCAACCGCGCAATGAACGCCTCGAGTTGGCTGCCCAGCACGGCGTGATTGGTGGCTACGATTTCCGCCCACATCTCGGGGTGCCCGGAAGCGATGCGCGTGGTGTCGCGCAAGCCGTTGCCGCAGAACTCGACCGCGCCGGGGGTTCCCGCGCACACAAAATCGACCAATGCCGCCGCGATCAAGTGCGGGAGATGGCTCACCAGGCCGATGGAGGCGTCGTGTTCCACCGGGGAAAGGGTGCGCACTTCGCAACCGACCAACCGCCAGAGCGCGGCGGCTTCCTCTGCGACCCCGGGGGCAATGCCGGGATGCGGCGTCACCAAAGAAACGGTGCCTTCAAAAAGATCCGCCCGGGCTGCTGACAAACCGGCCTGCTCGGAACCGGCCATGGGGTGGCTCCCCACGAAGCGGCTGAAGAGCGGGGCGAGCGCCTCCACCACCGGGGCTTTGACGCTGCCGACATCAGTCACCAGCGCCGTCGGGCCGACCAACGGAGCCAGACGCTGCGCCAGTTCCGGCATGACGCCAATGGGAACACAAAAAACGATCACCTCTGCGCCTTCAACCACTTGGGCGAGATCCGTGGATGCCAGATCGCAAATTCCCGCCGCAAGCACTTCCTCCACCGCCGCCTCGCGCCGCGCCCAAATGGAGATGCGGCATTGCGGCGCGTGCGCCCGGACGGCCAGCGCAAGCGAGCCGCCCAGCAGACCGGGGCCAAGAATGGCGAGGGTGTTCATGGTTTTGAAAATCAGGGTTTGAGACAGGACAAGCCGCCCTGGGACGAGGGCGGCTTGTCAAAAAAACTTCCGCGCAGGAATCCTTAGGGAACCAAAAAGGTCTTGCCGGGGGTGTAGTAATCCTTCATCTCGGTGCCGGGGGGGTTGCCACGGACATCAAGCAACCCGGCGGAGGGATTGTAAGGGCTTCTCACGAAACCGGGCTTCCCGGGTTCCGGGATGCCATACTTCACCTCACGCTTGATCGGCAGCGGGGTGGGTACGGGGGTGGGTGCCGGAGTGGGCGCAGGCTCAATCCCGGCGCCGGGGACGGCATCGGGAGAGACGGTGCCCGGTTCCGGTGCAACCTCCGTCACTTCGGGATATCCATAGGGAGCCCTGTAAACCGTCTGGCTCTTTTGGGGAGCGCAGGCGGCCAGGAACGTGCTGGAAAGCAGCGAGAAAACAAGAATTCGCTTCATAAAGGCAGCAATGGATTACTGGATTCCGGGGTGCGTGACAACACTAATTCACGCCCCCTTTGAGGCCAAGTCCTCTCTTTTGGCTGCAAGAAGGGTTTCCCCCATGGGGTGATCCGGGGTTCGCAAGGATTCACCACCGCTGCCACTCGGGTTTGTGTGCAAAAACATCCCGGTAGTAGCCACGCCTCTTGAGCTTGGAGGCAGCGGGTTCATCCAGGAGCACTTTGACCACGGGATGCATTTGCAGGGCCGAGGCGGGAACCATGGCGGTGATGGGGCCTTCGACCATTGCGGCAACGGCCTCCGCTTTTGCTGCACCAAACGCCAGAAGCACGAGGCTGCGGGCATCCAGGATGGTGCCGATGCCCATGGTGATGACGTGGTGCGGCACTTCCCCGGGACTCGCAAAAAACCGGGCGTTGTCCTCCCGGGTGCGCACGGTGAGGGTCTTGAGCCGGGTGCGCGAGCCGAGCGAGGAGGTCGGCTCGTTGAACCCGATGTGCCCATCCCCGCCGATGCCGAGAATTTGCGCATCGATGCCCCCCGCCTCCACGATGGCCTGCTCATACGCGGCGCAATGCGCGGGGATGTCAGCGGCCAAGCCGTCCGGGATGCGGATGTGATCCGGCGGGATGTTGAGGGAAGCAAACAAGTGTTCCTGCATGAAGCGCCGGTAGGAGGCGGGATGCTCCGCGCCGAGGCCCACGTATTCGTCCAGGTTGAACGTCGTGCAGCGGGAAAAATCCAACCCCTCCTGGCGGTGCATGCGGATGAGTTCGCGGTAGAGCGGCAGCGGGGTGCCGCCGGTGGCGAGGCCCAACACGGCATGGGGCTTTTTGCGCAGGAGGGCGGCGAGAAAGCGCGCCGCTTCCTTGGAGGCGCTTGCCGGATCAGGCGTGATGATGATTTCCATGGCGGGTTTTCCTTGCGGCTTTCACCCAATACCCTACCCCACGCGACGGATTTTTCATCCGAAGAGTTTTTGCGGTTGGATGGAAAACGGGGAAAGGATTCGCGCAAAGGAACGCAAAGTGCGCAAAGACAGAATTTTGGAGGGGGCAGCCTTTGAAGCGGGGGGCATCAATTTCCCCACTTTTTCCTTTGCGGCCTTTGCGTTCCTTTGCGCGAAATTTTCTTACCGCATTGAGGTAAAGTGTCCCCGCCGGGAATCGAACCCGGATTTAGCGTTTAGGAAACGCTTGTTCTATCCGTTGAACTACGAGGACGCTTGATTTACAGAGACTTACGCGGCTTTCAGCCCCTAGCGCCCGCAAAGCTAGAGCAAAAGTTAGAGCGTGTCCTCTATTTTCCGCCGTTGTTTGCGAGCACTCATTTTATACTGGAAAACATCTCCGGCAAGAAAACATGCCTGCCAAAACTGCGATGGTGCGCCTCTCAGCCTGAAATTACGGGACGAGAGAGAAATACGGATATTTGCTTATTTATTATGCTTGCACACGTGCGCAAAATTACTTACCGTCACGTCGGGATTCGAGATGCACTCCTGCTAAACACCATGAAAACAAACTTTTTTTCCTTCAAAAAACTCTCCCTCATCGGGGCGTCCGTTTTTGCGGCAGGGGTCATCATGGCGACGGTTACAACAGCGCAGGCTGTGATTGTTTCACCAATCCAATCTTCGGCTGATCCTGAAAAATTGCCCATTGCAGGCCCGGTGGATGTTGCCGGTTCTGACGCGAACGCAGCCGCCTTCCTGCTTGCGCTGCCTTCCATTAACGCCACGATCAAGAACACGCTGCCAGAGTACAAGGCGTTAAGCGCCGCCACGATGGCATCCATGGCCCTGGATCCCTCCTCATTGAGGCTGGCAGTGGACTCCTCCGTGCGCGTTTATTTTATCAGTGAAGGCGCGGCCTACCGTAACACCTTGGGATTGAATGTTCTGCCTCCCGGATCAGCAATCCCCACAGCAGCCACGCCGAGTATTACCTCTAAGGCCGAGTTGGTTTTTCCTGATGCATCCAGCAACGATCCAACCACCTTCTACCCAAGCGGCAACTCCGTGCGCACAGCCACTGCGCCACTGGATGCGGGGGATTTCGTCAATCTAAACACGCTGCGCGCGGGCACGCTGCTGGACTTCTTTCTGATATCGAATGGCGCTGGTGGCGGAAGCGCTACCTTCACGGATGAAACGGCTCGTAATGGCGATGCCTTTCAACACATTGTTTCATTCACTTCTGGCAACTATACCGTCCTTTCCTTCGAGGACTCCGTTGGCGGTGGAGACAAGGACTTCAACGATGTCGTGATCGCTTTGGAAATATCGCCGGTTACCGCAGCCCCGGAGCCGGGAACCTTGGCCGGCTTGGGTGTTTTCTGCGGAGTCATCGGAGTGGGTCGCTGCCGTCGAGCGATCATGCCAAAGCGGGGATGCTGATACAAATTCGGGAAGAGGCTAGTGTCCTGTCAGGTAAGTTAATGAAATAATTCCGAGTCCATTTTTCGCATTTTTCAAGGCGCGACCGAAAGGCAATATCTGAAGATATTGCCCGAGGAAGCAACGCTGAAAAATCGGAAAAGGGGCTGGAATTATGAAAGGAAATTGCCTGACAGGACACTAGTATCTACTTGCATAAATTATGCGTATAATGACTTGGCATTTTGGCGCGGGCCTGCGTTGTCAGTCATTGTCGCTATCTCTGGATAGCGCCAACGCCTTCCGCCTTGTCCCACACCAAAAGCCCTGCGTCATTATTGCGCGAATTTCTTCAAGTAGATACTAGGGCAGTGTGCAAGTGACCACCGTGCCTCCGTCCTCGCTCGCGCGGCGCACGGAGAGGGTTGCGCCGATCTCGGCAGTCCGGTGCTTCATGATCCGCAATCCCATGCCGGATTTCTTGGGCGTCTTTACGGGAAACCCCACCCCATTGTCTTCGATGGTCAGGGTCACCCCTTTGGGTGAACAGCGCAGGCCGATGACTACCCGGTCCGCTTCCCCGTGCTTGCGCGCATTGTTGATGGCTTCCTGGGTGATGCGGAAGAGGTGGGTGGAGACTGTTTCGTTTTCAAGGGTCACGCGCCGGGGGCACTCGAAAGTGCAGTCGATATGGAAGAGGTTGCGCACGGTTCCCGCAAGCTGGGCAAGGGCGTTCATAAGCCCCTCTCCATGGGGGCCAACCGGGTGCAGACCGCGCGAAAGGTTGCGCGCCTCGTTGACGCTGTTGCCCAGCAGATCATAAATCTCCTTGGCGTATTGCGTGTCGGGATCGTTCCTTGCCTCCAGCCGGGCGTAAAGCAGCCGGCTCATCAGGGCCGTGCCGGCGAGGTTCTGGCAGAGACCGTCGTGGAGTTCCTGGGAGATGAGTTGTTTCTCGCGTTCGCTGATTTCCAGGAGTTCTTTCTGCAATTTTTCGCGTGCGATGCGGTTGCGCTGGGCAATGATGCCGGAGGCGAGATTCGACGCGATTTTTTTAAGCAAATCGACTTCCTGGGGACTGAAGGCATTGAGTCGCCCCAAGTAGATGGTAAGAGCACCCAGGCAATCCTCTTTCCAAACCAAGGGAAGAGCGAGCAATGGGTATTCCTTCCGATCCGTTTCAAGATTGTCGGGATGAGTCAGGTCAAGGAACTTTAGCTGGGTCAGCTCTGCCAGTGAGTAGCCGGTGATTTCGCTATATTTGGCGTTGGCGTGCAGGATGCGCCCGTCAAGGTCGCCGCAAGCCATGCCTACCGCCCCCATCTCGAAGAAGACATGGTGCATTTCCTCGCTTTTGCACAGCAGCTCCCCGGCCCCCTTGCATTGAGTAATGTGCTCGGAGATGTCGGCAAGCGTTTTCATGCGGGCGTATTTTGATCAAGCCGAGGCTATGGCTGCCGTTCCGGTTTTTGCGCTATATTTGCACCTTGATAACCACTTTGACGACCGGTTCGGCTCCCTGCCCTGCCATGAGGCCCGGTTTGTGGCCGTCCTGGGGCAGGTAGATGGCGAAGAACCCGGCGGGGATCACGGAGGAGGAGACGTGCCGCACCCCTTCGTTGGTGTATTTTTCCATGTCCTTGGCGTCATTGTAGGGGGCGGCGGATTGCAGTTCTTCCACGGGGGCGTAGAGGATTTTTTCGCGCCCTGCCACGATGTATTGGATGTCGGCGTAAACGCGGTGGGATTCCCATGCTTTGGCCTCCTCGGGCGCGGTGTCGTAGCGCTGAACCATGGCGTAGAGCCGTTTGCCGTCGATCTCGTATTTCCCGTCGGGCGTGTTCGGGTCGAACTGTTTCAAGTAATCGAACGCCGCCGGGAAAAGCGGGTGGAGCGGGAGGCAGTGGGCGCAATGGGCGAGGGAATCGAGGATCATACGGGGTGTTTTCTGGGTGATAGAGCGGCTTTTTTTGGATGCTTGCTTGGTTTTGCGATAAAGGGCGGGGCGGGTCAAGCTGCGTTGTAATGCATTTCCGTCACAAAAAGAATTGACCGAACCGGGCCGCTCCCACAACACTGCCCGCTCTTTCGCAAAAACAGACCAATATCAACTTATGTCATACATCTCTGAAATCATCGCGCGCGAAATCCTCGATTCGCGCGGAAACCCCACTGTTGAAGTGGACGTGAAACTCGTGAGCGGCGCTGTGGGCCGCGCTGCGGTGCCCAGCGGCGCCAGCACCGGCGAACACGAAGCGTGGGAACTGCGCGACCTCGACAAGAGCCGTTACGGCGGCAAGGGTGTGAAGAAGGCCGTGGAAGCCATCACCAATGTGATCGCCCCCGCCCTGGAAGGCTACGATGCGCTCGACCAGATCACCATCGACAAGACGATGATCGAACTCGACGGCACGCCCAACAAGTCCAAGCTCGGCGCCAACGCCCTGCTGGCCGTTTCGCTGGCCACGGCGCATGCTGCCGCTGCCGAACTCGGTATTCCGCTCTTCAAATACATCGGCGGGCCCAACGCCAAGGTGCTCCCCGTGCCGATGATGAACATCCTCAACGGCGGCGCCCACTCGGATGCGCCGATCGATTTCCAGGAATTCATGATCATCCCCAAGACCGCCAAGAGCTTCTCCGAAGCGCTGCGCCAGGGGACGGAAATTTTCCATGCCCTCAAAGCCGTGCTCAAGGGCCGCGGACTTTCCACCGCCATCGGGGACGAAGGCGGCTTTGCTCCCAAACTTGACGGTGCCGAGGACGCGCTGGACTGCATCGCTCTGGCCACCAAGAATGCCGGGTATGAATTCGGCAAGGACATCTTCATCGCCTTGGACGCCGCTTCCAGCGAGTTCTACGACAAGGAGAGCAACCTGTATGTCTTCAAGAAGTCTGACGGTTCCAAGCGCACCGGCGCGGAACTGGTGGAATACTACAAGGCTCTCTGCTCCAAGTATCCGATCATCTCCATCGAAGACGGCTGCGCCGAAAACGATTGGGCGACCTGGAAGCAGCTCACCGAAGCGCTCGGCGACAAGGTTCAGCTCGTCGGCGACGATCTCTTCGTCACCAACGTGGACTTCCTGAGCAAGGGCATCAAGGAAGGCGTTGCCAACTCGATCCTCGTGAAGGTCAACCAGATTGGCACGCTCACGGAGACCCTCGACGCCATCGAAATGGCCAAGGAAGCCGGTTACACGGCGGTCATCAGCCACCGCTCCGGTGAAACCGAAGACACCACCATTGCCGACATCGCCGTGGCCACCAACGCCGGGCAGATCAAGACCGGTTCGCTCTGCCGCACCGACCGCGTGGCGAAGTACAACCAACTTCTGCGCATTGAGCAGTTGCTGGGTGACAACGCCATCTACGGCGGCAAAATGCACTAAGCATTTGCAGTAATTCCAAAAACGGGCGGCATTCCTCACGGGTGCCGCCCGTTTTTTTGCCTTGGCTTGACGCGGTGGCCCGCCCTATCCTGAACGTGTGTTCCTTACTAACCTCCTGTGAACGAAACCTCCTATGACCCATTTGAACGCAGGCACGCGGAGGGCGGCAGTTTTCGCACCCTCAATCGGTTGCTGATTCTGGTCATCATCGTGGGGCTCTGCACCGGAGCAGTCATCACTTCCATCCCCATCTTCAAGCAATACCGGGATCAGCACGAGAAGATCAGCCATTTGCAGAGGGATCTGGCGCATGAAAAAGCGCTCTATGCGCGGCGGGTTCGCGAGGAGCAGTTGCTCAAAAACGATCCCGCGTATCTGGAAATCGTTTCCCGCGACCGACTTGATGTGATGAAGCCGGGCGAAACGATTATCCGGCTGGAACCGCCCCGCGCGACAGGCTCGCCTGCGGCGACGCCCCGTTGATTTTTTTCCATCATTCCCCAAGGCTTTCCCTTTTTTGCCTTCCCTCGCCGCCAACTCCTCCACACCTAGTGTCCCGTTAGGCTAGTTCTTTTAAATATCCCAAGGGCTGTTACAAGGGAT
>JBAXQF010000054.1:0-16201 GCA_037131875.1 Verrucomicrobiota bacterium
GCGAAAAATGGACTCGGAATTATTTCATTAACTTACCTGACAGGACACTAGAGCAGTTTCGATTTAATTTGTCGCATGCTCTTCGGCGGCGTGGGCCGTTGCGGTGCATTTCGAGCTCACGTGCACCGTAGGTGCGAACCGTTTTTCAGGGGCAGTATTAAAAATACAGCCACGGCGCTCAAAAAGCCCCGCACCAACCCACGGCGCTCTCAGATCATTGCGCCAAATTAACCCGAAACTGCACTAGTCCGAAAGAGGGCGAGCGGGAGGGATATGTGCCCAACGTGGTCTATACCTGTGGCGGGTTGGTTCATCGCGGGCGACTCATTCTGCCCTACGGTTTCAGCGACACGGGAGCCGCAATCGTCACGATAGAACTCAACCGCTTGCTGGCTGCGCTCCAGGCTGATTGAATCGCGGGTTCGTCTTCTGAAAAACAGCCCTCTTTCCCGTCACGGTGCGGTAGGGACAGTTCGAATGAGGCGGCGACGCGGCAGAGGGGCCGGGGGGGTGTTTGGATTGCCCGGGTTGACCACGCTCCCGCCCGTGCGCGGAGGGTTGGGGGGCACGACGCCCGCTGGCAGATTGGGCTGCCCGGTATTGTTGACGAAAGGAACAGGGCCGGCGGGAGGGGGAGCCGCGGCGGTGTTGATGACGGCTTCATCAAAGCCAATAACGCCGAATTCATTCCCGTTCTTAAGGGTGACTTTGGTTTTGCCAATAGCGTCCGACCACGCGACGCTGACCACGGAAATGCCGTTGTAGGTTTCCCCGCTCTTGAGGCCAAACCGCTGGGCTTGATTTTGATCCTTCGAGGAGATGGTGATGTAGTATTCGCCGCTGCTCAAGCGGGCAGCGCCTGTGAGCACCAAGTCTTTGGCGAATCCCGCAACATCGACCGCAGGAGGGGGAGCCGTTTCGGTGGCCACGGCAAACGGTGAACGCTCAATGAGCATTTGGTAGCGCTCCAATGGCATTGCCGCAGGCAGGAGAGAGGGAACCGGTTTTTCCGCAGGCGCGGCGGAGTCTGCAACCGCGTGCGCGGCCGCCAGCAGGAGGAACAATGCAGGACTCCGGAAATTCATTTTAGAGGGCATACCATTTTGCGACTTTAAACTTGCAGGCCATCCGGCTGGCGTTGCCGGGATCCACCTGCATGTTGGCGGTTTCAAAGACGATGAAGCGATCCGGCTTCTGCATGGCGTGGAGGAATTTCACCAAGTTGGGCCACGAGCTTTTGGCGGTGAACTGCACGGAGACCGAGCGATAGGCCGCCTGCGTTTCAAGGTTGCCCAGTTCCGAGCTTTCCAGCAGCACCTCGTTGGCGCGGGCGGTTTCCTTGATTTCTTCCAAGAGCTTCACGCCGGATTGCTCAGGGTTGGTCATCCGGGGCTGGTTGGCGTTCAGCCATGCCTGGCGGGCGGCGCAGGGCTCGCTCTCGATGAGCAGGCTTCGCATCAGCTTGATCTCAGATTGCTTCTGGGCGAGATCGGCTTGCATACGCATGTGCCGTTTCTGCAAAGAGGAGAGCAACGCCAGGTTGCCCACCGCAAAGAGCACTCCTGCGACGATGCAAATCAAGATGCGTTCCCGTGGGGTAAGGCGGTTCATCATTTTCCAAAAATCCGAAATTGCGCGTGTTCGTTCGCGAGGATGAGCGGCTGGCCCGATTCAAATCGGAAATCGGAAAGCTCAGGGCACGCCTTGAGTTTTTCCACAAACTCGATGGCCTGCTGGGCGTTCGGCGTTTCTCCCTCAATCATGAGCTGGCCGTTGTTGAGATCAAGCCGGGTGATCCGCGCTTCCGGGGTGGGGAGGCTCTGGCAGGTTTGAAAGAGGAGTTCCACCGCAAACCGCCGTTGATCCACGGCGGGAGCAAGCGTTTTCCAACGGGTCTTCTGGTCGATCACCGCATCCACACGCGGCTGCAAGCTGGCCGCTTCTTTCTTTAAGGCTTCCAGCTTCCCGGTTTGGATTCCCAAATAGGACAGGGCTGCCAGCAAAACCACCGCATAAACCGCCGCCGCAACGGCGAACTGGTTGCGCCGTTTGCGGAAGCGCTCTTTGCGGGATTGTTCCGCGATCCAAAGTGCCGGTGTGAGATCGACCGCGTCGCCCTCCGGCAACGCGCTCGCCTGAGTCACGACCAACGCGCAGACGGGCGCGCCCAGCAAGGCGGCGAGCGGTTCGGCAAACGCCTCCAACGCGGGATCAAGCAGCACCGCGCGGAACTCCACGGGAGCCCCGGCCATTTCCGCGCTCATCAGCGTGCGGGGGAGCGCCGCCAGCGCCTCCTCCGGCGAGGCGAGGATTTCCACAAACCCCAGACGGCAGTTTTCGAAAATAGCGAACACCAGATCGCCTTCCTCACGCCACAGCCCGCAAGCCACTTCCCCGGCGGGGGCTTGCGCGGCAACGTGCATCGCCCAAGGCGTCAGGCGTTGCGGATATTGATGTTCCAAAAGCGGTGCGCACAAAGCGGCGATTGCCGCGTGATGCGCTCCGCAGGCAAGCAGCGTAGTCTGCGTAAGGGGTTCGGAAGGCGCGCCCTCTGCTCCGCCTGCCGGCGTGCTGACGTTTTGCGACACAATCTGAAAACCAAACGCCGTTTCTTCCGCAGCATACGGCAGACTCTTTTCAAACTGGAGCCGCACCATTCCGGCAAGTTCCTCGCGGTTCCCCGAGGGGAGCGTGAGCCGCTCGAACACGGCCAGCCGGGTGGGGAGGGCAACGCTTGCGGGAATCCGCTGGCCCTTGTCGAGCCGGAGTTCCGCCGTCAACGCCTGTCCCGCTGCAACAGCCTCTGCAAAGGTGGGAGCCTCCTGCGCGCTGGAGTCGCCGCGCGCCGTCATTGCCACTGCGCGCCAGCCACACGTCGCCGGGAGGAACGCCAGCGCCGGAGTGGTGGATGCTGCGGGATGTTGCATGGGATGGGTCATTTTTCGATCCACAATAAAGTTTGGGCATTTGCCCCCGGCACTTTCCGCACAATTGCGTCCACTTGTCTAATAACTTTTCCAGATTCTCCCTCACTTTGAATATGAAGGACGGGATCATGGAAGCCCAGGAAACGCGAAATCTTTGCGAATTGATCCTGCGACAACCCCAGAAAACTGCGGGCTTCCGCCAGATCTTTGAAAGGGCGCCCGTCCTTGTTTTTCTTCTGAAGCTCGCGTTCCTCGCGGGTTTTTACAAATTGCTGCGCCCGTTGTTCGCCGATGCCGGGCACCAGCGCGAGCAACTCCGCGGGAGCGCTCTCCAGATCCAGCGGCCCCGAGCTGTAAATGGTCAGGTCATCCTGCCAGTCCGGGTTGGAAATCAACGGCCCGCTTCCTTTGATGAGGGGGATTTCCTCCAAACTTTGCAGCGGACGGTGAGGCGGCTGATAGTCCGGGCCTTCCGGTGCGCCGTTTGGCCGATGCAAGCCACCGCCCGGGCCGACCCAATCCAGAAGGCAGTCCGTAAACACCGCCTGCTCCTGAACCGTCAGCCCCTTCAGAGCCAGGTATTGTTTGAGAAGCTGCAGTTTATCGGGATCGGTTCCGGCAAGAAGGTAATTGAGATTCAGCCGCGCCCCTTCGCTCTGGATGGTGACGCGGTAGGCGCGATTTCCGTCAAAGCTGGCGTTTAAATGCGGGCTGTATGGCGTGACGTTCGGATGCAGCGCAACCGCGATGCCGGAGTGTGCCAGCGCGCGCGCCTCCATCCCGCGATTGGCATGGCTCACGTTGTCGATTCCGTAATCAATCGCCTTCACCCAGGCGAAAACCACCACAGAAATCAAGAGCAACGCCCAAAGAGCGAGCATTAGCAGGGAACCGGAATTGCGGGAAGAAAGGCGTTTCATCGGGACTTCCTGATGTTTGGGGAGGAGGCAGGCCCGTTCCGTTGCACGCTGTTCCAGTCGACGACAGTGGACGGCGCTGCCGTCTGTGCTTTGCTGGGGATGGGGAGCACGACTTCATAAGCCTCGGGCGAGGGATCGCGCCAGAGTTTCACGCGGATCATCGAGGGGCGGCTGATGGTATCCGTCCATTTTTCCATCCACTCCGCCCGCCCTGCGTCGTAGTAGCGCACCTCGAACCCCCGCACCCCTCGGAACAACGGCAGCCAAGCCGGGTCTTTTTTAACTGCAACATCCTGTCGGCGCAGCCCGAGTTCATATTCCCCGCCTTGCAACTCCTTGGCCGTCAGCGTCACATTCCATTCCCCCGTGGCGTGGCGGGTCAGGAGCCCGCTGCCGGGCCGGGCAATCCAGCGCAATTCGTCGCTGGAGATGTTGTTGAAGCGATGCGGTTCCCCGGTGATCGCCGCGGTGCGCGCACTGGGTAGCGCGAGCATCTGCTCCCGTAAATAGCCAAAGAAAGCCGTTTGCAGCGCCCGTTCGCGTTCACTCGCCGTCGAAACGCGCACAGCGGCAAGCGTGGTCTCGACAAAGCGGTAAATGCCCACGCCCACCATCGCAAACACGCAAATGGCCAGCATCACCTCCAGCAGCGTAAAGGCTCTAGTTTTTTCTCGTTCCCAAACTCTATTTGGGAACGCACTTGTCCCGGCAACTCCATTGCCGGGATGGGGTTTGCTATTGCCTCGAAGCGCCATCCCCCCACCGCCGCAATAGAGTTGCGCCCAGCAATTGCGTTCCCAAATAGAATTTGGGAACGAGGGCTCATGGACTGGTGTCCCCCTAGTTCTGCTGTAGCACATAAAACGTCAATTCCTTGGACTGCCTGCCTGCCGGCTCCTGCCAGGCGGCCTCCAGTTGAACCTGGAACAACCCCGCCAACTCCTGCTTGTTTTCGTCCTGCAACTTCAGCGGCGAGCGCTTCTGAACGAGCGTGATCCCCTCAAACATCCCTTTGAGTTTTTCCTCCTTTTCGGTTTCAAAAAACACCGCGCCTGCTTCCACCTCCGCCATGCGGTTCTCCAAGGCCACCCGCGCCCGTTCGTCCCAGACCTTGGCCGTCTCCACATGGATGCACTGCTCCACACAGCGCGCCATCGCCAGCACGCCCAGGGCAAAGATCATCACGCCAAGCATGGTTTCCAGAAGCAAAAAACCGGCAGCCCGGCGGAGGAGTGATTGTTTATTCATAACGCACCTCCCCTTGCACAGTGAAAGGATTGTAAAGCGCCGACCACGCGCCTTCAGCCCCTTTGTAGCGAATCTCCGCCGGTTCGCAGACGCCGTTTGACCAGAAAGTCCAGATGGCATCGGGCGTGGCCCCTTTTTCGGTCAATGCCGCCGGGAGATGCAGTTCCAGCGCTTCCCCTTTTTGGATCTTCCACATTGGCAATCCCTCCATCTCATCCTTGCCGGGCTCCTCCGGGCGCAGGAGCACCGTCTTGTCGCGGCCCCATACGAGCACATAGTTGCGCTCCTCTTCCATGCTTCGCGTGCGGGCCTCTTGCACCATGGAGTCGAAAGTGGTGAAGGCGCCTTGCGCCTTCGATCCCTCAAAAACCCCTGTCAAACTCGGAATCGCCACCGTGATCACCAGCGCCGCGATGAGGATCGCCAGGATCACCTCCAGCAAGGTAAAGCCGGCTTTTGTGTTGAAACGGGAAAGGGCGGACGCCATGGGAAGGGGAAAGCTAGCACAAAGCGGCGGCTCGGAAACAAGGAATTCCAACCAAAAAAGGGGAGGATACACATTTGGGAATGGGGTGTCTTTACAATAATGGAAAACCTCCCTTTACAGATGCGGCGGGCGCTTCTAAATAGGCAGCGTGCATTTGCCCATTCGCTCCGCTTTGCTGGCCGTAATCGTGGCTTTATCCGGTGCTCTCGTGGCGCAGGAACCAAGCCCAACCCCGGATTCCGCCCTGCCCATCCGCCCCATCCGGGTGTCCGCCCCGGCCTCTTCACCCCAACCTGTGGCCGTTCCGCTTCCGTCTCCCTCTGCCGATGAGATGATCCAGTCCATCGACTTTCCCAACACCGAGATCACGGAGGTGCTCGGCCTTTACGAACAACTCACCGGCAAGAAAGCGCTCTATGACGCCACCGTGCAGGGAAAAATCCGCGTGCGCGTCCTGAAACCGGTTTCCCGCCTTGAGGCCATCCGCATTTTGGAGACGGTTTTTGCGCTGAATAACTTCACCTTGATTCCCGGCCCGGGAGACATCGTCAAGGTGATTGCGCCGACCAAAAACGCCCGGCAATTCAGCATCCCCATCCTTTCAGACGTGTGCCAACTGCCGGAAAGCAACCAGATCGTCTCCTTCCTTTTCAAGCTGGAGTATGCCGAGCCGCAGGATGTCAAGAATGTGCTCGATCAGGTCATTGCGGCCACGCCTTCGGTGACAAACATCACCGCCTTGACCAAGTCCCAAGCCGTTTTGGTTACGGAAAACGCCGATGTCATCCGCAATGTGGCGAAGATCGTCGCCCGGCTCGACAGCAGACCCGCCGAGGTGGTCAGCGAGTTCTTCCAGCTTCAGCGGGCGGACGCCAAGGAGGTGGTCGAGCGGCTCACAAAAATGTTTGAGAAACCAATCGGCGTGGGCAGCGCTCCCAATCCCGGCGCGCCAGGAAATCCGCCCAATGCAGCCGCCGCCGGCCCGGTCACGCTCTCCGAGGACGCGCTCATTATCGGGAAAATCAAGATCGACGCCGACCCGCGCACCAACCGCATCCAGATCGTCACCCGCCCCGTGAACCTCCCTTTCCTGCGCACCCTCATTGCGGAACTCGACTCCAGCCTTCCCTTGGGCGAGCCCTCCACGCGCCCGCTACGCTTCGTCCTGGCAGGGGATATTCTGGACATCGTGGCAAGCTCCGTCGCCGAGCCGGGCGTGGAGGTCAAGAAGATCGAAGTCACGACAACTTCCGGCAGTGCCGCCAGGCCCGTGAGCAACACCTCCGGGAATCTTGGGAACAGCAATAGCAACAATCGAACTTCTCAGGGCGGCATGAGTTCCAGCACTGCCGACACGGGAGCAGATTTCGGCTCGTTCCAAGCCGACAACGCCCCGGAAGGCCGGATCATCCGCAACACCAAAATCATCGCCGACAACCGCATCAACGCCATCATTGTGGTCGGCAATGACGAGATGAAACGGAAAGTCTTCAAGCTGCTCGATCAGATTGACGTCCGCGCGCCGCAAGTCATGCTCACCGCCGTCATCGGCGAACTGACGCTCTCTAATGATGAGGAATTCGGCGTTGACTACCTCTTCCATAAGGGAAATCTTTCCAAGCTTCTCGCCGCCACAGGCACGGCAGGCGTCACCACAGGCACCCTGGGCGGCCTCTCCGGCGTGCTGGGATTGCCGAATAACGTCCCCGGCCTGGATCGTCTTGGCGCCGCCAGCCTTGGCGGCATTGTCTCCGCCGCGAGCCTTCCGGGAACCAGCGGGGTCACCGGCTTGATCGGCGTCTCCAAGTCGTTCGACATCATCGTCAACGCGCTCGAATCGACCGGGCGCTTCCGCGTCACCTCGCGTCCCATGATCTTCACCAGCAACAACCGCCCGGCGGTGATCAGCTCGGGAGAATCCTTCGCCATCCCTGGCACCATCACGGCTGGCTACACCACCGGCAATAACCTGTCGACGACTTCAGACGTCAAATACATGGACGTCGGCTTGAAGTTGACCGTCCTGCCGCTCATCAACTCCGATGGCGAAGTGACCCTGAGAATTTCCCAAAAAGCCGACAACCAATCCGGCAACAGCGTGGTGGGCGGCAACACCGTCCCCACCATCACAAAGCGTTCCATCGAAACCACCGTCTCCGTTGCCAATGAAGCCACCATTGTCCTGGGCGGATTGGTCAGCGAACAAAAGCAGACCACCAAGGGAGGCATCCCCGTGCTCTACAAGCTCCCGCTCATCGGGCCGCTCTTTGGCAGCACCAAGAAAACCCTCAACCGCACAGAACTCATTGTCCTGATCCGCCCCACCGTAACCATGGGATCGGTGCAAGCCATCAAAGCTGGGGAGAGGGCGATGGAAAAAACCAACTTCCCGCCTGATCTTGATGCCTCGCTCGACCCCGCGTCGGCCCGCGTCAAGAAAGAGGTGCAGGATGCGCCGCCCAAACCCTTCATGCAGCCAAAAGCGTTCTTGCGTCCGGAAGAATAAGCGCGATTTTCCAGACAACATAAATCATGCAACGCAAGTCGCTCCTGGATGTGCTGCTGGAAAGCGGCGTCGAAGACATAGAGACCGCCAAGGCTCTCGCCGCCTTGCGCACACCCGGCGCTTCCTGGACCAATGAGGTTCTCAACTCGGGCAAGGTCGATGAAGTCCGCTTCACCGAGCGGCTCGGCCTGCTCTTTGAAACCCCGGTGGAGGTGCTGAATGTTTCCCGCTTTGACCGTTCCGCCCTCTCCGCGCTGCCGAGCCGCTTCGTCTTCAAGCACCACATCCTTCCCCTTGCCACAAGCGAGGAAAGCGTGCGCCTGGCCACCTACGACACCTTCAACGCCATGGCGCGGCAACTCGCCGCCCAACTCACCAACGGCAAAAAAATCGAATGGGTGCTCGTGCCGCGCACACAGCTTCTGCGCACCATCAAGGCGGTGTACGGCGTCGGCGCGGAGACCTTTGAGGAACTGCTGCAAAACACCCGCTCGCTCGATGCCGCAGACCAGGAGGGCGCGGCCACCGACCTGAACGCCGACGCCGACGACCCCGAGGCATCCGTCGTCAAATTCGTCAACCAGATCATCCGCGAAGCCCTCTACGAGCGGGCCACCGACATCCACGTGGAGCCGCTGGAGAACGACCTGCGCATCCGCTACCGCATCGACGGCATTTTGCACGAAGTCGCCGTGCCGCCTCAATTGCGCGTGCTGCAAAGCGCCATCATCTCCCGCCTCAAAGTGATGGCCCACATGGACATCGCGGAAAAGCGACTTCCGCAGGACGGGCGCATCAACCTGCAACACACCGGAACCGCCATCGACGTGCGCGTTTCCACCATTCCCACCGTCACCGGCGAAAGCATCTCCCTGCGTCTGCTCAACCGCGACGAGACCCGCAGCTTCGGCTTTGAGCGGCTCGACTTGAGCGAACAGCAGGCCGACCTCGTCCGCCGTCTCCTGCGCGAGCCCAACGGCATCATCCTCGTCACCGGCCCCACCGGCTCCGGGAAATCGACCTCCCTCTACTCGTTCCTCTCCTCCATCAACTCCATCGAGCGCCGCATCGTCACCATCGAGGAGCCGGTGGAATACCGCCTGCCGGGCGTCTCGCAGATCGACGTCAAACCCGAGATCGGCCTCACCTTCGCCAACGGACTGCGCGCCATTTTGCGGCAAGACCCCAACGTCGTCATGGTCGGGGAAATTCGCGACGTGGAAACGGCGGAAATCGCCATCCGCGCCGCCATGACGGGCCACCTGGTTTTCTCCACGCTCCACACCAACGACGCCGTGGGAGGCATCACGCGGCTCTTGGACATGGAAATCGAGCCGTTCCTCGTCGCCTCCGTCGTGCGCGCCTTCGTGGCCCAGCGCCTCGTGCGCACCGTCTGCCCGGATTGCGCGGAGTGGATCGAATACCCGGAGGCCTACCTGCGGGAGATCGGCTGTCCCATCCCGCCCGGTCACAAATTCCGGCGCGGCAAAGGGTGCGAGAGCTGCCGTCAAACCGGCTACCGGGGGCGGACAGCCATCTACGAATTTTGCGCCGTGGGGCAGGGGCTGCGCAACCTCATCATCCAGAAAGCCACCGGCGCGCAACTCAAAGCCCGCGCCACGCAGGACGGCATGGAAACCCTGCGCCACGACGGCTGGCGGCGCGTGCTGCGCGGCCAGACCACGATTGAAGAAGTGGTGCGCGTAACGCAGTCCGACGAGTTGCTGGCGGAGACGGACTGATCCCCTTCATTCCTCCGCGTTCCCATCTTATCGCGTTTCTCGGAAAGAATTTCCGAATCCCCAAGCACCGCTGTGTGGTGATCGGCTGGTGGATCGGCCGCTCCGCGGGCGATTTTCCAAAGCACATCGAGCGCAGCGAGCTGATTTTGTTTGCAACGCCCATCCCCGAAATCGCGCGCGGAGCGCACGATCCACCTTCTGTGTTTCGGGAATTCTTTTTGCTATTGTGGATGAAAGAACGCAAAGAGTGCGGCTCCACCAAGGATTAAAAAGGCAAGGGACGGCACCCAGAGATTCCAGAGCGAATCCATATGCGCGTCATCGGGATTACTCGGGTCGTAGCGTACGGCGATCTGGCTTCCAATCGGGCGCGTCGATTTGCGGCTGGAGGCCGTGTCACTTGTGATCCGATGCTCCGTGCCATCGGATGCTTCGAAGACAATCTCGGTCAGGTATTGAGTGATCGAAGAGCCGTCTCGGTATTCCTTGAAGCCAACAAGCTTGCCGTAAGCTTTTTGCGAGCGGAGCAAAAAGTTGATTCGCTCCAGCATCAGTTTGATACCGAAGCTCAGCAATCCAAGTCCGACGATCAGCAAATAATAACGTAGTGGCGAATCCGCTGCGATATGCGTGGCAGAGGCAATCGTGGGGACAAAATCCGCTCTCATAAAGCTCTTCGGGCTTTTACCCCCCGGCGCTCGATTTCAACACCGCAATAAACGCCTCTTGCGGAATATTCACCTTGCCGATGGACTTCATCCGCTTTTTGCCTTCCTTCTGCTTCTCCAGCAGCTTGCGTTTGCGGGTGATGTCGCCGCCATAGCATTTCGCGGTGACGTCCTTGCGGCTGGCGGAGACGGTTTCACGCGCGACGATCTTCCCGCCGATGGCCGCCTGAATGGCCACCACGTAAAGCTGGGTGGGGATGACTTCCTTGAGCTTCGAGGCCAAAATCCGACCGCGCGCTTCCGCCTTGTCGCGGTGCACGATGCTGGAGAAGGCGTCCACGGGCTCGCCGTTGACGAGCATGTCGAGCTTCACCAGTTTGTCCGCGCGGTAGCCTGCGGGCTCGTAATCCATGCTGCCGTAGCCGCGCGTCATGCTCTTGATCTTGTCGTTGAAATCGACGAGAATTTCGTTGAGCGGCAGTTCGCACGAGATCATGACGCGCCGGGTGTCGATCGACTCGGTATGATCCACGATGCCCCGTTTTTCCAGCACAAGCCCCATGATGTCGCCGATGTTCTCGTTGGGCACCATGATGAACGCCTTCACAACCGGCTCGCGGATTTCCTCGATGACGCTGAAGTCCGGCAAAAACGCCGGGTTGTCCACCAAAAGGAGTTCGCCATTGGTTTTCAGCACCTCGTAAATGACGCTCGGGTAGGTCGAGATGATGTCCATGTTGTACTCCCGGCGCAGGCGCTCCTGGATGATCTCCATGTGGAGCAGGCCGAGGAACCCGCAGCGGAAGCCGAAGCCAAGCGCCACGGAGCTTTCCGCCTGATAAACAAAGGCCGCGTCATTGATTTGCAGCTTGCCCATCGCCGCCTTGAGATGCTCAAAGTCAGCAGTGTTGATGGGGTAAATGCCACTGAAGACCATCGGGTGGATTTCCTGGAAGCCGGGGAGCGGCTCGTCGGCGGGATGGTGCTGCTCGGTGAGCGTGTCGCCGATCTTGATTTCGGCGGTGGTCTTGATATTGGCGATGAAGTAGCCAACATCCCCCGCATTGAGCTGCGGGCGCGCTTCCATCTTGGGCGTGAAGACGCCCACGTCCTTGATCTCGTAATTTTTGTTGCTGCTCATCAGCTTCACGCCGAGGCCGGGCTGGATGGAGCCCGAAGCCATGCGGATGTGGCCAATGACGCCGCGGTAGGTGTCGAAAACGGAGTCGAAGACGAGGCCGCGCACGCGGTTGTCTTCCATGACGCGAGGCGAGGGGACGCGCGTAACGATGGCTTCCAGAATTTCTTCAATCCCAATGCCCGCCTTGGCGCTACAGGCAATGGCTTCATCGCCGGGGATGGCGAGGATTTCTTCCAACTGCCGCTTGCACGAGTCCACGTCGGCGGTGGGGAGATCGATTTTGTTGATGACGGGGATGATGGTGAGCCCCTGTTTGTGGGCGAGGTGGACGTTGGCAACGGTCTGGGCTTCCACACCCTGGGCGGCGTCGATAATCAAGAGCGCCCCTTCGCAGGCAGCCAGCGAACGGCTCACCTCGTAGGCGAAATCGACGTGCCCCGGCGTGTCCATCAGGTTGAGCATGTATTCCTGCCCGGACGACTTCGCGGTGTATTTCATCGCGACCGGGTGGGACTTGATGGTGATGCCGCGCTCGCGTTCCAAGTCCATGGAGTCCAACTGTTGCGCCGTGGACTCACGCATGGAAATAGTGTTCGTCATCTCCAGCAACCGGTCGGAGAGGGTGGTCTTCCCGTGGTCGATGTGGGCGATAATGCAGAAATTGCGGGTATTTTGAATGGACATGAGCGAGCCCTACAGTATGCGGGTTGGCAAGAAAGGCGTCAAGAGGCGAACCGCTGGGCAACACAGCTCCGCAAAAATGGTCTCGCGCAAAGAACGCAAAGAACGCAAAGGAAAAGACAGGGATGAGACGTCTTCAGTCCTCGTTCCCAAGCTCCAGCTTGGGAATGCCGATGTCCCGGAGGCTCCAGCCTCCCTACCGTGGCTATCAATGGAAGTTTAGCATTGCAGACGTTGGGTAAGATGCGCGCTTGCGGTAAATCGGCGCGGTCGAAGCTGGAGCTTCGAAGACAATGGCGTTCCCAAGCTGGAGCTTGGGAACGAGAGCCTTAGAATCTGTGTAAATCTGCGGACAAAAACTCTTACCTCGGCAGCGGGTAGTGCCGGGTCAGCTCCCGCACGCTGGCGCGCACTTTGGCGAGCACGGCTTCGTCGTCCTTGTGGCTGAGGGCTTCGTGGATGAGGTCGCCGATTTGCATCATCTGCTCTTCCTTCATGCCGCGCGTGGTGACGGCCGGGGTGCCGATGCGGATGCCGCCGGTGAGGGTGATTTTCTCCGTGTCGAACGGGATGCCGTTTTTGTTGACGGTGATCCCGGCCTTGTCGAGCGTCTCGCTGGCGACCTTGCCGTTGAGGCCCTTCGGGCGCAGATCGACGAGCATGAGGTGGTTGTCGGTGCCGCCGGAGACGAGCCGGTAGCCGTGGTGCGTGAGCTGGGCGGCGAGGGCCTTCGCGTTGTTGACGATCTGCTGCGCGTAGGCTTTGAAACCGGGTTGCAGCGCTTCGTAGAGGCAGACGGCTTTGCCTGCAACCACGTGCATGAGCGGGCCGCCCTGGATGCCGGGGAAGACTTGGGAGTCGATGGCCTTGGCGTATTGCTCTTTGCAAAGAATAATGCCGCCCCGCGGGCCACGCAGGCTCTTGTGCGTGGTGGTGGTGACGAAGTCCGCGTAAGGAACGGGGCTCGGGTGGAGGCCGCCCGCAACAAGTCCCGCGATGTGGGCCATGTCCACGAAGAGCATCGCGCCCACGCTATCGGCGATCTCGCGCATGCGCTTGAAATCAATCACGCGCGGGTAGGCGGAGGCGCCCACAACGAGCATCTTCGGCTTCACTTCGAGCGCCTGCGCGGCGAGAGCGTCATAATCGATGGTCTCGGTTTCGGGATGCACGCCGTAGGCGCTGATCTCAAAGAATTTGCCCGAGAAGTTGGCCCTGTGGCCATGCGTGAGGTGGCCGCCGTGGGCGAGGTTCATGGCGAGAATGCGGTCGCCGGGCTGGAGGACGGAGAAGTAGACCGCCATGTTCGCGCCGCTGCCGGAATGGGGCTGGACGTTGGCGTGTTCGGCACCGAAGAGCGCCTTGGCGCGGTCAATGGCGAGTTGCTCGACCACATCCACGTGCTCGCAGCCGCCGTACCAGCGTTTGCCGGGGTAGCCTTCCGCGTATTTGTTGGTGAGGCAGGAGCCCTGCGCCTCCATCACGGCGCGGCTGGTGAAATTTTCGGAGGCGATCAGCTCGATATTCTCAAACTGCCGCTCGCCTTCCTCGGCAATGGCTTTTGCCACCTCGGGATCGACTTTCGCGACGCTGCCGCCGGGCTGGAATTCCTCGCCAACGTGCCCAAGCTTGCAGATGCGGCGCTCGTGGCGGCTGTCGCCTTCAAATGCGCTGCCCAAGAAGGTATCCACGATCTTTTTGACATTGTCCAAAGCGGCTCCCTTCGCGCCGAGGCAGAGGACGTTCGCGTTGTTGTGGACGCGCGTGATGGCGGCGTCTTCCGGGGTGCCCACCAGGGCGGCGCGGATTTGCGGGAAGCGGTTGGCCGCAATGCTCATGCCGATGCCGCTGGTGCAAAGGAGAATGCCAAAATCCGCCTTGCCCGCGATGACCTCATTGCAGACCTGGGCCGCGAAGTCCGGGTAATCCACGGATTCCGGGGTGAAGACGCCGAAATCGGCCACGGGAAGTCCCTTGCCGGTGAGGTGGGCATGAATGGCCTTTTTCAACTCGAACCCGCCGTGGTCGGCGGCGATGGCGATGCGAAGTGAAGGGCGGGCGGGTGCGGCGGGTGTGGTCATGTGCTTTGGCTGAGGCTTGGATTTGTTAAGGAATTCTAAAATGCTGGGCAGGGCGGCTTTGATGCGATCTCGGCACTTGATGTAAACCTCCGGTCCTTGGCCGATGGGGTCGGGGATGTCGGATCTTCTTTGCGGGCCGGATTGGAATTCGGTCACAAGAAAAGTTTTCTCCGCGGCTTCGGGGAAGAACGTCAGAATGACATCCAGATGCCCGCGCGTCATGGCAAAAATGTAATCCGCCTTTTCCACCAGCGCTTCCGTGAGCGGCTGGCTGCGGAAGCGGGAGAGATCCGCGCCCAGCGGACGCAGGGCGGCGAGGGAATGGGCGCTGGCGGGGAACCCGGCTGCGGCGCTGATCCCGGCAGAGGCCACCTCGATGTCCTGGCGGTTCCGGGTCATTTTTCGGAACAAACCTTCCGCCATGGGACTGCGGCAGATATTTCCGGTGCAAACGAAAAGAATGTGGCGAACGGGTTTCACGAAGTGGGCTTTGGCGCGGGTAGTGGTTTAAAGGAATAGAATTTCATGGATTTTTTGGCGTGTCGAGGGTCAACAATCTATTGCTTAACATGAGGGAAGGGGGCTACCCTTGAACCCAGTGGAAAGTTCTCTCCCCATTCAGCCTTCGCACCCGGCAGCGGAACCCGATGCCCGGTGGTACCGGTTGGCCTTGTTGCTGACCGGGGACGCCGCCGCTGCGGAAGAAATTTTGAGGGCGGTTTTCGCCGTGGCTTCCAACGAGTTGCCGCATTTGCGGAGCAAAGAGCGCCGGATGGGGTGGATGATCCGCCAGATGCGCGCGCGGGCCCTCAAATGGCACCAGGCGCACCGGGCTGAACCCGTCGCACCCGCAGGGCTGCCGAGCCGGGTTGCCCGTTTGCCGGAGCCCAGCCGGAGCGTGTTTGCCCTGTTCCACTGCCTGGATGGGAGCCTGGACGATGTGGCGGAAACACTCGGCTTGCGCCGGGCCGCTTTCGCTCAAGCCCTGGCTGGCGCGCGCCGGGAACTCGCGCCGGATGGGGCGTTCCCCGAAAACGGGCTTTTGCCCCTGCATCGACCCTGGGGAGGAGACGAGCCCAAGGTCGCCAAAGCGGTATGCGCTGCTTCAAGCAATCCGCAACTGGCGGCGCAGATTGCCGCAGACTTGCAATGGCACGAGGAGATCGGGCAGATGGAGGTGCCGGAAGAACTCGCTCTCTTGCACCTCTCTGAACCCCTGAAAATGGGGCTGCGCGCGCTGGTTTTCCAGCCGACGGTGCTCGCGATTGCCCTCGCCCTGGCGGTCGTGGCGGGGGTGCTTGTCTATGTCGCGAAAACCCGGATGGATGATTTTCCCGGCAAAGAAGCCGTCATAGCGCTGGTGGACGCAGAGGGAGCGAGAACCAAGCCGGAATTTGCCGAACTGAAAACCCCCACAGAGGCGGGAAAGCTTGGGGATTGGTTTGTTCTGAACGGCTTTGAAGGCTATGCCGCTCCAAAAAAACTGCAAAAAGCGAAGGTGATCGGCGCGCGGGTTTTCAAACAGGACAATGTTTCCATGGCCGAGGTGGTGTTGGAGCAGCAGAGCGCACGCATGCTGATCTTCCGGGCTGCGGACTTGAAAAACGGGATCGAGAAACCCCGCCGGCACATTTTCCAACAGGAGGGATGGGCGGTCGCCGCGTGGAACGAGCAGGAAACCAGCTATGTGGTCATGTTGAACGGAGATCGGAGCGACATGCCGGACTTCCTGCGAACGGTCGGGCATTAGTTCTACTTTGTTAATAATATTTCTTGCCAAGGGTGGTGAGATTTGTTGAA
>JBAXQF010000055.1:0-16169 GCA_037131875.1 Verrucomicrobiota bacterium
GCCTTCGTGCCTTCGTGCCTTCGTGCCTTCGTGCCTTCGTGCCTTCGTGTGAAATCCTCACCACGCCCCATCGCGCGCGGAGCGCACGATCCACCTTCCTCCGCGTCTCCCCTTCTTTTCCCAAGTCCCTCTTTGCGTCCTTTGCGCTCTTTGCGCGAGTCATTCTTCTTCGTGCGCAAACACAAAAACGCCTCACCGGATCTCTCCGGTGAGGCGTTTTGAATATTACTGCTTGGATTAAGCGCTGTTCGGCTTACTGAGCGGCTTCGGCTGCACCTTCGGTGGCGGCTGCCGCTTCGTTGCGCTCTTTCATGGCGGCGCGACGGCTCAGCTTCACGCGGCCTTTGTCGTCGATGCCGATGCACTTGACCCAGATGGCGTCGCCCACGCGCACCACGTCTTCGGTCTTGTTCACGCGGAAGTCGGCCAGCTCGGAGATGTGCACGAGGCCTTCCTTGCCGGGCATTACTTCAACGAATGCGCCGAACTCCTTGGTGGAGACGACGGTGCCGTTGTAGGTGGTGCCGATTTCGATTTCCTTGGTCATCCCTGCAATGATGTCCTTGGCGCGCTGGAGGCTCTCGCCGTTGTTGGAGTAGATGTGCACGGAGCCGTCGTCCTCGATGTTGATCTCGGCGCCGGTCTCGGCGACGATGCCCTTGATGGTCTTGCCACCAGGCCCGATGAGGAGGCCGATCTTGTCGACCGGGATCTTGACGGTTTCAATGCGCGGCGCGTAGACGCTGAGTTCCTTGCGCGGCTCGGCGATGGCGGCGGCCATGACGCCAAGGATGATGGTGCGGGCGGCCTTGGCCTGGCGAATCGCTTCGGCCAGGATTTTGTGCGGGAGGCTGGTAAGTTTGAGGTCGAGCTGGAATCCGGTGACGCCGAGGTCGGTGCCGCAGAGTTTGAAATCCATGTCGCCGAAGTGATCTTCGCTGCCGAGGATGTCTGTCATCGTTTGGTAGCGAACCAAGTTGTTGTTGGCGTCGTATTCAGTGACGAGACCGACAGAGATACCGGCTACCGGCTTCTTGATCGGCACGCCTGCGTCCATGAGGGCGAGAATGCCCGCGCAAACCGTCGCCATCGAGCTGGAACCGTTGGATTCCATGATCTCGCTGCTGATGCGGATGGCATACGGGAAGTCGCGCTCGGCAGGAATGACCGGTGCGATGGAACGCTCGGCAAGGGCGCCGTGACCGATTTCGCGGCGACCGGGGCTGCCGGTGCGTCCGGTTTCGCCGACGGAGAACGGCGGGAAGTTGTAATGCAGCATGAAGCGCTTTTCAGATTCGCCGCCGGTATAGGCATCGAGCATCTGGGCTTCGTCGGCGGGAGCCAGCGTGGCAAGCGCCACGGCCTGGGTTTCGCCACGCGAAAAGAGCGAGGAACCGTGCGAGCGCGGGAGCAGCCCGACTTCGGCCGTCAACGGGCGCAAATCGAGGTAACCGCGGCCGTCGGCGCGAACGCCCTTATCGAGGGCGCTGATGCGAACGGCTTTTTCCTGGAGGTAATCGAACGCCTGGCTGATCTCGAACCCGGTGGCTTCCGGGAATTTCGCGACGATGGCGGCTTTGACTTCCGTCTTGAGGGCGTCGACGGCCTTGATGCGGGCAACTTTGCCAGCGGTGTAGAGGGCCGCTTCGATGCGATCCCCTGCCACTTGGTAGGCGACTTCGAGCAACTCGTCTTTGACAAGCATGAGGGGAACCTGACGCTTTTCCTTGCCGGCTTTGGCGGCGAGTTCTTTCTGGCCGAGCACGATCTGTTTGACGAATGGCTGGGCAAATTCGAGCGCCTTGATGAATTCCTCTTCGGGAATTTCATCGGCGGCGCCTTCGATCATGACCACGTCGTTTTCATTGCCGACGTAGACGATGTCCAGGTCGCTTTCGAGGCGCTGGGCGTGCGTTGGGTTGACGACGAATTCCCCATTGACGCGGCCTACGCGAACGGCGCCGACTGGCCCGGCGAACGGGATGTCGGAAACCATCAGCGCGGCGGATGCGCCGTTGATGAAGAGGATGTCGGGATCGTTCTGGCCGTCGGCGCTCAGGAGCACGCCGATGATCTGCGTGTCATAAAGGTAGCCTTTGGGGAAGAGCGGACGCAATGGGCGATCCGTCATGCGGGCGGTGAGGATTTCCTTCTCGGAGGGACGGCCTTCGCGCTTGAAGTAGCCGCCGGGGATTTTGCCCACGGCTGCGGCTTTTTCGCGGTAGTCGACCGTGAGAGGGAACCAGTCCTGGCCTTCTTTGAGAGAGGTGGCGGAGACTGCGGTAACGAGCATGATGGTTTCGCCACTACGGACCGTTACGGAGCCGTCGGCGAGCTTGGCAAGTTTGCCAGTTTCAATAACGATGGGCGAAGGGCCCACCTCAATGGAGATCGTATGATGCATACTTAAGAAATGCAGCACCGCCGAACCATCGCCGGAGTCGGAGAAATCAAAGACTTATGAAGTAGGAAGTATGGAACAGGCAGCACGCCCGTTTCTTACTTCGTAGTTCATATTTCTTGATCTCATGCCTCCGGCAACGCTCCCGGCGCTGCGCGTGTTTTGTGATTTCCGCCGGGCATTCCTACCCGTACGGGATTTTGTTTGGGAAAAGGACGCGTGAAAAACACACGCCCACAAAGGAAAACCCCGGGCCGGGTTCCGGCCCGGGAGTTAACCGGAAATGTTATTTACTTACGGAGATTGAGTTTCTCAAGCAACCCTTTGTAACGGTCGCTCGCAGTGCGCTTGAGGTAATCCAGCAAGCTGCGGCGTTTGGCCACCATCATGAGCAACCCGCGGCGCGAGGCGTGATCCTTCGCGTGGGTCTTCAAATGTTCGGTAAGTTGCTGAATTCGCTGGGTAAGAAGGGCGATCTGCACGTCGGCGCTGCCGGTGTCTTTGTCGTGCATTTGGATGCCCTGGAGTTCGTTCGTCGTTGCCATATTTCGTATTTTTAGGAGGGGTAAGTATCTCCATGTTTTCCGCGTTGGCAAGCGTTTTCGCGGGAAAACCCTACTTCCTTTCCCTTGCAGCCCTGAGTTCCTCCAACGTCACAAAACCAAACTTCTTTACGAACGCCTGGCCACGCTGGCTGATCATAAAATCGACAACCACCTTGACGGCGCCCGTCGGTTTATCGTCAATCACCATCAACAAAGGTCTGCTCAGGGGGTATTTCCCCTTGAGAACATTGTCCAAATTCGCCTCCAGCAGGGTCTTTGAATCATCCTCAATGGCCAGCGGGAAAATACTCCGCTTGTCCGCAAAACTCGGCGGCAGAAGCGCGAAACTCCCCGGCGTGAATTCCAGCATATTGCGCGTTTCCCGAGCCTCCTTCACCTTTTCTCCGTTCCAGACAGGCGCCAGCTTGAGTTCTTTATAAAGCCAAAACACGAACATCTCCCATTGGCCGCGCCCCTGTTCATTCATGAAAACCTTGATCGGCAAATCGGGGCCTCCCACCTGCTGCCAGTTTGTGATTTTTCTCTCATAGATCCCCCGGATTTGGCGGATGTTAAGCGAATGCACCCCCCCCATCCAAACGTCTCGGGAAACCGCCATCGCCAATATCTGCACCCCGATGGGAATCTCTGTAAACTGAATCGCCGGGTAGTGCGACCGGTCCTCCGCCGTCAGCAACCTGCTGCAAAGTGCAATGTTTGCGCTCCGGTCTCCCAGCGCATCGATGCCCATCACAGTGCCCCCGTTTGACCTCAGCAGGAGCGTGATGTTGTGTTCCGAACGCAAAACACCCACAGCCTCTGCCATCGGCATTGCCACGGAAACGGCACCGAAGGCAGAAACCGACTGTTGCGCTATCGCGCCCGAAACGCAAAGCCGCAGCAAAACCAACAGCAATAAAAGGGGCGCAAAGCGCTTCATAAGAAACCATCATAAGGGGGGAAAAGCAAAGTGCAAGCGGATGGAGCGCACCCCAAACACATGCCTCATTTCCTGCTTTTCTGCCACGCGGATTCCGCTACGCTTGCCCGTCTGCCATGGCGATCCGTTTTCTCAACACCTACACCCGCACTCTCGAACCCTTCCAACCGCTGGACCCCGCTGGAAAGACCGTCAAGCTCTACACTTGCGGTCCCACGGTCTATAACTACGCCCACATCGGCAACTTCCGCGCCTACCTTTTTGAAGACCTGCTTCAGCGTCACCTGGAAGCCAGCGGCTACGAGGTCAACCGCGTGATGAACCTCACGGACGTGGATGACAAAACCATCCGCGGCTGCCACGCGGCGGGCCTGCCGCTGGCGGAGTTCACGCAGAAATACAAGGACTCCTTTTTTGACGATCTGAAAACCCTGCGCGTCAAGCCAGCCACGACGTTCCCCTCCGCCACCGACCCCGTCTATATCGAGCGGATGATCGAGATGATCACCCACCTTGTCGAACACGGCTACGGCTACCAGGCCGAGGACAAATCGGTCTATTTCCGGCTCAACAAATTTCCAAACTACGGCAAGCTTGCCCACCTCAACCTTGAGGAACTGCGCCCCACCGGGCGCATCCGCAACGACGAGTATGAGAAGGAGAGCGTCGGTGATTTCGCCCTCTGGAAAGCCTGGGACGAAGCCGACGGCGACGTTGCTTGGGAAAGCCCGTGGGGCAAGGGACGCCCCGGCTGGCACATTGAGTGCAGCGCCATGGCCACGGCCCTGCTCGGGCCGGAAATCGACATCCATTGCGGCGGTGTGGATAATATTTTCCCCCACCATGAAGCCGAGATTGCGCAATCCGAATGCTGCACCGGGCACCAATTTGTGCGCTACTGGCTCCACTGCGCGCACCTCATGGTGGAGGGACAAAAGATGTCCAAGAGCGCGGGGAATTTTTACACATTGCGCGATCTTCTGGACAAAGGCTGGAGCGGGCGCGAGATCCGCTACGTGCTCCTGAGCGTGAACTACCGCCTGCCGCTCAACTTCACCTTTGAGAGCCTCGCGGGCGCGCGCAGCGCCTTGTCGCGCATTGACGAATGGGTTGCCCGGCTGACCGAAAAAGCGGGCGGCGAAATGAACGCCTCAGCCCATCCCCTCGCCACGCAGACCCGCTTTCAAGGGGCTCTCGATGACGACCTGAACATCTCCGGCGCGCTCGGCGTGCTCTTTGACGTTCTCCGCGCCTCCAACCGCGCCCTCGACCAGGAAACCCTCAGCCCAGCCGATGCCCGCGCCATCCTTGGCTGGTGGGAGCGCGCCAACAGCGTCCTCCAGTTTCAGCACGAGGAGCAAGCCGTTCCGCAAGCCGTGCTCGACCTGGTGGCCGCACGCGCCGCCGCACGCGATGCGAAGAACTGGGCGCAGAGCGATGAGATTCGCGCACAGATCGACGCCGCCGGTTGGATTGTCAAGGACTCCAAGGACGGCCAGAAACTCACCCGCAAGTAAGCCCTTCGTTTATGCAACCCACCTTTGCCCCCGCCGATTATCTCGACCTGAGCCACACGGATCACCGCGCGCTCTTTGAAAATGTCCCTAATGTGTGGGACGCCCTCAAGCAAATCCCCACCTACCTGCAATTCCGGCTCAAGCCGGGCATCCACGGGCGGCTCATCGGCAAGCCGTTCATCAGCGCCGCCGTTTACATCGGGCGCGGCACCATCATTGAGCAGGGAGCCATGATCAAAGGCCCGGCGTGGATCGGCGAGAACTGCGAAATCCGCAACGGCGCCTACATTCGCGAGAACGTCATTGTCGGCAATAACTGCGTGCTCGGCAACTCGTGCGAATTCAAAAACTCCATCCTTTTTGACGAGGCGCAAATTCCCCACTTCAACTACGTGGGAGACTCCATTCTTGGCCACCGGGCGCACCTTGGCGCGGGCGTCATCCTCTCCAACGTCAAGCTCGACCACAGCGAGGTTCTTGTCTGCGCACCCAATGGCATCGTTGTCCCCACGGGCTTGCGGAAATTCGGAGCCATTGTCGGCGACCGCGCCGAGATCGGCTGCAACTCCGTCTTGAGTCCCGGCTCCCTCATCGGACGCGACACCGTCCTCTACCCCGGCAGCCAGTGGCGCGGCTGCGCCCCCGAAGGGAGCATCGTCAAACACCGGCAGGAGTTTGAGATTGTCAGCCGCCGGAAATAGACGGGGCAGCCTCATTCCCCATAACAGCCAGGAAACAAGGACGCTTTCCTTCTTTGCGGCGTTGGGCGAGAATTTCTCCTCTTTTTCTGGCGCTTTGGCGCTTGAGCGGCTATCGAAGCGGGCCGCAGTTTCTCTTTTTCCATGCTCACCATTCGCGATCTCAAAAAAACCGTCGGCGGCCGCACGCTGTTTGAAAACGCCTCCATGCAGGTCAATTACGGCGAGCGCGTCGCGCTTGTCGGCCCGAACGGCGCAGGCAAATCGACCCTCTTTGGCCTCATTCTGCGCACCGATGAACCGGACGCCGGGACAATGGAGCGCGACGAATGGACGATGGTGGGCTACCTGCCGCAGGAGGGCGAAGCGGTCGGCGACGAGACGGTGCTGGATGTGGCCACGGGCCGGGCAGGCGAGTTGATCCGGCTGGAAGCCCGCCTGCACGAGCTGGAGAAAGCGGGCACGGTGGACACCCCGGAGTATTTGGAAGCGCACGCCAAGCACGATGCGCTCAACGATCCGCAGGTGGAGGCCAAGGCGAAGAAAATCCTGCGCGGGCTGGGCTATCGTGAGGATCAGTTCGACCGACGCGCCTGCGAGATGAGCGGCGGCTGGGTCATGCGCGCGCACCTGGCGCGGTTGCTGGTGATGGAGCCCGACCTCCTTCTTCTGGACGAACCGACCAACCACCTCGACCTCCTTTCGCTCCTCTGGCTTCAGGATTATTTGAAGACCTATTCCGGCGCGGTTCTCCTCATCTCGCATGACCGCCAGTTCATGGACGAGATCGTCGAGACCGTGTACGAGATCAACGACATGCGGCTCACGTCTTACACCGGCAACTACACCGATTTCCTGCGCCAGCGCGAGGCCGCCTACGACCAGCAGCTCGCCGCCTACAACAACCAGCAAAAGGAAATCCGCGCGCTGCAGGAGTTCTACGAGCGGTTCCGCCAGGTCGCCTCCAAGGCTTCGCAGGCGATGAGCAAGCTCAAGCAGATTGAGCGGATGGAGAAGATCGAGAAGCCCGTCCCGCCACGCAAGCCGTTCCGCTTCAACATTCCCCAACCGCCGCGCGGCGGTCAGCGGGCGATCACGCTGGAAGGCATCCACATGGCCTACGGCGAGCACAAGGTGTATGAAGGGGTCGATCTCACCATCGAACGGGGCGAGCGCACCGTGCTTGTCGGGCCCAACGGCGCGGGCAAATCGACGCTGCTGAAAATCCTCGCCGGAGTCGTCGAATTCCAGAAAGGCGAACGCAAGCTGGGCCACAACGCCAAGATCGGCTACTTCAGCCAGCACCGCGCCGACACGCTCGACGCGAACAAAACCGTGCTGGAGGAGGTGATGGACAGCGCCCCGGAGATTCGCGAGGACGAAGCGCGCGCCGTGCTCGGTTCCTTCCTCTTTCGCAAGGATGACATTTACAAAAAGACCGGCATCCTGAGCGGCGGCGAGAAGAGCCGGCTCAACCTCATCAAATTTCTGGTCGATCCGCCGAACCTCCTCCTCATGGACGAGCCGACGACCCACCTCGACATCCACAGCGTCGAGTCGCTCATCCTCGCGCTTGCGTGCTACGAGGGGACGCTCGTTTTCATCTCCCACGATGTCCATTTCATCCGCAAACTGGCCACCAAAGTGCTGCACGTCCATTCGGGCCAGCTCTACCCCTACCCCGGCGGCTACGACTATTACCTGGAGAAATCCGGCGCCAGCAGCGAGCGGGCCGCTTTAACCGCAAAGTAATTTTTCAAATATTTGCATTGCCATCCGGGAGCGGGCCGTCTAGTTTTTCCGCTCCCGTTCGTCCAGGGAAAGACTTTTAACTGAATTTAGACCTATGTCACAACATCGCAGCCTCAAAGGTGCCAGCACCATCACGGTGAAACGTAACGTTCTCAAGCGCTTCGAGCGCGTCGAGCTTCTCAAGAAGCGCGGCGTCTGGAAAGCCAACCAAAGCGTACTCGGTCTGCCGAAGACCCAGCCCGAAGCGTAGGCGCTTGGGAAGCTCTCACGGCTTCAAATCCCTTTTACGAAGGCTCTCCGAAAGGAGAGCCTTTTTTGTGCCGCCAAACCCGCCGTTTCTTTTCTTTGCGCCTTTGCGTCTTGGCGTGAGGTCATTTAGTCTGATCCCTGATGAACCGTCGCGATTTGCCGATTTTTGAACTGGAGAGCGCGCTCGTTGCCGCACTGGCAAAGGATGCGCGGCTTGTGCTGCAAGCGCCGACCGGCTCGGGGAAATCGACGCAAGTCCCGCAGATGCTGCTCGACAACGGGCTGCTGGGCGACGGCGAAGTGGTGGTGCTCCAACCTCGCCGTTTGGCTACGCGGATGCTCGCCGCGCGCGTGGCGCAGGAACGCGGCTGCCGATTGGGCGATGAGGTGGGGTTCCAGATTCGCTTCGACAAAGTGACCTCGGCCAAGACGCGCATCCGGTTTGTCACCGAAGGGGTGCTTTTGCGCCAGATGCTGAACGATCCGGGATTGCGGGGCGTCTCGGCGATCCTCTTCGACGAATTCCACGAACGCCATCTCTACGGCGACATCACGCTTGCCCGCGCACTCGATTTGCAGGCCACGCGGCGGCCCGATTTAAAGCTCGTGGTCATGTCCGCCACGCTCGACACCGCCGGGCTGGAGCGCTATCTCGCGCCGTGCGCCACGCTGCAAAGCGAGGGGCGCACGCATCCCGTGGACATCCAGTATTTGCAGCGCGCTGTGCGAGCGGATCAAACGCAGGTTTGGGATCTCGCGGCGGACGAACTGGAGCGGCTCGCACCCTGCACCGAGGGCGACGTGCTGGTGTTCATGCCGGGGGCTTACGAGATTTCGCGCACGATAGCGGCGATCCGGCATTCGCGCGTCGGGAGCCAATTCGTGGTGCTGCCGCTGCACGGTGAACTCCCCGTGGCGGATCAGGACGCCGCCGTGGCGCGCTATTCCAAACGCAAGGTGATTGTCTCCACCAACGTCGCGGAAACCTCGCTGACCATTGACGGCGTGCGCGTGGTGATTGATGCGGGGCTTGCCAAAATCGCGCGCTTCGATCCGTATCGCGGGATCAACACGCTGCTGGTGGAGAAGGTCTCTCGCGCCTCCGCTGAACAACGGGCAGGCCGCGCGGGCCGCACCGCGCCGGGCGTGGCGCTGCGACTCTGGACGGAACGCGAACACCTGGAGCGCGCCGCGCAGGAGTTGCCGGAGGTGAAGCGTCTTGATCTCGCGGAGGTTGTTTTGACGCTGAAAGCCAGCGGCGTGGACGACGTTGCGGCATTCCGCTGGCTGGAAGCCCCGGAGCCGCGTTCGCTGGAGCGCGCGGAGACGCTGCTGCGCGACTTGGGCGCGCTGGATGACGCCACGGGGATCATCACCGAACTGGGCCGCCGCATGCTGGCATTCCCGCTCCACCCACGGTATGCGCGGATGTTGCTGGCGGCGGAGGATTACGGTTGCGTGCGCGATGTGGCACTCGTCGCCGCGCTCACGCAAGGCCGCAATCTATTGCGGCGTTCCGACAACGAGACGGATGCGGCTCGCGAACGGGCGCTGGGTGAAGTTCAAGGGTCGGATTTGTTTTTGATGATGCGCGCCTGGCGGATGGCGAACGGCAACGGCGACATCGCGCGTTCCCTCGGCGTGAACGCCATCGCCGCGCGCGAGGCCGGGCAGCTTTGCGAGCAGTTCCTGAACATCGCGAAGAGCGAAGGGCTCTCGATTTCCGACCGCACCGACCCGGAGCTTTCCACCGAGGAGGCCGTGGCGAAATGCGTGCTGGCGGGGTTCCCGGATCAAGTGGCCGTGCGGCTCGACGCGGGCACGCTGCGTTGCGCGCTGGTGCACGGGCGGCGGGGCGTGCTGGCGCGCGAAAGCGTGGTGCGTGACGCGCCGTTGTTTGTCGCGGGCGAAGTGCGCGAGATCAGCGGCAAGGACGGCGTGCAAACGCTCCTTACCATGGCGACGGCGATCCGCGAAGAATGGCTGCGCGAGCTGTTCCCGGACGCCTTTTCCGAACATGTGGAGGTATTTTACGAGAAGACGCTGCGCCGCGTGATGGCGCGGCGTGAATCGCGCTTTCGCGATCTCGTGCTCGCCTCGGCGCAGACAGATAAAGTGCCGCCCAGCGAGGCGGCGGCGTTGCTCGCACGCGAGGTTATTTCCGGCAACTGCCCGCTGGAGCACTGGGATCACGCCGTGGATCAATGGATCGTCCGCCTCAACCGCCTGCGCGAATGGATGCCGGAGCTGGAACTCCCCACGCTCGGGCCGGATGACCGCGCGGCGTTGATCGAGCAGCTCTGCTACGGCGCGGCGACGTACAAGGAGATCAAAGAGCGCGCCGTGTGGCCGGTGGTGAAGTCGTGGCTCAGTCACCAGCAGGAAGCGATGCTGGAAAAATACGCTCCAGAGCGGCTGGAGATGCCCAACGCGCGCAAATTCAAGATCGCCTACGATCCCGTGGGGCCGCCCACCATCGCAGTGCGCATCCAGGATCTCTACGGCGTGGAGCAGAGCCTGCTCATTGCCGCCGGGCGCGTCCCGGTGACCATTCAAGTGCTCGCGCCCAATCATCGCCCCATCCAAGTCACGCAAAATTTGGCGACCTTCTGGCGAGAATCGTATCCCAAGATCAAACAGGAATTACAGCGCCGCTATCCGCGGCATGTTTGGAAGTAGGAAATTCAGTGCGGCCTCACTACTGCCAGCACTGACGGCGCTTCGCTGAAGAGTTTGCGGGCCACGGCGCGGACGTCGTCCAGCGTGACGGATTCAACGCGGGCGCGCAGGCGCGTGTATTCGTCGAAGCCGAGACCGTACAACTCGTCCAGCGCGCTGGCATGGGCGAAGGCGTCGTTGCTCTGGTTGCGCATCGCCTCCTGGCCGAGCAGCTTGGCTTTGGCGCGCGTCAGTTCTTCTTCCGTAAGACCGTCGGTGGCGAGGGCGCGGATTTCATCCAGAAACTCCGCTTTGACGGCTTCGACCTTCGCCGGGTCGGTGCCGAGATAGAACACGAACGGGCCGGGAACGAGCCCCGCCACTTGACTTGCGCCGACAAAATAAGCGAGCCCGAGTTTTTCGCGGATGCGCACAAAGAATCGCGAGCCGAGGTCGCTGGAGGCTTCTTCAATGAGTTCCAGCGCGTAGCGGTCGGGGCTGAAGAGGTCGAGACCACGGAAGCCGACCATCACGATGGCCTGCTCCTTCTCCTTGAATTCCTCGACGTTTTGTGAGGCGGAAAGCGGCGCGGGTTGCGGAGGTTCTGCGAGTGCGGCATGCCCGGTGGGAAGCTCGCCAAACGCCTTTTCCACGAGCGCCTTGACTTCCTCCGCTTTCACCGCGCCGAAGACCGCGATCACGCCGTTGCGGCCCGCCACATATTGCCGGTGGAAGGCAAGAAGTTGGCCACGATCCAGCGCGGCAACGGTCTCCGGCGTGCCGCTGGAACGGAGTCCATACGGATGTCCGGCAAACAGCGTGCGCCGCATCAGGTTGCGCGCAAGCGAGGTGGGCTCTTCCTCCTCGGCCTTGATGGAGGCAAGCTGCGCCTCTTTTTCGCGGGCGATGGCGCGTTGCGGAAAGGTGGGATTGCGTAATACGTCGGCGAGAAGCTCCAATCCGGCTGCCAAATCCGGCTGCATGACTTTCACGGAAACGCCGAAGGAGTTGTTGCCCGATTCTGCGCCGATGCCGCCCCCGAGGGCTTCAATCTCCTCGGCGATTTGTTCCGCCGACCGCGTTTGCGTTCCCTTGAGGAGCACGCGGGAGTAGAGGCGGTTGATGCCGTTGTTGTCTGCGGACTCGGCGAGGATGCCCGCCTTGAAACAAGCCACAGCAGAGATGAGCGGCAAGCGGGGGTCTTCGCGCACGAGCAGCCGCAGGCCGTTGGGAAGCTCGAATTTTTGGATTTCCCCGGCGGATTGCGCTTCCGCTTCCTCGGCCGCAACGGGCAGCGAGCCGGGGGGATTGAGCGAGGTCATCGTCAGGTTGCGCTCGGTGAAATAGGTATGCAGGACGCGCGTGATGTCTGCCGGGGTGACGCTCTGCAGCGCGGCAAGATAGTCGCGCGTGAAATGGAAGTTGCGCGTGAGCAGCCAGTTCGAGCCGATGTCCGATGCCCTGCCGCGCGTGGTGGCGAGGTTGTTCAGATGCCCGGAGAGCGCCTGTTTGACGGCTTTGGAGAGTTCCTCGGGTGTGACGCCGTTCGCCTTGATGTCGTCGAGAAGGGCAAACACCTCTTTCAAAGCGGCGTCCCGTTTGTCCGGGTCGAGCATGGCTTCGATGCCGAAAAGCCCCGGCTGCCCCGGTGTGTAGCACCATGCGTGGATGCCGTGGACGAGGGCGAGTTCCTCGCGCACGCGCCGGTAGAGACGGCTGGAGCGTCCGTCGCCGAGAATGAGCGCGACCAGATCGAGCGCGGGCACGTCCGGGTGCGTCAGTTCGGGAATGTGCCAGGCGATTTCCAGGCGGGTCAGCTCGGTGGGGAAATCAATGTGCGCCTCGCGACGCCCAAGCTGCGGCGGTTCCTGCGGGAGGAACACCGGGGCGAGCGGTTGGCGCGGATGGCTGGCAAACGCGGCGGCAAGCTGGTCGTGAACGGCCTGGGCATCCACATCCCCGGACACGACAAAGAACATGTTGTTGGGAACGTAGCGGGCCTTGTAATAGGCCATCACATCATCCCGCGTGAGCCGGTTGTACACGTCGAGATGCCCGATGACCGGGTGCCGGTAGGGGTGCTGGCGGTAAGCGGCGGCAAAGAGCGTGAGCGAACTCATCCGGTCGGGGTCGTCCTGGCCCATGGCGAACTCGCGCCGGATCACCTCCTGCTCTTTCACGTATTCCTCCGGCGGCAGCGTCGAGTTCATCATCGCGTCAGCGAGAATGTCGAGCGCGACGGATGCCCCTTTGCTTGGGGTGTCGATCCAGTAAACCGTCCGGTCAAACGAGGTGTAGGCGTTGATGTAGCCGCCCGCGTTCTGCACGGCCTGGGCGATCTCATTGGGCCCGCGCGTGGCGGTTCCCTTAAAGAGCATGTGCTCCAAAATGTGCGAGAGGCCCGCGCCGAGCCATTTGTCCTCGTGGATGGAGCCGGTCTCACACCATGCCTGCACGCTGGCCACGGGGGCGGAATGGTCTTCCTCCACCAGAATGACCAACCCGTTGGGAAGCGTCCATTGCCGGACGGCGGAAGATGGGAACTCGATCATGTGTTAATGACCAAGCGCTATGATTTCTCGACCGGCGTTTCGGTCTTTACCTTCGAATCGCAGGCACGTTTCTCGGGCAGGAACGGCTTCACAAAGGCTTCGTGAAAATCGTAGCCGTTGCGGAAATCCTCGATCGTGTCCGTTTCGGTTTTGCCGAAGATGCTGGCGCGGATGAGGTTGAAGACCATCTCGCCGAAATCCTCGCACTTGCCAATGCCCCATGTCTCGAAAACCGTGGGAACCATCGGCCCATATTCCTTGAGGGCGAAGGCGCGCACGCCTTCGAGCAGTTCCTGGCCTGTGACATGGCGGGAGAGATCGGTCTTCTGCTTTTTGCGGGACTTCATGGTGAAATCCAGCGCGTCCTGCAAAAAGAGGTAAGCCTCCCGGTCGTAGCGCGGGTCTGCTGCGAGGAGTTGGTCAAGCGCTTCTGTAAAGCCAGTTTTCTGCATAAAAGGGTGTGTCGCGCCGATCCCGTGAGACTGCCTTCGGCCCTGCGGCGGGAATCGCACCTTTGGGAGGTTCAAACGACTTCCTGTGCCGGTAATGGTGCACTGTGGCTCCGACCAGGATCGAAAGCAACAAAGCGCCAGCCAGGCATTTCTCGCGGGTTGTCAACTGGATCATGACACGACTGAACGGTTAAGTGTAGGTGCGAAGAGGAAAGCCGTCAATGGCGGCTTGTGCCCCCACGGTAGGGCGCTTCCAGCAGTCGCCAGCGCAGGATGGAGACCGGCACGCGCAGCCAGTCGTTCTTAGCGGTGCGCGCGTTCACCTGGAGCACTTTCATTTCGCCGGGGTCGGCCTCGATCCAGACATGGTCCCCAAGGTAGGCCAAGGCGTGCACCCCATTGCTGGTGATCGCGAAATCTCCCGGATGCAGGTTCTTGTCATTCAAGAGCGCAAGCGACTTTTCCTCCGTGATTTTCTTTGCGTTTCCACGCGCACCCAACTGCATGTCCTGGGCGGAAACATCATGCCACCAGAGGCGAATCGCTTGGCGCAGCAGGTAGGGATTGAGCGTGCGAGCGCCGTAGAGAAACGTCCCGTCAATCATGCCGCGCCGGACAAGGCCCGAGCAGTCGATGCCCCAACAACCTTCCCCACCCCAGACATAGCGCACGCCCTCGTAGCGCTGGAGCGCTTGTGCGACCTCCTGCCGCAGCGCGGCCCGGTCGTAGTCGGTGCTTCCCGGTAATGCGGCAAACAGGGCGAGAGCAATATAAACTCCCAAGAGCGTCCAGCGCAGGAACCGGTAAGGCCAGCAAAGGCCCAGCAACCCTGCGGCCAAAAGGCCCATCAGCGCGGCTCCGGTGGCGCGGATCCAGCCCAGGCTCAACGGGTACAGGACAAGGGCTGCGAGAAAGCATACTCCCGCAGCCCAAAGTTGAATGGCAGATTTACGGGAAAAGAGGCGCATGGCGAAAGGCTGCTTCCGTTTTGCGCTCCGATCCACCAAAAACTATCCCTCGTAGGCCTTGGCGACGAGCGTGGCATTGTGCCCGCCGAAGCCGAAGGAGTTGTTCACGGCCACGCGCACTTTGTGTTCGCGGGCGACGTTGGGGACGTAGTCGAGATCGCACTCGGGATCGGCTTCGTCGAGGTTGATCGTGGGGGCAACGATGCCGTCCTTGATCGCCATGACGCAGGCGGCCAGTTCTACAGCACCGGCGGCGCCCAAGAGGTGCCCGGTCATGGATTTGGTGGAGGAAACCATCAGCCCGTTCTTTGCGTGGGCGCCGAAGACGCTCTTGATGGCTTTGGTCTCGCAAATGTCACCCATCCCGGTGGAGGTGCCGTGCGCGTTGACGTAATCGACTTCGTTGGGGTTGATGCCGCTCTTTTCGAGCGCCATCTTCATGCAGCGGGCCGCGCCTTCGCCCTCGGGGAGCGGCGAGGTCATGTGGTAGGCGTCTGAACTCAGGCCGTATCCGGCCAGTTCGCAATAAATCCGGGCGCCCCGGCGTTTGGCATGCTCAAGTTCCTCAATCACGAGGACGCCCGCGCCTTCGCCCATCACGAAGCCGTCGCGATCCTTGTCGAAGGGACGCGAAGCGCGCTGGGGCTCGCCATTGCGGGTGCTCATGGCTTTCATCGCGGCGAAACCGGCGATGCCGATGGGCACCACGGTTGCTTCCGCACCGCCGCACAGGAAAATATCCGCTTCACCGTGCTGCACCATGCGCCAGGCCTCGCCGACGGCGTGGCATGCGGTGGCGCAGGCGGAAACGGTGGAGAAATTCGGGCCGGCAAGGCCAAACTCCATGGAAACAAGGCCGCTGGCCATGTTGCTGATCATCATCGGGATCATGAAGGGCGAGACGCGGTTGGGCCCCTTGTTCATGAGGATGGAGTGCTGGTCGCACAGGGTCTGCAAGCCGCCGATGCCGCTGCCGATCACGGTGCCAAAACGGGTGAGATCCACCTGGGAAAGATCGACGCCGGAGTCTGCCATCGCCATTTTCGCGGCGGCCATGCCGAACTGGGTGAAGCGGTCGGTGCGACGGACATCCTTGGGGTTATTGAAAAAGGGAGCGGCGTTGAAGTCTTTGACTTCGCCCGCGATCTGGGTGTCAAAGCACGCGGGATCAAACGAAGAGATGCGGTCGATGCCGCTGCGCCCGTTTTTCAACGAGTCCCAAAACGAGGCGAGATCTTTGCCAACCGGGGTAATGACACCGATTCCTGTAATAACGACTTTGCGATCTTTGGACATAAAGGTCAGCTATCCTCCACAGGACGGGGGCAAGATGCAACCGGAAAATTACCTCCTCTTGCGCATCTCTCTGAAGAGATAAGAGAATCAGGAACTCAGCAACGGTGTTAGGAAGCAAGGGGAATTTGAGGATATTTGAGG
>JBAXQF010000056.1:0-15938 GCA_037131875.1 Verrucomicrobiota bacterium
GACGGGGCATCCCCGGATTCTACTTATGTCGCGGACTTTTGCAAGTAGATACTAGTGGGCCCATTTTTTCATTTCATTGCTCCGCGGGACTGTGTGGGGAAAGGCGGTTCCACGGGACGAGCACAGGTGTTTCCTGATGGCAGCTCCGGTAGGCGCTGATGTGGTGCGCCCGGGCAAGCAGCGCGTCGGTGAGCACGGCTTCCGTGCCGCCCGCAGCGATGAGATTTCCTTCATGGAGCAGCAGCAGGCGTCCGCAAAAGCGAGCGGCCAAGCCCAGATCGTGGAGGATCACGAGAATCCCGTGCCCCTCCCGTGCCAGCGCCTGGAGTAACTCCATGAGTTGGAGCTGGTGATAGGGATCGAGGCCCGCAGAGGGTTCGTCGATCAAGAGCAGTGCCGGGTCGCCCGCCAAAGCGCGCGCCAGAAAGATGCGGGCTCGCTCGCCGCCGGAGAGTTCGTTGATGGCGCGCTCCCGAAGATGCAGGGCGTCCACTGCGGCGAGCGCTCTTGTGACGTGCTGCGCGTCGAGTGCATCGGCGCTCCCGTGAAAGGGCAGGCGCCCCAGTGCCACCACCCGGTCGGCGGTGAGCGGCCAGTGGCATTCGGGGGATTGCGGCAGATAGGCGATTGTTTGGGCGATTGCGCGGGGCGGAAGCTCGGGCAGCGGTTTGCCATCCAGTATGATGCGCCCGGATTCCACAGGCAGCAGGCCCGCAAGCGCACGGAGAAGCGTCGATTTTCCCGAACCGTTGGCGCCGATCAGCCCGACGAGTTCCCCCTTGTCCAGGGAGAGATTGAGCGGGTGGACGATGCGGCGTCCGCCGAGAGTCACGCTGAGTTGTTGGGCTTGGAGCATCGGTTAAAAAAGGCTTTTGCGGGTGCGGATGAGCAGGATGAGAAACACAGGCGCGCCGACGAGCGCCGTCACAACGCCTACTTTTAATTCCTGGCCGGTGGGCAGCAGGCGCACCAGCAGGTCGGCCCAGAGCAGAAGGATTGCGCCTCCCAGGGCGCTGGCGGGCAGCAGGCGCCCGGCATCCGCCTTCACCAACGGGCGCAAAAGATGGGGAACCACCAGGCCGACAAACCCAATGGCGCCCGTGATGGAAACCGCCGCTCCGACCGCCAGCGAGGAACCGGCGATGATGCGCAGCCGAACCCGCTCCGTGCGAAACCCGAGGCTGCGCGCGGTATCCTCTCCCAAGGTGAGCGCCCGGAGTGCGTTGCCACAGCCGAGCATGATCAGGCTGCCCACGCCAATCAACGGCGCGGCCATTGCGACATGGTCAAAGTTGCGATCCGACAAGGAACCGAGCAGCCAGAAAACGATTTCCATTCCGGCGTAGGGATTGTGCGAAAAATTGAGAATGACCGAGGTGAACGCGCCGCAAATGGAGGAGACGGTGACCCCTGCAAGAATCAAATTCTGAATGGAGCCGTCCCGCCCGGCCAGAGTGCAGACGAGGAGCACGGCGGCAAAGGCCCCAAGCATTCCGCCCAGCGGCATGGCAAATGCAAACGTGGCGGTGAGGCCGGAGTAAAATACCGCCACCGCACCCAGGCTGGCTCCGGCGGAGACGCCGAGCAGCCCCGGCTCCACCAGCGGGTTGCGCAGCAGCCCTTGCATGGCGGCTCCCGCCAGGCCCAGGCTCCCGCCCACGAGAATCCCCAACAGCAGCCGGGGCAGCCGGATTTCCCAAAGCACCAGCCGGATCACCGGTTCACCTTTGCCGCATGCGGCATCCCACAATTCCCGAACTGAGAGAGGGGTGTTGCCAACCCCGAGCGAGCCGATGGCCGTAAGCACCAGCACGGCGAACAAGCTCGAAAGCAGCCAGCGTTGAGAGGGGGTTGAGTTCATGGGGTAAGGCGCGCCTGAAGCATCTCTGCCAGCTCCAAATTACTGGGGTCGGGTGAGATGAGATGGCGAAAGGAGACAGAGAGTATTTTCGTGTTCCCGCCCAGTTTGTGAAAGAGCGGTTGTGATTCGCAGAGCTGCGTTTGCGTTGGACTCGTTTCCCGAAAGCGGGTCAGGATGAGGTATTGCGGACGGGCCAGCAGGATGGATTCCATGGAGGTGGAAATGCCAATGTCCGTGCTGAATGTGGCGGCAAGATTGCGAAAACCGGCCACTTCCAAAATGGCGTTGGCGAAGGTGTGGGTGCCGGGGGTGAAGCGGTCCTGAAAATAGAACAAGGCCGTGGGACGCTGCGCAAGCGCGGGTTGCCTGGCTTTGAGCCGTGCCAGCCGGGCGTCCATGTCTTGCACGATCTCTTCCGCTCGCGCCTCTTCGCCCAGGCCCCGGCCCGCCAGCCGAAGCTGGTCGCGCAGTTCCTCGAAATCCGTGGGGATGCCGAGTTCCAACACCTGCACGCCCATGCGCTTGAGCGCGGATACCGTAAGGGGGGAAGAATTTGAGGAGACCAGAACGAGATCCGGCTTGAGACGGATCAACTCCTCCGCATCGCCATGGGTGACAGGGATGCCCTGCGCCGCCTCCCAGTGCGCGGAGATGTCGGGATCGGTCGCGAGCACACTCAACGCAATAATCCGCTGTCGGGGGACGAGTTGGAGCAGAAGCTGATCGCCTTGCAAACAGATCGAGATGATCCGCTGCGGCTTTGCTGTCTGAGGAACGGCCGCGCTGCTCCCCGTGATGATGGAGAACAGCGCGAACCAAAGCGCCGCCAAGGCGCACCTGCAAAAACAGGTGCGGAAACGGGAAGGTTTTTTTGTCTTGGCGACGGTGTTCATTGTAGCGCTTAGAACCGGATCTCAACGCCACCATAAGCTCCCAAGCCCAGGCCTGGATAGCCCAGAGTGGTTTGGTAGTGCACGTTGCCCACATTCTCAACCCGTGCCGTCACGGCCACACGCGGATTCATTTCATAGCGGCCATAGACGCGCACCAGCGTGTAATCGGCCATGTCCACCTGCTTCACGGCCCCAGGCGGCTTGTTGCCGATTTGCACCGGGCGGAACAGACTGAAATCCACATCCTCCTGCTGTCCAACGAAAGCGACGCCGGTGCCCAGCGTCAGTTTTCCGACCGGCAGATCGAATGTGTAGTTGGTCTCCGCGCTCACCGTGTTGCGGGGCACGCGGGGCGCACGCTGCATTCCAGAGATGACGGTTTGGGACAGGCTTGTCCAGTAGTTCGCCTCTACTTCGCTCTCTGTCCAGGTGTAGGCAAGGCGTGCCTGCCAATGGTCGTTCAGCTTGGCTACTGCGGACGCCTCAATGCCGTGGCTGTTGGATGCGTTGAGATTGGCAAAGTAGGGCGTGTTGTAGTTTGGGGAGACATACTCGATGAGATCGTTTGTGTTGCAGTGGAAGTAGGTGCACCCAAGGGAGAGCTTGTCGCCCAGGAAATATTGATCGAGGCCCGCGTCCCAACTGTGCGACCGCTCGGGATCGAGTTTTTGTCCGGTATAACGCTCCGTGTTGTAGCTCTGGTAGAAGGTTGGCTCTTTGAACGCCGTCCCGTAACTGGCGCGCAACTTGGTGCGCGTGGCTTCCACCAGATAGGCTGCGCCTCCGCGGTAGGTGAACGCATTGCCTGCGAGTTGATAGTGGTCAAACCGCGCGCCGCCGGTCAGCACAAGGTTCTCCAGCACTTCCCATTGATCCTGGGCGTAAACGCCTTCATTCAGGGCGTAGAGGGAAGAGGTCTGAGGTGCGGAGGGCGAGTAGGGAGTAATGTAGTCCGTGGCGTCGTGCCCGGTCTCGTAGAGCAGCGACATGCCTGCCACGAATCGGTTTTTCTCCGAAAGCTGGAAGGTGTTCTGCCAGTCGGCAGTCCAGTTTGCGGACTCCGCAACATCCCAGGAAGATCCCGGTGTTGCCGGAGACGGTGCGGGGTAAACAAACTGCTGCCCATCCCAATAGGGAGTGGCAATCAGCGAATGCGCCGATGCGGGGTCGAACGGATTCTGGAAATCGTAACGCTCCTTGTAGCAGCCCAGCGTCAGCTTCGTCGTCCAGCAATCGGTCGCTTTCAACTCCGCATACGTCGAAACCGTGGTGGCTTCCGCTTCCATGTGGGCATTCGGATCATTGTTCCCGATGTCCACCAAGCGGATGCTGCTTGGCTCCTGGTATTTGCCGACCTGGCTGCGCACTGCAACCCCCAGCGTCAGCTTGTCCGAAACCGTCCAGTCCAGCCGAAGCGAACCGCTATCGACACCCATATCATTATTGGGCCGCTGATTGCTTGTGTTTTCGTGGGCGTAATGCATGGAGTAATCGAGCGCGCCCAGGCTGCCGTCGCTGGTTATCCCTTCGCGGAAGGTGTTGAAGCTGCCCCCTTCAAAAAAAAGCATGGCCTTGGGGTCGCCGGAGCCCCGCTTGGTCTGCATGGATACCACGCCGCCAATGGCATCCGATCCGAAAAGGGAACTGTGCGCTCCGCGAACGGTTGTCACCTCCTCCAGGTTCAAATGGGAGGCAAAACTGAGCAGCGGCGCGCCGCCTGCCACCAAGGACGAACTCGACTTCACTCCGTCTACCAGGAGGAGAGTGTCCACCGGGCGGTTGCCCCGGATCGCAATGCCGGTGCTTGCTCCCAGCGTTCCTGTGTCCCGCAGGAACACGCCGGGCGCGAGGTTGACCGCCTGCTTCACATTCTGGAACTGGTCGCGCTCCATTTCATCCGCGTTGATCTTCGTGTAGGCGCTCGTCACCTGCGCTGCGGATTCATCGGTGCGGGTGGCGGTGACGACCACTTCCTGCAAAAGCGTCGGGGATGCAGTGGATTCTTGCGCCCGGGCAGGGGAAGCGGCGCAGACCGCCATCGCGATCCATGGCAGAGCGCGGGTGGTGAGGGCTATTGAGTGGTGATTTGCCCGGAGGAAGCCGGGCTTGGCGAGGTTGTATGTCATGTAGTGGATGGTTGTTGGTTGCGGCTGCCAACCGCTTTTATGTTGCGAGGGAATCCTCTCCGGACATTGCGTGAGGGCATAAAAAACCTCCACACCCCGAAGAGGGCGCGGAGGCAAAAGAAATCCCAAAGGAACGCTTGCCATCCATCCCTCATCCTGTCTTTGGCGAGACAGACTGCCGCACTCCTGCGAGTGCGGACTTGATGAGCGTCGAAAAAGCAGGTCTTCTGGCTCCGAGATCATTCTACTTGCTTCGCCTTACCATCTCTTTTGGAGACAGTGGCTTTGCCTTGGAAGGCAGTGAAAGCTTTCGTCACTCGTTACAGCGGCGCTACCGCACGGGATTTTAACCCGTTTCCCTATTCTCCCCTGGCTTGCGCCAAGGGCACTTTTTCGCGTTAATCAAATCGAATCAAGTGCCGTGAACCGGTTGGGCTCACGGCTTTCAAAGAACTGGGGACAGTGTGGAGGGAATGGGCGTTCGCTGTCAATCCCTACTATACGGACACGCCTAATACCAACAGCACGGTTGGATTGGTAAAACCAGGCAACGGTAGGGTAGGGATGGCACTCCGTGCCGTCCGATGGGCGCGAGTTGGGGAAAAGCGCGACGGGTGGGAGATAGGGGGAGCTTCCGGACGGCACGGAGTGCCATCCCTACCATCCATCCAATGGCTCGCTGCTTTCTTGCTCGGCCTATATTATACCAAGGAAACCAATTGAAAGGCAAAAGAGGATCAGGAACTTAGCAAAGCAAATCACCCATTTGGAAAAAATGTATCCTATTCCAGCTAAAATACGGGCGCTGTAGAGGTTGCTTCTGTCTTTTTCCTGATTTCCGTTGCTTGCTGAGTTCCAGATAGATTTTAGATGCGTTTGCCATGGGCAGGAACACGGGGGGGAATTTGGAGCAGGCATCCATTTTTCTTTTTCTTTGCCCAAGAGCCGTTCATAATTGAATGAGTCGGATCCGCTCCCTGCGACAATCATCTCTTCAACCCTTGCAAAAAATTGGCCATGCCTCGCGTTAGCATCTGCATCCCTGCTTACCGTGCCGATAAATACCTCCCGCAAGCGCTGGAGTCCGTGCGCAAACAGACGCTCCAGGATTGGGAGTTGATTGTGACCGAAGACGGCTCGAAGGACGAAGCGGAAGCGCTCGTCAGCGCCTTTGCCCAGTCGGTCTCCCAAGCGGTTCGCTACCAGCGCCACGAGAAAAACCAGGGGCTCCCCGCCACGCGCAACACCGGCATCACCGCCAGCAGCGGCGAACTCATCGCCCTGCTCGATGCCGACGACTGCTGGGAGGCGCACCATTTGGAAGCGACGGTGGGCAAGCTGCTCGAAACCGGCGGCGATCTGGCGCATGCAGGCTCCATCCTTTTCGATAGCGACACCGGCAAAGAACTGGAAACGCGGGCTCCCAGCCCCGCCGCCGTGGAGCGCTTCCCCCTTTCGCTCTACGAGGGGGATTACATCATCCAGCCTTCCTCCGTGGTGCTGCGCAAGACCCTGTGGGAGCGCGCCGGAGGGTTCGACCCCACGTTCCGTTACGTCGAGGATCGCGAAATGTGGCTGCGCTGTGCGCGGGTCGGCGGGCGGTTTGTTTACACGGGCGCAAACACCTGCCTCTACCGCAAACACGGCGAAGCCCTCTCCACGCACTCTGCGGAAATGGCCATCGCCTGCGCGCGTGCGTTTGAGAAGCAGATCGACTGGGACGCCATCCCCGAGGCCCTCCGCCGCCGCTCCACAGCGCAGGCTTGGATCGCTGCCGCCCGCATTCTCCAACGCAGGGAGCCGCGCAGGGCGGGGGGATATTTATGGAACGCCTGGCGCGCATCCCGCGCTCCGCATCTGCTGGCATGGGCTGGCGCGCTGCGGCTCTACGGGTTGCTCGCAAGAAAATAGAAACCATGGGGCTCGCATACTGCATCCTGGCACATAAGAACCCGGCGCAAATCGCCCGGCTCTTGCGCGCCCTTGCGCACCCGGACAATGTCTGCGTCATCCATTACGACAAGCGCGCCCCGCGTGCTGAACATGCGGCGCTGGCCCGCATCGCAAGCGAATCCGCCAATGTCCACCTTCTCCCGGCGCGCGCCGTTTTGTGGGGCCGCTACAACGTGGTGGGCGTACAACTCGAGGGAATCAAGCGCTGCCTCGCGCTGGGGAATCGCTGGTCGCACTTCATCACCCTGAGCGGACAGGATTTTCCGCTTCAGCCCCAGCGGGAGATGGTCGCGGAACTTGAGGCGGCGCGGGCAACTTCCTTCCTGAGCTTCTTCGATCCCTCTGTCGAACCGCATTGGAACAACCTCGCAGACCGAACCGGCCGCGTTTACATCGAGTCGCCACTGCTCGAATCGCTCTTGAAAATCCCGTTTTTTGGAAGGCGGCTCCGGCGGCTCTGCGGCTGGACAGATCGCATGCCTTGCGTGCCGTGGGTGAGGCGGGAAGTCCCCTCGTGGTTCCGTTACATGGGAGGCTCCAACCATGTCATTCTCTCGCGGGAAGCCGCAGCGTATCTTGTCACAGATCCCCACGCCCGGCGGATTATCCAATGGCTGAAGTATTCCGGGATTCCAGACGAAAGCCTTTTCCAAAGCGTGCTCCTCAACAGCCCGCTCGCGGCCTCGGTGGCCAATGACGACCGCCGCGCCATCTGCTGGGAAAGCAAGGGCTCGCCCAGCCCCATCACCTTCACCCTTGCCCATCTCCCGTGGCTCCGCCAGGCGCGGGCGGAAGGGAAGCTCTTCGCGCGTAAATTCGACCCCGCAGTGGACGCCGAAATACTGAGCGCCATCGAGAAGGAAATCGCTCTATGAAACACGTGGCCATTTGCAGCGCCTCCAACCAAACCTATGTGCTGGGCTGTGCTGTGGCGCTCGCCTCCGCTGTTCTCCACGCCCCGAGCGGCGCGCATTGCCGCGTTTATTTGCTCGACGGCGGAATTCATGAGAACTCCTGGCGCAAGTTGGAGAAGACGATGGCATCCCTTGGCCGCTCTTGTGAATTGATCCGGTTGCGCCCCGATCTGAACTATTTCGCGGGCTTTCCAAAAATCTACGGCACCAGCGTCATGACCTATGCGCGCCTGGCATTGCCCGGCATGGTCACAGAGGATCGGGTGCTCTACGTGGATGCGGATCTGCTGGTGCAATCCGATTGGGAGAAGCTTTGGGAGATGCCCCTGGAGGGAGCGGTTGTCGCGGCAGCGACGGACGTGCTGACAAAGACCCTCGGCGGGGAGCGCCTGAATTTGGAGAAATTCCATCTCGACGGAAACGCTCCCTATTTTCAAGCCGGTTTTTTCGTCATGGATCTCAACAAATGGCGGGAGCTTCAGATCAGCGAAAAAACCATGGCTTACCTCCGCGAAAATCCTGAGCACTGCCATTACTGCGATCAAAGCGCGCTCAACGTCGTCCTCTACGGCCTCTGGAAAATGCTGCCCAGGGGCTGGAACACCCCCGGCTATTGGGCGGATCAGCAAATCGAAGGCAGCAGCCCGTGCGATCCCGTCATGCATTTCAACGGCCCCCTCAAACCGTGGAACTACGGAATGCACACCAGCCCGAGCGCCAAGGTTTTCTACAGCTATCTGGACAAAACGGCGTGGAAAGGGTGGAGGCCCAACGGATTCCGTTTCGCGCTTAAAATGGCCAAATACCGCGCCGTCAAATTCCTGAACTCCCTGCGCACGTTGGTGCGGCGCGGATAAAAAATCAGGAAACCGGGAATCCAGGAAAAGAATGGAGGCGCTTGGTTCTCCTTTGGTTTATAGTCTTGGATCTCTTCTCCTGATTGCTGAGTTCCTGATAGATTTTAACCGTGAAATTTACGCCCGCAAAAACGCCCATCCATTCCGTCACGCTTGACGAGCTGCAAGCGCGCTTGCGCGAAATGGGTCAGCCCGCCTACCGCGCCAAGCAGGTGCTGGAGTGGCTCTACGCCAAGCGCGCCGGGTCGTTCGCGGCCATGACCAACCTCCCGGCGGGATTGCGCGATGAACTCGCCGCCGCATTCAGCTTTGACGTGCCGGAACTCATCCGCAAGACCGGCTCCGAGGACACAACGCAAAAATTTCTCTTCAAGCTCGCCGACGGATCGCTCATCGAGACGGTGCTCATCCCGGCGTCGCCCGCGCTTTATGGCGAAGGCTCCGACCGCCGCACCCTCTGCATCTCCTCGCAAGTCGGCTGCGCCTACGGCTGCAAGTTTTGCGCCAGCGGTTTGAACGGCTTCTCACGCCATCTGCACGCCGGGGAGATCATCGACCAGTTTCTGCGCGTGGAGGATCTGAGCGGCGAGCGCGTCAACAACGTCGTCTTCATGGGCATGGGCGAGCCGCTGGCGAACTACGATAATTTTACGCGCGCCCTTGGAATTATGAACGCCCCGTGGGGAATCGGCCTCGGCGCGCGCCACATCACCGTCTCTACCAGCGGCCTCGCGCCGCAGATTCGTCAACTCGCCGCACAGCCGTTGCAAATCCGGCTCGCCGTCTCTTTGCACGGAGCCACCGACGCCGTGCGCGACCAGATCATGCCGGTGAACCGCAAATACCCGCTGGCCGAACTGCTCGACGCCTGCGACGAATATTGCAGCCGCAAAAGCCAGCGGATCACGCTGGAGTTCATCTTGATTGAAGGGATCAACGACAGTCTGGAGCAAGCCGCCGAGCTGGGGAAGATCGCGCGCCGTCTCGGTGCCAAGATCAACTGCATCCCCTACAATCCCGTGGAAGGCCTGCCATGGAAACGCCCGTCACTGCGCCGCCAGGACGCCTTCCTGGACGCGCTGGAGCGAACGGGAGCGGACGCCACCCTCCGCCGCGAAAAAGGCAGCGACATCAACGCCGCCTGCGGCCAACTGCGCTTGCAGGTGAGCCGGGAGGAAGAGAAAAAGACATCCGCAGACCGCCCTTTTGCACCCATTCCTTATGGGACGGCTGTGTTCCCAAATAGAGTTTGGGAACGAGGGTGCTAACGCCGTTTCTGCTACTCCATCCGCTTCGAGCGCGGCTCGCGCTCTTTGCTGCCGCCTCCGCAGGCCGTGGTGACGAACGGGCCGCCTTCCAGTGGCGTCACTTTCGTAAACGCGACGTCGGGCATTTCGCTGGGGCGTCCGGCGAGCGGGAAATCCTTGCGCAACGGGTGGTAAGGGTAGCCATCCCACATGAGGATGCGGCGCAGATCGGGGTGGCCGCTGAAACGGATCCCCATCATGTCGTACACCTCGCGCTCGTGCCAATCTGCGGCTCTCCAGACGCCGGTGACGCTCGGGATCGACGGCTCGTCCTCGGACACCGCCGCCTTGAGGCGCAGGGAATGGTTGTCCGCGTAGGAGTAGAGATCGTAGTTCACCTCAAAGCGCGGTTCGCTGCCGAAGTTGTCCACGGAACAGAGATTGGTCAGGCAGTCGAACCCGAGTTCCTTCTTCGCGAAGGCGCAAACCTCCGCGATGCGGCCCGCCTCAACGGTGAGCGTGGTCTCGTTGCGAAATTCCTTTTTTGCGAGAACCGTGAATTCCTTTTCCAGAGCGGCAATGGCGTCGGCGAGGATCATGCGAGGTTTGGGGTAGTGAGGCGTTTCTGGCTGAGGAGGGATTTGTTGGTATCCACCTTCCGTTGCAGCGTGAGGAGCCCTTCAATCAGCGCCTCGGGCCGGGGCGGGCAGCCGGAGATGTAGACATCCACGGGGATGATTTGATCCACCCCTTGCAGCGTCGAATAGCTGCGGTACATGCCGCCGCTGGAGGCGCACGCGCCCATGGCGATCACCCATTTGGGCTCGGGCATCTGGTCGTAAATGCGTTTGACCGCGAGGGCCATCTTGTATGTGACGGTGCCCGCGACAATCATGAGATCGCTCTGACGGGGCGAGAAGCGCATCACCTCCGCGCCAAAGCGCGAGATGTCGTAACGGGAAGAGGCCGTGCCCATCAACTCAATCGCGCAGCAGGCAAGGCCCATCGGCATGGGCCAGAGCGAGTTTTTGCGCATCCAGTTGATGGTCTCGTCCAGCTTGGTGATAATCACGTTGTTCTCGAACTTGGTGTCGAAAGCAACCGGCGTCTGAGAAACCATGCCTACGACTCTACGGTCAGAGAAATTTCGGGCAAGCCGAAACTTGTGAAAAAAAGCACAAGCCTGCCAAAAACCCCATGCTTGATTCCCGAAGTCAACCGGTTATACCGATAGGCGAATGCGTTTTTCTCCCCTGCTCACCCTTTTTCTGCTGGCTGCGCTGTTTTTCGCCGCCGGAACGTGGTCGCTCCCGTTGATCGACCGCGACGAACCTCGCTTTGCCGAGGCCTCGCGGGAAATGATCGCGCGGGGGGATTACGTGGTGCCTTATTTCAACAACGGCTACCGGTTTGACAAACCCCCGCTCACCTACTGGGCGCAGACGACCTGCTATAAGTTCCTCGGGACAAATGACTTCGCCGCGCGGCTTCCCTCGGTGCTGGCGGCAGCGCTCACGGTGCTTGCGGTGTATGGGTTTGGAAGCCGGTTGTATGGAGCCGGGGTGGGGTGGGGGGCGGCGCTTATCTTTTTGACCAGCCTGCAAGTGGTTGAACACGCCAAGGCGGCCGTGGCAGACATGCTGATGGTGCTTTTTTTCACGCTCTCCACCTGGGCGGGCTGGGAGTTGCTGCGCGGTGGCGCCTCCTCGCGTGCCCGCTGGGGCTGGTGGGGGCTTTTTTACGGCTCGCTGACGCTCGGTTTTCTCGCCAAAGGTCCCGTGGCCTGGCTGCCGCTTTTTGCCGTGGGTATTTTTGTCGCCCAGCGCAAGACCGCGCCGCCCGCAAGCGGAGGGGCGGCCCGAGCCGTCATGGGGTGCGCGCTCATGCTGGTCTTGGTCGCCGCGTGGGGCGTCCCTGCGCTGGAGCAGACGCACGGCGAGTTTCTCAAGGTCGGGATCGGCAAACACGTCATTGGCCGCTCGGTTTCCGCGATGGAAGGACACGGAGCCCAGGGACTTGCCAGCCACTTGGCCATGCTCCCTTTCTATCTCGTCACGGTGTTTCTGAGCTTCTTCCCGTGGTCGATCCGGCTGCCGTGGCTGGTGAAGCGCTTGCGCGCGGGGGGCTTGCGCGAGGAACAGCGCTATCTGCTGCTGGGCATCGCGCTTGTTTTCGGCATTTTCACGCTGGTGAGCACGAAGCTGCCGCACTACACCCTCCCGGCGTTTCCGTTGATGGCGGTGCTGCTGGCGCGCGAGCTTCTTCCAGAGCAGCGCGAAAGCCTCGTGCGCTGGGCGAAGGTGACGCTCGTGGTCGGGACGGCCCTTTTCCTCTTCGGCTTCCCTCTGCTCGCCCAGTTTTTCCCCGGCTACGTGCTCATCCAAAAAAGCGCCGCCGCCTTGCGCCCGGAGATGGAGTTTGCCTCCACCGACTACCAGGAACCAAGCCTCGTCTGGTATGCGCGCCGGTATGTGCGGGGATGGTATTCCCCACTTTCACCCCACAAACTCGCGCTCTTCATGGCGAAACCCGGCCCCCGTTTTTGCGTCGCTCCTGTGGGCGTGATTCAGCTCCAACCGGGTTGGCAGGTATTTGAAACGCACGGCTTCAACCTCGTCCACTTCAGGAGCGTGGCGCTGCAATTGATGGTGAAGCCGGAGTAGACCGAATTTCCCAAAAATATCCGCCGCCTGTTTCCCTTGGGCTGCGATTCTTAAAGACATCCCATCCAAATATGAGCACCGCTCCTTATCTTGCCGAGTTTTTCGAGTTCCTGCGGTTTCAAAGCGTTTCAACGGATCCCCAATACGCGCCGCAAGTCGCTGCGTGCGCCGGATGGCTCGAAGCAAAATTCCGCTGCATGGGGCTGGAGACGCGGGTTTATCCCACCGACGGGCACCCGATTGTGGTGGCCCGCAGCGAACGCAAACCGGGCCGCCGCACGCTGCTCATTTACGGGCATTACGACGTGCAGCCCGCCGATCCGCTGGATCAGTGGGCGACCCCTCCGTTTGAACCCACTCTCAAGGACGGCCTGGTGTATGCCCGGGGCGCGACGGACAACAAGGGGCAGATTCTGGCCCACATCCTGGGCGTGGAAAAGACCCTGCAAGAGACGGGCGACCTCCCCGTGAATGTCATTTTTCTGGTGGAAGGCGAGGAGGAGAGCGGCAGCGAAAGCCTGGGCCGGTTTTTGGTGGAAAATAAAGAGGCGCTCGCCTGTGATTTGATCGCCATTTCCGACACCGGGATGGTGGCGCGTGGCGTTCCCGCCCTCACCTATGGCCTGCGCGGCATTCTTGCCCTGGAAGTGAAGCTCTGCGGCGCGGAGGCCGATCTGCATTCCGGCATCTATGGAGGCGTGGCCCCAAACCCCGCCACATTGCTGGCCCGGCTCATCGCCACCCTGCACGACGAGCATTTCCGCGTGGCCATTCCCGGGTTCTACGATGCCGTCGTGGAGATACAGGATTGGGAGCGGGCGGAGTGGGCGCAGTTGCCGCTCGACGACGATTTTTTCAAGCGCACCATCCGCTCTCAATCCCTGCTGGGCGAGGCGGGATACACCGCTGTGGAGCGGGTATGGGGGCGTCCCACTGCGGAGGTCAACGGCATCGGCGGCGGCTACCAAGGGGCTGGCGGCAAAACCGTCATTCCGCGTGAAGCCTTCGCCAAGCTGACCTTCCGGTTGGTGCCAAATCAGGCTCCCGAGGAAATTGCCGTTGCGGTTCGCGCCCATTTGGAGCGCGTTTGCCCGCCACAGGTGCGCATGGAAGTCACGCTGGGACACGGCGGCGAACCGTTTTTGTGCGATCCCCACAGCCCGGACGCTCAGGCCGCCCGGCGCGCGCTGGTGCGGACGTGGGGGGCGGAACCGGCATTGATCCGGGAAGGCGGCTCCATCCCCATTCTTCACACACTCCGGAGCGCCCTGGGCGCGGATATTCTTCTGCTGGGGTTGGCTTTGCCTGATTGTGCCTGCCATGCTCCCAACGAGAGTTTCCCGCTGGAGAACCTCGAAGCGGGCATCCGGCTCAACCAAGCGCTTCTGGAAGAACTGGCTTGCGTCCACTGAGCGCGGTTCCTACCCTTGGGTGCATGGAACAGCCTGAAGTCCCCCTCGAACACCTCCAAGAGCACGTCGAACGCCACGCCCACACCTCGGGTGAACAATGGGCTTCCTGGGTTGCCCTGAGCACGGCCATCCTGGCGGCGTTCGCTGCGGTATGCAGCCTCCTGGCCGGATTCCATGCCAACGAGGCAATGATCAATGAGATCGAGTCGGCCAACCAATGGGCGTTTTACCAAGCCAAAGGGATCAAGTCAGCAGTGCTTGACACCCGGCTGGAACTCCTCAAAGCACTCGATAAACCGACCGATCCTGCGGGCGCAGCCAAGCTTGCCGAGTACGCAAAGGAGCAACAGGGAATCCGGGCCGAAGCCGAGCATCGGCAAGTCAAGGCAGAGGCGCACCTTCATCAGCACGTCATTCTGGCACGTGGCGTGACGATGTTCCAAATCTCAATCGCAGTCTCCGCAATCTCCGCTCTTACCAAGAAACGGCGCTTCTGGTTCATTGGGCTCGCCTTTGGTTTGATCGGCGGCGTCTTTCTGATCCAGGGCCTGCTGCCTTACCACGGGTGACTATTTCCCGTGCCTTTTCTTCTTGGCGTTTTTTGCGGGCTTGGCCGGGGCTTTCACCGCAGTTTTGGCTGGAGCGCGAAAGGTAGCGTCTTCACGCGTCACGCCGCCCTCGGCGTCCCGCTTGATGAGCCACGCGATGTAGGCCGAAAACGACTGCCCGAAGCCGCGTTGGGATGCGATTTGTTGACCCGCTTCGTAAACCGGATCTTCTAATGTGATGCTTGTGCGTTTGATAGGACGTTCCTCCTTAGGGGTTCATTGATAAAACGATGGAAATGTCGTTCTGGATGTAGGAAAAATCACCAAAAGGATTTTTAGGGGCGCCAACAGTGGATTGGTTTCCAAGGTTCATACCGTTGAACTGCGTGATATTACGAAGTGAGACAATTGTCCAGTGGGAAATTGCATATTTTCCACGGAAATGCTTGATCCGCTTTCCGTGAAAGTGTAATACTCAATACCACTTATGGGCGGTTCAATACGTCGAACTTCGATTTCATTGCCAGAAGAACTTCTGAAAGCTGGGCGGCGGCTCGCTAAGAAACGGCGGCGTAACTTTTCCAATTACGTCGCGGACTTGATTGCGGCAGATGCCGAAAAATCAGTTTCTGACGGCTGCTCCTCTCCCAATGGGGAAGGTTAAGCGCCGGCCTGCCTTTTTTGCTTTTCCAAGCTCGCGCAGGTGAGGGGGCACTCTTTTCCTCATCCCCCTGTCTGCCGTCCCTCCCGCCCCAAAGCCGCTTTCCGCAGAGTGGAGGGGGCTTCCACTTCCCAGTTGCATTTTTCGGGTTTCTGGTTTCCTAATCCTCCTGTTCCTCAGCCATGAGTAATGAAAACCTGAACCCGTTGCCACCCGCCGCTGAATCCGCAAAACTGGATCAAAGGCAAACGGCCTTGGTGGAACTGCGCGCCGCGATGGAACGGCGGGACAATGCCGCCGCCGAAGCCTCACGCCTTGCCGACGAAGAAGCCCAGCTCGAAGAGGATATGGAGGCGGCGATTCAGGAAAAAACGGCGACTCTCGCGGAGGCTCAAGCCCAGCTTGCCGTGTTTGAATCCGCCCGCTCTCATTTGGAGAAGATGCAAGAGCCTCCCGCTTCTGCACTCCTTGAGGAAGCGCGCCGCAACTTGAATGCGGCCAAAACCGCCAGCGACACGGCCGCGCGGGAAGCGCGGGTCGCCGCCGACGGATTGACACGGCTGGAAGAGCGCCTGGCCGCCGTGCGCAGACGCCGGGGGGAGATGCGCCGCCAACAGGCGGTGGATCATGAGGCATTTGAAAAAGTGGCGCGCACCCTTCGGATTTTCACCCAAGAGGCCTTGCAGGAGGCCTTCACGGAACTCGAAAAAGCCCGCGCCGCGTTAGCCGGGAAACGGAGTTAAAGCGCCGCGCTAGAGCATTTTACAAAAAAATGTGGCCAGTGGCTTGGGAGCGCCGAAGGC
>JBAXQF010000057.1:0-15806 GCA_037131875.1 Verrucomicrobiota bacterium
ACCGCCCTTTTGCACCCATTCCTTATGGGACGGCTGTGATTTGGGAACGCACTTGTCTGCGCAACTCTATTGCGCCGTAGGGGTCACCTACCGCCAAGGATCGCACTTCATCACCGGCAGCGCCCCTTTGCTCCACTCATGCGCCGACGAGTAGCGCCAATCTTCCGGCGCAGCCACCATGCCACGCTTGACGGGGTTGTTGTGCAAATACTCCAGCTTCTGCAACATCATCTCATCGCCCTGAATCGCCTGCGGATGAACGCCCTCCTGCCAGACTTGATGCTCGCTGGCCAATTTGTGCGCCGCGCGATAATAGGCCAGTTGGTTAAGCAGCCATTCACGCCCCTCGGCGCGGATTTGCTCCAGTAGAGCACGTGAGGTAAAACGCTTTAAGTCACGGATGGTGTTGGCGAGCTCTGGCCCGGAGAGGATGGCGTGGAAATGATTATCCAGAATGACCCAGCCGTGAATGCGCAAATCCTTGTGTTCGCGGCAATGCTCGAAGGAACGGATGAGGATGTCACAGCAGGCCGAGGAGGTGAAGACGGGAAGCCACTCGACAACGGTTGAGGTGACAAAGTGCGCGTGATCTGGGGATTGGATGCGGTAGCGCGTGCGCATGGAGTGATATTGCCGCAATGGAGTTGCGGGGACAAGTGCGTTCCCAAATGGAGTTTGGGAACGAGAGGGCAAGAGCTTCGCTTTCGTCTTACCGCCCGCGCAGCTTGGCGATGACGCCGGGCAGGATTTCCAGCGCTTGCGCAATCTCCGCCGCCGTGTTGAAGCGCGAGAAGGTGAAGCGGAGGCTGCTGCGGGCCCGTGCGTTGGAGAACCCCATGGCTTTTAGGACGTGGGAGGGATGCAGCGAGCCGCTCATGCAGGCCGAGCCCGCCGAGGCGCAAATCTTCGCCCGCTCCAGCAGGAGGAGCACGCTTTCGGCTTCCACCCCCTCAAACGCAAGGCTGGTCGTGTTCGGCAGCCGCCGGATGGGGTCGCCGTTGACCTGGACGCCCGAGATCCGCTCCCGCACGCCGGCCTCAAAGGCGTCACGCAACGCCCGCACCTCCGTCGCTTCGCGTTCCAGCCCTTGCAGGGCGAGTTCGGCGGCTTTGCCGAAGCCGACGATCCCGGCCACGTTCTCCGTCCCGGCGCGCCGCCCGTTCTCCTGTCCGCCGCCGCGCAGCAGCGGGTGAAAGGCGCTGCGGCGGTTGATGTAGAGCGCCCCCACGCCCTTGGGGCCGTGGATTTTATGACTGGAGACGCTCATATAAACAGCTCCGGTTTCCGCAACCCGGAGCGGCACCTTTCCCGCCGCCTGAACGGCGTCGATGTGCAAGAAAACTCCCCGTTCGCGGCAGGCTTCGGCCAGCTCCTCCATGGGGAAAAGGACGCCCGTCTCGTTGTTGGCCGCCATGACGGAAACGAGCGCAGTGTCGGGCCGGATTATATGATTGAAGTCGCTCATATCAAGCCGCCCCGCTGTGTCCACGCCCAGCCGGGTGATTTCGTAACCCTGCCCCTCCAGCGCCTCGCACGGCTTGAGCGTGGCGCTGTGCTCCACGGCCGTGGTCACGAGGTGCCGCCGCCCGGGGTTGAGCGCCAGCGCAGAGGCGAGCGCGGCGTTCACGGATTCCGTGCCGCCGCTGGTAAAAATGATCTCCCCCGGCTCGCACCCGAGGAGGGGCGCCACCTGTTCGCGGGCGCGGGCGACGGCGTTGGCCGCCAGCTTGCCCAACCGGCAACCGCTCGACGGGTTGCCGTACAGCTCGCCCAAGTAGGGGAGCATCGCCTCCAGCGCAAGCGGGTCGATGCGCGTGGTGGCGTTGTTGTCGAAGTAGAGCGGCGGGGCGTCGTTGGGCGGCATGGTGCGCAAGAGTGTAGCCCCCAACCGAAACCCGCGCCAAGGTTTTCGCTTCCCCTCAATGCCCCTGGCAGGTCGGGTATTGGGTCACGGCGGGGGTTGCCTGGAGCTTGGTGATTTGGATTTGGCAGGAGTCCGGCTCGTTTTGCAGGTATTCCCAAGTGAAACACCCCGGCAGCGCGGTTTCAAAATACTGCCGGAGCGGGAGGGGATCCCTGCGGTTCCACAAAACAAAGAACTCGCCGGGATTCAGGCCGTTCCAGCGTTCAAAGATTTGCCGGTGCTTGTCGGAGCACGGAACGTGACGGACATCGAGGATTTTGGATTCGGGAATCGGCATGGTGTTGTGCATGGGCGGCAGGTTCGCCCAAACGCGGGCCGGGTTCCTTGACGGAGATCAAGCCTTTGGGATTTTTTCAAAAGCCTTGATTCAGATCAAGGCCGGACGCTGACGCGCCGGGTAAAAGTTTTCCCAAGCCGGGGCAGAATCCTTCCGCCCTGGCAACCCACCACCATCCCCAACCATCTCCAAGCACTATGTTCTGTTTTCAATGTGAGCAAACTTCCAAAGGCACCGGCTGCAACACGTTCGCGGTTTGCGGAAAGGATCACGATACGGCGGTTCTCCAAGACCTCCTGGTCCATGTCGCCAAAGGAATCGCGCAATATGTCCACCGGGCGCACGGCCTGGGCGCACACGACCGCGTGCTCGATCGCTATCTCCTCGAAGCGCTCTTTGTCACCGTCACGAATGTGAACTTTGATGCGGTGGCGATCGAAAAAGTGATCCGGCGCGGAGCCGCCATGCGCGATGCCGCCCGGGCGCTCTATGAAGGCGCGGCAAAGCATGCGGGGCAACCCCCGGAGACGCTGCGCGGGCCCGCCACCTGGCAGCCGGAGTTGACGCTTGCCGGCCTTGTCCAGCAGGGCGAGGCGCTCTCGCTGCTCGGGCGCCGCGAGCAGCTTGGGCCGGACATCTGCGGGTTGCAGGAGCTGCTCCTCTACGGGATCAAGGGGGCGGCGGCCTATGCGGATCACGCATTGATTCTGGGTCAGGAATCCGACGCGGTGTACGCGTACTTCGCCGAGGCGCTGAGCTCGCTCGCGGAGGAAACGCCGAGCGTGGAGGGATTGTTCGCCCTTTCCATGCGCTGCGGCGAAATCAATCTCAAGGTCATGGAGATGCTCGACCGGGTGCATACGGACACCTACGGGCACCCGGTGCCGACGCCCGTGCGCGTGGAGCCGCTCAAAGGCAAGGCGATCCTGGTCTCCGGCCATGATTTGAAGGATCTGGAGAACCTGCTCAAGCAAACCGAGGGCATGGGCATCCACATCTACACCCACGGCGAAATGCTGCCCGCGCACGCCTACCCGAAACTCAAGGCGTTCAAGCACCTTGCGGGCAACTACGGAGGCGCATGGCAGGATCAAAAGGTGGAGTTTGCCCAATTCCCCGGGGCCATTCTCATGACCACCAATTGCATCCAGGAACCGCAGCCCAGCTACCAGGAGCGGATCTTCTCCGCAGGCCACGTCGGCTGGCCCGGGGTGCGCCACATCAGCGATGGCGACTTTGCGCCCGTCATCGCAGCGGCGCTCGCGGCTCCGGGATTCGCCGAGGACGGGCCGGACAAGACCATCCTGACGGGATTTGGCCACCACGCCGTGCTGGGCGTGGCGGACAAAGTCGTCGAGGCGGTCCAGAGCGGCGCCATCAAGCATTTCTTCCTCGTGGGCGGGTGCGACGGCGCAAGAGTCGGGCGCGACTATTATACCGAGTTCGCCGAATCCGTGCCGGAGGATTGCGTCATCCTCACGCTGGCCTGCGGGAAGTATCGCTTCAACAAACTGGAGTTTGGGGAGATCGGCGGCATTCCGCGCCTGCTGGACATGGGCCAGTGCAACGACGCCTATTCGGCGATCCAGGTGGCGGTGGCCCTGGCGAACGTCTTCCAATGCGGCGTCAACGAACTGCCGCTCTCGATGATCCTCTCCTGGTATGAGCAAAAAGCCGTGGCCATCCTGCTCACGCTGCTCTTCCTGGGCATCAAGAACATCCGCCTCGGGCCCACCCTGCCCGCCTTCATCACGCCGACGGTGCTGGGCGTTTTGGTGGAGAAATTCAACCTCATGCCCATCGACACGCCGGAGAAGGATCTGGCCGCCATCCTGGGCCGTGCCGCGTAAAGCCGACGGCCCTTTTTGAGATCAGCCCTCCCCGAGATTCCGGCGCAAGAGGCTTTCAATCGCGCCGGGCTTGAGGAGGGTGATCGACTGGCCGGAGACCGTCAGCAACCCGTCGTCGCGGAATTTGGCGAACGTGCGGGAAAGGGTTTCGCTGGTCGTGCCGAGTTCCGCCGCCAGCACGCGCTTGGTTCCCTCCAGCCGGAGGGTTTCGCGAGTGCTGCCCGGCGGTTTTTTGCAACGCTTCAAGAGCCAGTTGGCCAGCCGCGTCTCCACATCCTTGAGCGTCAAATCGTCCAGGAGCCCGACCATCACCCGCAAATGCTGGCTCATCGAAGCCAGCATGCGCAACGCCAGTTCCGGCCGTTTGCGCAGCATCTCGATAAAGTCCGCCTTGGGCACCAGCAACACATTGGAGGGTTCGATCGCGCGCGCATTCGCCGGATAACCGCCCTGGCTGGCCACCGCGGCTTCCGCAAACGACTGCCCGGCGCGAAACACGCTGATCACCTGCTCCTTGCCGGTGGGGCTGACCCGGTGAACGTTGATCGCCCCGGTTTGCACCACATAAAAACCTTCCGCGGGTGCGCCTTCGTAAAACAGGTAGGCCCCTTTTTTCAGGGACTTCGTGACGACAAAGGAGGCGATGCCCTCCAAGTCCTCGGCGGAAATGCCGCCGAACAACTGGCAGGCGCGCAGCGAATGGGTGGTCGCAAGAACCCGGACGGATGCAAGGTTGGGTGGCATGGCTGGAAGGAGATCACTCTGCCGCTTGCAGGAGTGCCTTGACCTCGCGGCAGTAGGCGGCGATGTCGGGAGCTTGGAGAATGCCCGAGATGAGGACGACATGGCGCGCCCCGGCGGCGAGGAGCGCCGGGAGGTTCTCGCGCTTGATCCCGCCGATGCAGTAAAGGGGCAGGCTGACCGCCTCCCGCACGCGCCGGATTTCCTCCAGCCCCGCGATGGGCGCTTGATCCTTGGTGGGCGTGGCAAAAATCGGGCCGAAGCCGAGGTAATCCGGCGCTTCGGCGGCAGCCGCCACCGCCTCGGCCAGGCTGGAGGTCGATTTGCCGACGAGGCGGCCCGGCCCCATGAGGCGGCGGGTTTGCGCCACGGAAAGGTCGCCCTGGCCCACATGGACGCCATCGAGGCCGAGATCCGCCGCGAGCTGCGGGTGGTCATTGAGAAGGAACGGGACGCCCGCCGCCGTGCAAAGCGGCTGCAACTGCCGGGCAAGCGCGGCTATTTCATCAAGCGGAGTGCCCTTGGCGCGGAGTTGGACGAGATCGACGCCGCCCGCAAGCATTTGTTCCAAAGCGCACGGAGCGTCCGCCGCGGAGACGAGGCTCAGATCGACAATGCCATAGAGGCGTCGGGACGCGAGGTGCATGGGCAAGGCGGGCGCGATCACCCTTTTTTCAAGGCAACCCCGGCGTTGGCGAGTGTCTCGAACACGCTCCCGAGCAGGTCGCGGTAATCGAGCCGGAACACCTTGTCCAGCGGCTCCAGGCGCATCGCCTCGTAGGTCACATAGCTTTCCTGGAGCTGGATGGCCAGCAGCGCCTTGAGCTGCTGTTCCCCTTCCGGGAGCGGTGCGTCGGTGTGCAACTGGCGGCTCTCGGCCACGGTCTCGTGGTGGGCGGCAAGGTCTTCGAGTTGGGCGCGCAAGTCGGCCACGGTGGCTTCCAGGCGGGCGTTATGGCGGGTCAGGGCCTCCGCTTCCGCGCTGGGCATCTCTTCCGCGGCGCGCGAACTGCGTCCTCCCCGCTTGCCTTCCTGGTTCTGGCGGCTGAGTTGCGCCTTGGCCTGCTCAAGCTCACTGCGCAGCGAGGCGACATAGCTCTCCACACCGCGCAACGCCTCTTTGACGTCGAAGGACCGGGCGGCGCGCTCGGCCCGTTCGCCACGCTCCGGGCGCTCCGCTTTGCGGGGTTCCGGTTCGGGACGTTTGTTGGCAAGTTTCTCCCCGGCGTTTTGGGCAAGCCGCTCTGCCCGGCCGGGAATGACGAGTTCTTCCACGGGAGCGGCGGGTTCCGCTGCGATTTCCGGTTCCCCGGTGGTCTTCGGCGCTTTGCCGGTTCCGGCGGTGCGCTGCGCTTTTTTGGATTCGCCCCGCTTGGGTTGCTCCGGTTTTGCGGCTTCTGGAGCCGATTCCGGCTCGGGCTGAAGCGCTTCCGGCTTGAGGACGGCTTCCAGCGCGGCGGGCAGTTCGGCGATTTCGCTTTTGAGCTGGCGCTGGAGCTTGGCGTTCCAGCGGGCCACGCCCTTGGCGGCGGCTTCCAGATCCGCGGCGCTCACTTTCTTGAGCCGTCCCGCGCCTTCCGCCCAGCGCAGAAGGGAGAGCTGCGAGAGGGGCGGGCAGAGCGGGAGGCATTCGATGGCGCAATGCACCAGCGTGTCGGCTTCGCCCGGCTTGAGATCGCCCAAGGGGAGTTGCAGCAGCCACGGTTTGCCCTTGCCGATGAAAATGTTGAAGAAGAACTGCCGGTATTTGGCGGTCAGCGCGCCGGTTTCGGGATGGCGCAAGTCGGCACACGCGGCGGCGGCGAGCTTGAGCCCGGCGGCGGGTTCCAGCTTGAAAAGGGCGCGCGCGAGGCTCAGGCGCAGGCGGCGGGCCGGTTCGGTCTCGCTTTTGGCGATGCTTCCAAGCAGATGGCGGCGCATGGGCGCACTGAGCTTTTCCCAAACGGCGCTCACGGCGTTGACGCAGACGATCCACGGCAGGCCGTCGATCATCGGGGCGAGCGCTGCGGTGATGCCCGCTTTCCCGCCGCTCAAGCGCTCTGTGAGCAGGGCGGTGGCGCGCTCTTCGTCCGCCGGAGAGAGCCGGGCGGCCTTGGCGGCTTGGGCCAGGAGGAGCAGCGCGTCCGTTTCTTCCACGGGAACAGGAGTTTCAGGTGCGGGGTTGGATTCGGCAGGTTGATTTTCCACAAAAAAGGGTGCTTCCAAAAAAAGGCTACGAGTTCTCTTTTTCGAGACGCTCGCTCAGCCACTGCTTGATCATGCTTTGGTAATTGAGGTAGCGCATGCGGGCGAGCCGCTTGATGCGGGCAAGCATGCGCGGATCCATACGGAGGGTCATGGTGGTCGATTCCCGGCTGTCGGTCTTGAGCAGGGAGCCGTTCATGAGGCGCACGTCGAGCCGGTTATCGGCCCAGAAACGGGCTTCCTCTTCTTCGCTTTCGAAGCGCGGAATTTCCTGCCATTGGTTGATGACGTTCATAGGGAGTGTAAGTCTTAGGCCAGCTCTGAATTCTTCCGTTCGTAGAAGTGCACCTCTTCGGGGGTCATATCGCGCGCGAAAATGACCCGGTAGGCTTTTCCATCCGTCCAGAAAACCGTGAAAATGGCGCGTCCGCTCATGGATTGCCCCATGTTGAAATAGCGGGCTTCCGTGGCGTGAACGGTGTCGGGGAGGATGCGCAAGGAAAACGGGTCTTCAAAAGACTCCTCAATCTCCTTGGGCGGCAGAGGCTTCAAATCAAAGGAAGCATCGAGCCAGTCAAAGTCCATAATATGAAAAAAGGGGGGTTAAGAAGAGGCGCGTTGGATGAGTTCGATCTCGTAGCCTTCCGGGGCGTCGACAAAGGCGATGCCGCTGCCGTTGGGCGACCAGTGGGGGCCGTCGGAAAGCGGATGGCCGTGGGCGGCTGCGTGCCGGGCAAAGGCGTCGAGATCCGTCACCTCAAAGGCCAGATGCGTCAAGTCCGGGCCGACAACCACCGGGCCGCTGGCGTCAAATTTGCACAGTTCGATCAATTCCTCACTCTGCGGAGCCTTGAAAAAAACCAACTGCGAACCGCGCCCGGAAGTGTGGCGGCTGACCTCTTGGAGGCCCAAAACGTCGCGGTAGAAAGCCACTGTCTTTTCCAGATCGGTCACGCGGTAGCGGGTATGGAGAAATTTGGTGATCATGGGCGGTGCATTATTTTCGTTTCAGGGCGTGGTTTTGAGACTATAGAGATCGTTGACACCAGTCGCCTTAAATCTTTACACAGTCGCAACGGCCCCATCAATGTCCAAAAAAGGCGCCTTTCCCATGAAACTTGTCATCGCCACCACCGGAGCCAGCGGCTCGATTTACCTCCAGCGCCTTTTGGATCATCTCCGCCCGGCGGAGCACGAGATCCATCTCGTCTTCAGCGCCCCGGCCCGCGAGGTCATCGCCACGGAACTCGGCGCGCTGCGCGTGCCAGCGGGGGTGCATGAACACAACGACCGCGACATGAACGTGCCGTTTGTGAGCGGATCGGCCCGGTTTGACGCCATGGTCATTGTCCCTTGCTCAATGGGGACGATGGGGCGCATCGCCGCCGGGACAAGCGACTCCGTCATCCTGCGCACCGCGGATGTTTTTCTCAAAGAGCGCCGCAAATTGATCCTCGTGCCGCGGGAAACCCCGTGGAGCCTCATCCACGCGCGCAACGTCGTCACGCTGCTGGAAGCGGGGGCCACTCTCCTGCCCGCCAACCCGAGCTTCTACAGCCGCCCCGAGAGCGTGGAAGCCGTGGTAGACACCGTGGTGTCGCGCATTCTGGATCAACTCGGGGTGGAAAATCCCGGCGCGTTCCGCTGGAAGGAGTGAGCAGCGCACCCATACCCGCAAAGCGCCTCTGCCCTCCGTTCCCGCATTAAAGGGAACAAATATATGTCACATGGAATCATTCTACCCGGGCTGGATGCTGCCCGGCATAACTGGGGCTGGGTGCTCGCGCTCGGCATTCTGCTTGTAATACTCGGCGTGTTTGCCACCTCCGCGGCTATCACCACCACCATGATCACGGTGCTCGTCATCGGCGTGCTGCTGCTGATCGCGGGGGTGGTTGAAATCGGAAGCGCATTTCGGAACGCGCGCTACGGCGCCTTTTGGATGCACTTGTTTGCGGGAGTCCTCGATCTGGTCTGCGGCGCCCTGCTGGTGCGCTACCCGGCGGCGGGAGCGCTCACGTTGACGTTGATCCTGGCGATCTTCTTCCTGGTCGGCGGGGGGATGCGTGCCCTCTCGGCGCTCATGATCGACCTGCCCAACGGCGGGTGGGCGGTGTTGAGCGGGATTGTGGATGTGATCCTCGGGATTTTCCTGCTCAGTGCGTGGCCGGTCTCAGGCCTTTGGTTCCTGGGGTTGGCGGTCGGCATCGGCCTGATCTTCCGGGGAGCCTGGTGGTCCGCGTTTGCCCTGGCGGTTCGCAAAGAGCCCAAGCTGCCCAACATGCCGGTGTAAAGGCGCAAGAAAGCTGGCGCAAAGAGCGCAAAGGACGCAAAGGGAAGAGGCGCGCGCCATCCCTTTGCGTTCGCTTTTTTTCAAATCCCTGTATCGCCAGCAGGAGCCACCCCGCCAGGAGAGGCATCCCTCCCAGCCGCTTGAGAGGGGTGAGGGCGGCAGGGCGAATCGCTTTCATGAGGTCCCTTCCCGTGCGTCTTTCCTGGCAATAAGCGCAAACAGTAGTGCGCTTCCAACGCTTCTTGCGGTGCATGCCACCCGGCAAAGCGTTCCCCTTCGCAAGGCAGCGGCAGATGAACCTGCCCATGAACGAATCGTAAGGCCAAAGCGGTTCGGTGGTGCGAAACCCTTTATAAGGAGGAACTCTATGAAACAAAGAATACCATTACTAACCGCCCTTGTCGCGGTGGCTTCCACAGGGATCGCGTTGGGGTGCGGTTGCTCTTCGACCCGGCTCGCACCGGTGCGGGAGTTTATCGTACAGCAACCATCCACCTGCTTGATGGAAACACGCAGCACCGTGGACTGGGGCGCTCCGTTCCGTGCCGTTGGGAGCGTGATCAGCGCGCCCTTTGTCGTGATCGGCAGCGCGTTGAGCCCGTCGGAGCGGTACATTGAGCCGGTAGGCGAACGGCTGGTTTACACCAGGCCGCTCTATTATCGGTCCACCAAGCTCATGCCGGTGGGAGAACGGTTTACAACCGTCAAAATCATCCGCAGCAGAACGCTGCTGGAACCTGTAGGCGAGCGCTTCATCATCACCAAGCACCACTGCTACAGCAAGTCGCTCAAACCGGTGGGGGAACGCTTCCTCATCACCAAGCATCACACGAAAATGCTGAAACCGGTGGGCGAAAAACTCACCACGCACAAAGTGATGCTGAAACCGGGTCAAACCCTCCGGGTATACTCCCAAAAATGGTAGTATGACGGATCCCCATTAACCCTTAAAACGCACCTTGAAGGCCGGGGAAAATGCCATTTTCTCCGGCCTTCCTTATGCCGTTTCTCATAATGATCCTGCCAAGCGCAGGCGATCTGTAACCCGAAGGGTTTACAGAAAATAGCCGGGGGTTGAGCGAAGCGACACCCCCGGTATGCGGAAAATCTACGTTGCCCCCGAAGGGGTCGCAGAAACCCGTTGCAAGCTTCTGCCACCCCTTTGGGGTGAGGTGGTGGGAGGCGCGGTTCCGGTGGTGTCGGCGCGCGGCGCGCCTCAACCACCGGCTATTGTCTGGGAACCCTACGGGTTCTTATTCCAAAAAGGCCCGAAGGAAAAAGCAGCACCCGGGCGGCCAGCGCGAGTTTTTCGAGTTTCCCGAGGCGGTACTGCTTTTCAAAGACGCGGAAGCCGTCGCGGCGCATTTTTTGCAGAAGCCGGTGGTAGATGCGCCGCATGATCTCGGCGGCGGCCAGGGAAGGGCGATCCTCGGGCGGCAACTCGGCGCGAGCGCGGGCATACAGGGCTTCGGCGCGTTCGGCTGCGAAGGCCATGAACTCGGCGAAACGCGGCCCACCCTGGCGCAAGGCGAGGTCTTCAGGGGTGATGCCGAACCGGGCCAGATCCTCCAGCGGCAGGTAGATGCGCCCGCCGTTGGCGAGATCCTTGGCGACGTCGCGCAAAATATTCGTCCATTGGAGGGCGTAGCCGAGTTCCACGGCATAGCGCTGGGTAGCGGGATTGCGGTAGCCGAAAATTTCGATGCTCACCAGTCCCACCACGCTGGCCACGCGGTAACAGTAGCGGCGCAGATCCTCCCAGGTTGTGTAGTGGGTGGGGGTGAGATCCATTTCGCAGCCTTGGATGAGTTCCCGCAAGAGCGCCTCCTTCAGGTGGTATTTCGCCATCAAGGTGCGGACTTCGGCGGCCAGGGGCGGCTCGTCCGGGGACGCTTCACAAAGGGCGCGTTTCCAGCTGGCGAGTTGGCGCGCTTTTGCCTCGGGCGTCGGGCCGGGCTCGTCGGCGATGTCGTCGATGACCCGGCAAAAGGCGTAAAAGGTGGTGAGATCCTTGCGCCGCTCCGGCGGCAGCGCGAGGAAGGCCAGCGCGAAGTTGCTTTTGCTGGAGCGGGTGATGGCCTCGGCGCTGGGGGAAGGCGTTTTCATGAGAGCAGCCCTCCGGGACGCCAGTCCCGCACGACGCGGCCCTCGGCCAACTCCACGGCGCGGTTGGCGAAATGCACCAGATCGCGGGAGGCGGCGGTGGCGATGATGCAGCAGCCCAGGGAGCGGCGGGTAAAGGCGAGCAGTTCGAGCAATGAGATCAACTCGCCATCGCGGGCCAGGCTGTCGATGTTTTCCACAAAAAGCGCCTGGGGCCGCGTGACCAGCGCTCGCGCCAGCGCCACGCGTTGCTGGGCCCAGATGGGCAGCGCCTCGATGGACGAGTCGGCGTAATCCGCCATGCCCACGTGTTCAAGCACCCGGCGGGTTTCCTCGCGGGCATGCTCGGGCGTGGCTTCGGTGAGTTTGAAAAACGGCATGGCGATGTTTTCCACCACGTTGAAGGAAGGGAGCAGCAGCGGCGCCTCAAAGACAAACCCGAAGTGGCGGCTGCGCAGCGCGTTGCATTGGTCGTCGCTCCAGTCGCGGGTCGATTCGCCGGTGACGAGGATTTCCCCGGAGTCGGGCCGTTCGATGAGGCCCAGCAGCCGCAGCAAAAGATTGCGCCCCGAGCCGGGGCCGCCAAAGAGGAGGTGCAAGGTGGCCGGTTCGAAGCCGAGCGTCACGTCCGCCAGCCGCTCGGTCTCGCTGTCGATCGTGCGGGAACAACTCACATTGCGTGCCAGCAGGGAGTCCATGCCTGTTTGCTCAAAGGGGGTCAATCTTTACACCCGTTTGGTCTCGTCGATCTGCGTGACGTAGTTGGGCTTCAAAAATTCCGGCCCGCCCATCATGGCTGCGCCGATAAAAATCTCGGCGTATTTGACGGCCATTTCCGTGATCATCTGCACTTCCGCGGGCGTTTCGCCCAGGGCGATCATGCCGTGGTTTTGGATGAGGATGAGTTTGGGGATTGTCTTATAGCGGTCGCGCCAGAGGCCGATTCTGCGCCGGATTTCCTTGGCCAGGGGCAATCCCGGCGGCATGAACGGCACGAGCACGCTGGCCTGGCCGCAGGAGAGGATTTCTTCCGGCAGATTGCGGCGGTCAGAGAATTGCCGGGCGCGCGGGGAGCAGATGACTTGGTTGACCGGGATGGGCTGGGTGTGGAGGGCGAAGTGAACGCCCTCAAAGGCGAAGAGATCAGCGAAGGCAAGGGCGTCTGCGCTGGGGGGCGGGGCTGCAAGATCGGTTTGGATGGCGGCGAGCTGTTCGGGGGGGGCCTCCTCCAAGGCGATGAGCGCCCGCGCCTTGACGAGGTCGCATTCCACCAGTTGCTCCGCCCCCAATTGAATGAGCTTGGCGCGCGTGGTGCTGACGACGAAGGAAGTGGTGTTGGGAAGAGTTGCGGCCACCGCTCCCTCACAGCCGAGAATCATACGGGAGGGATGGTTTCCGGCCCAGTGGGCCAAGGCGAGGAGTGCGCTGTGCATGGGATGTGATGATTCTCTTAGAGTTTGTGAAAAAAGTCCGAAAAGCCGGGCTTCAGCCGGCGATGTTTTTTGTTTTGCCACCAGCTTTAGCTGGTGGTTTCCATGACAGATGCTCCCCAGCCGGCTTCAGCCGGGCTTTCCTTGTGGATAGGAGAAGCCCGGCTGAAGCCGGCTGGGGAAATGAAGGCCAAGCTAACCACCGACTGAAGCCGGTGGCAAAGCAGATTTGCCGGCTAAAGCCCGGCAGGAAGAGTTTTTTCACAGGCCCTTAGCGGATGATGCCCCAGTGTTTGGTGAAGGGCCAATAGACAAACATGCCGCAGCCGACGAGGTTTTCCTCCGGCACGGTGCCCCAGTAGCGGCTGTCGGCGCTGTTGTAAGAGTTGTCGCCCAGGGCGAAGTAGCGTTTCTCGGGGACTTGGAAGGGGGAATCCGGGCTAGTCAGATTGATCGGCCCGTTGCCATAACCCCGGTAGCCGTTGTTGGGGTGTTCGCGCGTGCCCGACATCACCCGCTCAAAAGCGGGGCCGGTGGCGAGTTTGCCGTTGACGAAGAGCCGGGGCGGGTCGATCCGCAGTTCGTCTCCCGGCAAGCCTGCCAGGCGCTTGATGTAGAATTGAGAGGGGCCGCCGGGGTTCATCTTGTTCTCCTCGGTGAGGATGTTGGCGGTATTAAAGACAAAGACCTCTCCCCGGTGCGGGGCGCGGAAGTTGTAGGCGACTTTATTGACAAAAACGTGGTCGCCGGTGTCGGAGTAGCCACAGGCCACCACCTGGCCCGCGCTCAGGGACGTGCCGGGCTGGAGATGGAAGCGCTCCGCCACGCCCCGGGCCGGGGCGGGCACCAGAAAGGTCTGTTTGAGGCACTGGATTTCCGTGTAGTTGAAGAACCGGAACCGGGTGACGTCCCGCAGGGAAAGCACGGTGTCCTCCTCCTTGGAGACGACATTAAAATAGCTGCGCCCGTAACAGGCCATTTCAAAGGCGCGCACGAGCGGACTGGGTGGCGGCGTTTGGGTGGCGGTAACTTGGATGCCGTTGAGCGTCGGCTGCATGGAGCCGGTGGGGATGGTAAAAGGCTGGAGGAAAAAGGTGCGGATGCCCAGGGCGATGACGATGGCCACCAGAAAGACTTCGCAGTTTTCGCGCAGATCGGGATGCTTTGGGGTGGGGAAATGTTCGCCGAAGAACCGGTCGAGTTCATGGCTCTCTTTTTCCACCTCCGGGCGGCTGCGCTGGCGCAAGGCGGCTTGCAGGAGGGAGAGATGTGCTTCAACCCACTGGACGTCAGCGGGTTGTAGTAAGTCGCGTTTGTAGCAGAGCATCTTGTGCGCGGCGTGGAGCATTTCCTGGCCGTTCTTGACGTAACGCGGAGTAAAGAAACCGATCATAAATTCAGGTGGTCAGGCCGGAGTCTCAGGCTTGGCGCATCGGGAATCAAGCTTTGAGAAGCAGGGCAAACGCATCCAAAATCTATCAGGAACTCAGGAAATCAGGAAAAAGACAGAAACAACCTCTTCAGAGCGGGTATTTGAGCTAGGATACAGTTTTCCAAAAATTTCCTCATTTCCTGAGTTCCTGATCCTCTTTTGCCTTTAAATTTAGATGCGGTGGCCCTGCTCTAGGGGAAAAAGCGCCGCTCGAACACGGCGGCCACGCGGTCGGCCACGGAACGGACGTCCACTGGCTGGCCGCTCTCGCGTTCGAGGTTGGTCATTTCCACCCCGGCGATGCCGCACGGGGTGATTTGATTGAACGGGGTCAAATCCCCACAGACATTCAGGGCGAACCCGTGCATGGAAATCCATTTCCGCACGCCGACGCCAATGGAAGCGATCTTGCGTTCGCCAACCCAGACGCCGGTGAGCCCTTCGCGCCGCACGGCGGCGACGCCATATTCCGCCAGCAGTTCGATGAGCGCTTCCTCCAGTTCGCGCAGGTAGCGGTGCAAATCCTGCCCGCGTTCGCCGAGGCGGAGGATCGGGTAGCCGACCAATTGGCCCGGCCCGTGGTAGGTGGCCTGCCCGCCCCGGTTGATTTGCACCACGGGATGGGGAAGCAAAGCGGCGTCGCGCAGGCTGGATTGGTCTGGGGTGCGTCCGATGGTGTACACCGGCTCGTGTTCCAGCAACAGAAGCACTTCCGGGGGAACCGGCGCGCTCGGCTCCGGCGCGGCGCGTTCAGCCACCAGTTGATCCTGGAGCGCGAGGGCGTCCTCAAAAGCAATCCGGCCCAGCCAGCGGGTTTCGAGTTTCATATGCGTTGCAAAATTTTGAGTCCGCGTTGGGCGGAGTCGTGGTTTTGGAAATGGGTGAGCCCAATGGCGAGCGCGTCGGCGGCGTCGGCTTGCGGCGTTTCCGTGAGCCCAAGCAGGGCGCGCACCATGAAGGCGATCTGATCCTTGCCCGCACCGCCGCGTCCCACCACGGCTTGCTTCACGTCCGTGGGGGCGTATTCAAATACCGGCAATCCGCGTCGGGCTGCGGCGAGGATGGCTGAACCGCGCGCCGCCCCGAGCGTGATCGCCGTCCGGTGGCTCTGCACGTAAATGACCGCCTCGACCGCCGCGCACTCGGGTTCGTAGCGGGCGATCAACTCCGCCAGCCGGTCATGAATGGCCACCAGGCAGGAGGAAGGCGGAAGCTTGGCGGCGTTGGGGATCGCCCCATACTCCAGCGCCCGCACTTTCGCGCCCGCAAGCCGCTCCAGCACGGCAAAGCCGGTGGAACGCAGCGAGGGATCAATGGCGAGGATGCGCATGGGTGTCTCCTATTTGAGCGCAACCCGCGCCGTTGTCCAGCCCCCAAAACGACTGGGGCAGAGGGATCAAATTCGAAAAGCAATGGGTCTCACCCCAAAGGGGGGGCAGACAGGGAGGCGACTCCACGCTCTCTGCCACCCCGCTGGGGTGAGACGCTGTGGGGGCAATGATCCGGTGGTGTCGGCACGCTAGAGCATTTTACAAAAAAATGTGGCCAGTGGCTTGGGAGCGCCGAAGGCTG